>NZ_JBQTJC010000297.1:0-15011 GCF_052387495.1 Sphingosinicella sp. | reverse complement strand
GGAGCAGTTCCACGCGCTGCTTGATCCGCTCGCGGACAAGCTCAAGGCCGGCGTCGGCGCCAGCCGCGCCGCGGTCGACGCGGGCTACGCCCCCAACGATTATCAGGTCGGCCAGACCGGCAAGATCGTCGCCCCCGAAGTCTATATCGCGATCGGCATTTCCGGCGCGATCCAGCACCTCGCCGGGATGAAGGATTCGAAGGTCATCGTCGCGATCAACAAGGACGAGGACGCCCCGATCTTCCAGGTCGCCGACGTCGGCCTGGTCGGCGACCTGTTCAAGATCGTCCCCGAGCTGACCGAGAAGCTCTAGGCGATGGCCGCGGACTTGGCCGGGGCGTTCGAAGCGATCCGGCCTCTGTTCGCGCGCCACGCCGCCAAGGGCGTCGTCCTCCACGACGAGCCCCGCCGCTACACTCTCGGCACCCACGAGGTGCGCGCGAAGGACGGCTATCGGACCTGGCTCGGCGGCGTCGAGATTAGGAAGAATTACGTCTCGGCCCACCTGATCCCGGTCTACGCGTATCCCGATCTGCTCGATGGCATCGATCCCGCGCTGCGCAAACGCATGCAGGGCAAGTCCTGCTTCAACTTCAAGGATGCGGATCCGGCGCTGCTCGCCGAACTGGAAGCGCTGATCGAAGCCGGCGTCGCCCGCTTCCAGCAGGACGGTCGGCTGAGCGCCTAGAAGCCTTCGAGAAAGCCCGCGATATTGGCGCCGAGCGCGTCCACGGCGTAACCGCCTTCCATCACGATGACGCTCGGCAGGCCGAGGCCGGCGATGCGCTCGCCGAGCACTCGATAGTCCGATGTTTCAAGTTTGAAATGGGAGATCGGATCGCCCGCATAGGTGTCGGCGCCGTAGCTGACCACGAGCAGCTCCGGCGCGAAGGCGGCGATGCGCTCCAGCGCGGTGTTGAGAGCCGGGAGATAGGCGGCGAGATCGGCGCCGCGTGGCAGCGGGAGGTTCAGCGTCGCGCCTTTGCCCGCCCCCTCGCCGGTCTCGTCGGCATGGCCCCAGAAATAGGGATAGTCCATCACCGGATCGGCGTGGATCGAGACGAACAGTACGTCGCCGCGCGCGTAGAAGATGTCCTGTGTGCCGTTGCCGTGATGATAGTCGATATCGAGGATCGCGACCCGCCTGCCCGCCGCGACCGCGGCCTCTGCGGCGATCGCGGCGTTGTTGAGGTAGCAATAACCGCCGAGATAGTCGGCCCCCGCGTGATGGCCGGGCGGGCGGCAGAGCGCGAAGGCCACCTTGTCGCCGCCGAGCACCGCGCCGAGCGCGGTCAGCGCCGTCTGCGCGCTCCAATAGGCGCCCTCCCAGGTTCCCTCGGCGATCGGGCTGGAGGCGTCGAAGCTGTGCTGGCCCAGCCGCGCGTCGATCCGCTCCAGGTCCAGCGGCCGCCGCCGCACCACCGGCCAGGCATAGGCGCCGGCGTCGCCCTCGCGCCCCGCCGCGCGCCAATCCTTGTGCGCCGACCAGAGCAAGGCGAGATAAGCTTCCGAATGGATGGCGCGGAGCGGCGCCTCGCCATGGTCGAAAGCCGCTTCGGTCGCGCCGATCCCGGCGAGCACCGCCTCCGCCCGCTCCGGGCTCTCCGCGAAGGGCACGAAGCCGCCATTGTGCAGCTCCAGCGCGGGCGCGTGGGCGAGCTGCCGCTTATCCCAGAAGCAGCGCATGTCAGGGAATGACGAGATCGCCGGGCAGGGTCGGCCCTGAGAGGATCTCCCGCATTGTCTCCCAATGCCGGTTGGGCATCGACTCGACGTAGCTGCGCACCCAATCCTCGCCGAGCCCGTAATTGATCACATAGGAACGATAGCGGCGGGTGAAGGCGATCGACTGGCGGGCGCGGCTCTCGGTCATCAGCTGGTAGCGGCGGGCGAGCGCCACCGCCTCGTCCTCGCTAATCCGCCCCTCCAGCAGGTCGCGGGCGATCGTGAAGCGCGCGCCGGACAATTCCTCCAGCGCCTCCTGCAGCGCGAGATATTCGGCCGCGCCCTCGGTTGAAAGGCCGGCGAGCGGATAGAGCGTCTCCGTCTCGAAGCGCAGCCTTTCCTCGCCCGGAAAGGCCAGCTCGATCCCGTAATTGGCCGAGCCCTCGGCGATGAAGCTCTGCGGCGAGTAAAGCGGGTAGACCATATATTCGATCCAGCCGCGCCCCCGCGCCAGCTCGCGCTCGAGCAGGGCGTTATAGGCGTGGTGGCCCGGATAGCCTTCGTGGCAGCCGAGATCGACCGCGCGGCCGAGCCGCACCGGCTGGTCGGTGTTGATCTGGATGAGGCTGCGATAATTGCCCTGGTACCAATTATAGCCCGACCAGGGCTGGTTGGTGACGAACTCGAGCGTGAACGCCTCGCCCTCGGGCATCGGAATGTGCGCCACGGTCCGCCGCCGGCATTCGGCGATGGCGGCGCGCATCACCGCGTCGAGCCGGTCGGCGGGAATGGTGAAGCGGGCCGTGAACGCCTCGATCCGCTCGGGCAGCGGACCTTCGCCCGGCACCAGCGCCTCGACCCGCGCGAGCAGGGGATCGTAGTCGGAGAGCGGGCGCAGCTCCGGGGTGACGCCGTAAAGGCCCTGCGCCTCCTCGGCGAAGCTCAGCCGCTCGCCCCGCACCGTACGAAGCCGCGTCGCGGCGGCGGTTAGCTGGGCATTGAGGAAGGCGATGCGGCGCGCCTCCATCGAGCCTTCCGGGACGGTGACCGCGGCGAGCCGGCCCTGAAGCGCCGAGACCGCCTCGGCGAGCGCCGGCAGCTCGCGGGGATTTGCGCGCGCCGCCTCGCGCCATTCGGCGGGGCCGTAATAGGCATCGACATAGCCCTCGTCGCGCGCATCGATCTCGAGCTGGAGGCGGACATAGTCGCGCGCGATGGCGTCGAGAGGGTCAGGGGAGGGTGCGGGTGCCTGCGCGGCGAGCAACAGCGCCGAAAGCAATATCGTCAGCCACTTCATCGCCGTCACCTCCTCGCGCCTGCTTCGTCTCTAGCCCTGCGGCGCTCAAAATCGAGCGCTAATGCACGAGCGACGACGACGGCGCGAGGGGCGCGCGCGGCTCAGTCTTCGTCAGTCGGAAGTCCGCCCGCGGCCTCCCATTCCTCCGCGGTCTTGCAGATCCGGCGCTGGAGGCGCGAGCCGGTGAGCCGGGTGACGAGACAGATTTCGCGATTCGGGTCCGGCGCGGTGGCGCGCGGCGCCGGCCGCTGGGCGGGCCGGTTGGCCTTGGCGGTGTCGGCGGCGGCGTAGCGGCCGGCGCTGGCCGGCGCGGCAAGGCCCGCCAGCAAGGCGCCGGCGAGGGTTGCGGCGGCGAGATTGCGCATGGTGGTAAAGGTCATCTCTTCATGCTCCTGAGCCCGATGTCGGCCGGGCGGGGGCTCCCGGCTCGTCCGCTGTATTAGCGGGCTAGGACGGCCAAGGCGCTGATCGGCTTTGCGAATTGGCTGATCGGCGTTGCGTTTAAGCTGATCGCGCTTGCGCGCCGTGTATCGCCCCAGACGTCAGCGGCCGCGCGTGGCGGCCTTCTTGGCGCGCAAGGTGGGATCGGCAGTGGCGGGATCGTCGGGCCAGGGATGCCTAGGATAGCGGCCGCGCATCTCGCGCGCGACCTCGGCCCAGCTGCCGCGCCAGAAGCCGGGCAGATCGCGCGTCGTCTGGATCGGCCGCCCGGCCGGCGAGGTGAGCGCGAGCACGAGGGGCACGCCGCCCGCCTGCGGATGGCGGTCGAGCCCGAACACAGCCTGGACGCGCACCGTGACGGTCGGCCCCGCCTCGGCCGCATAGTCGATCGCGTGACGGCTGCCCGCCGGCGTCTCGAAATGGCTCGGCGCAAGCCGGTCGATCGCCCGCCGCTCCGCCCAGCCGAGCGGCAGCTCCATCGCGACATCGGCGAGCCGCCGCCTGGCGTGGAGCAAGGGCGGCAGCCAGTCGTCGAGCGTCGCCATCAGCGCCTCGTCCGATAGATCGGGAATGGAAGGTTCGATGCGCCGGGCGAAGGCCGCGCGCTCGCGCAATGCCCGCGTCTCCTCGCGCCACGGAAGCAGGCCGAGGCCATGTGTGCGCACGCCTTGGAGCAGCGCCGCCTCGATCTCGGCGGGATCGGCCTTGCTGTCCTGCCCCCCAGAGAGCCGGATCGCGCCGAGCCGCCGGGCGCGCTCGGCTCGCACGCTTCCGGTCGCGGGATCGAAAATCACCTCGCTGCCTTCGCCAATTCGTTCCGCGAACAGGCTCTCCACCGTCCCTTGGTCGATCGCGGCTGCGGAAAGGATGCGTGCGCCCGCCGCCGCGCCCCCGACCTCAGCGACGGCGAGCCAGGCCTCGCGCGCGAGAGGCGCCGTGGGATCGAGCCGGAAGCCCCGTCCGCCGACGCTGATCCAGTCCGCGCCCGATGAGTCCCGGCGCTTCGCCACGCGATCCGGAAAAGCGAGCGCGACACAAGCGCCGACGTCCCCGGTGCCGCCGTCGCCCACGAGCCCGCGCCAGCGCCGGGCGAGCCCGCGCGCGGCTTCGGCGCGACGGCCCTTGTCGCCGCGCCAGCGTCTGAGCCGAAGCTCCATATCCGCCTCGTTGCCGCCCAGCCCCCGTTCGGAAAGCAGCACCGCGACCTCGGCCGCCGTTCCGGCGCAACCGCGCGCCGCCGCCTCGATCAGCATATGGGCAAGGCGCGGCGGCAGCGGCAGCTGGGCGATCGCGCGGCCATGCGCGGTCGGACGCCCGCTCTCGTCGAGCGCCCCCAGCGCGCGCAACCGCTTGCCCGCTTCCTCGATCGCCGCTGCCGAGGGCGGATCGAGCCAGTTGAGAGCGCGCGGGTCGGCAACGCCCCAGATCGCGCAATCGAGCAGCAGTGCGGAGAGGTCCGCCTCCAGTATTTCCGGCGGGTCGAAGCGCGGCAGGCTCTGCGTCGCCGCTTCCGCCCACAGCCGGTAGACGCTGCCCGGCCCCTGCCGTCCTGCCCGCCCGGCACGCTGCGTCACCGCCGCCTGGCTGGCGCGCTCGGTGACGAGCCGGGTCAGCCCCACGGCACGGTCGTAGCGGCGGCGCCGGGCGAGGCCCGAGTCGACGACGATGCGCACGCCGTCCAGGGTCAGGCTGGTCTCGGCGATCGAGGTGGCGAGCACGACCTTGCGCCGGCCGGGCGGCGCCGCGGCGATCGCGGCGCGCTGCGCGGCCGGATCGAGACCCCCATGCAGGAGGTGGAGGTCGGAATCGGCGGGCAGGCTCAGCCGTTCGGCAGTGCGCTCGATCTCGGCGACGCCGGGGAGAAAAGCCAACAGGCCACCCTCGCGCTCGGCCAGCGCGCGCCGGATCGCGGCGGCCATCTCGCCCTCGATGCGCTTCTCCGTGGCGCGCCCGAGGTGGATCAGCTCGATGTCGTGACTCCGCCCCGCGCTCTCGATCACCGACGCATCGCCCATCAGCGCCGAGAAGCGCGCGCCGTCGAGCGTCGCCGACATCGCGATCAGCCGCAGGTCCGGGCGCAGCGCAGCCTGCGCGTCGAGCGCGAGGGCGAGTCCGAAATCGCTGTCGAGGCTGCGCTCGTGCACCTCGTCGAACAGCACCGCCGATACGCCCGCCAGCTCGGGATCGGCCTGGATGCGCCTCAGGAAAATGCCTTCGGTCAGCACGACGATCCGCGTCGCCGCCGAGCGCTTGCTGTCGAGCCGCGTCGCATAGCCGATCATCCGTCCCACCGGCTCGCCCGCCAGCTCCGCCATCCGCTCCGCCGCGGCGCGCGCGGCGAGGCGGCGCGGCGACAGGAGCAGGATTTCGCCCGTGCACCAGGGCTGGTCGAGCAGTGTCGGCGCCACCGCCGTCGTCTTCCCCGCCCCCGGCGGCGCGACCAGCACCGCGTTTCGTCCCTTGGCAAGCGCCTGCAGAAGCTGAGGCAGCACCTGCTCGATGGGCAGGCTCAGAAGTCCACCCATTCGGTCCCACCGGGCCAGATCAGGTCTTCGGCAAGGTCGCCGACCCAGATGAGCAGGAAGATGCCGAGCGCCAGCCCCGCGAGGTCGAGCAGCAGCACCGCCGCATAAACCAGATAAGGGTGGAACGGTCCGACCGTGTCGAGCCCGCTTTTCAGCGGCGGCCGGGGCGGAACGCGCTTCATCAGTAAGCGCGCTGGATCGCGAACTCGACCGCCTCGACCAGAGCGGCCTTCGCCCGCCCGGCGGGGAAGGCTCCCAACGCGTCGATCGCGCGGCGGCCGAAGAGGCGGGCGCGCTCGAGCGTGTCGGCGAGCGCGCCGGTCTCGCGCAGCAGAATCGTCGCGCGGCCCAGATCGGCCGGTTCGGCGCCGCCACCCGCGATGGCGTCGCGCCAGAAGGCGCGGTCGGCCTCGCCGCCGCGGGCGTAAGCGAGGATGACGGGCAGGGTCGCCTTGCCGTCGCGGAAATCGTCGCCGACGCCCTTGCCCATCGTCGCGGCGTCCGAGGAATAGTCGATCGCGTCGTCGACCAGCTGGAAGGCAACGCCGAGATTGCGGCCATAAGCGTCGAGGGCCTCCTCGACGCTCTCGTCGCGCTCGGCGACCACCGCGGCGATCCGGCAGGCGGCGGCGAACAGGGCCGCGGTCTTGGCCGAGATGATCTCGAGATAATGGTCCTCGCTGGTTTCGATCCGGCGCTGGGCGCTCAATTGGCTGACCTCGCCCTCGGCGATCACGCTCGACGCGCGCGAGAGGATGCGCAGCACCTTCAGGCTGCCGTCCTCGACCATCAGCTCGAAGGCGCGACTGAACAAGAAGTCGCCGACCAGCACGCTCGCCGGATTGCCCCAGATGATGTTGGCGGTGCGCCGCCCGCGCCGGAGGCCCGAGCTGTCGACGACATCGTCGTGGAGCAGCGTCGCGGTGTGGATGAACTCGACCGCGGCGGCCAGCTTGTGGTGCCTCGCGCCCTGATAGTCGAGCAAAGCGGCGCAGGCGAGCGTCAGCATCGGCCGCATCCGCTTGCCCCCGCCGGCGATGAGATGACCGGCGAGCTCGGGGATCAGCGCGACCTCGCTCTGCATCCGCTCGAGGATCACCGCGTTGACATGATTGAGGTCCGCCGCGGCGAGCTGGATCATCGGCTCGAGCGAGGCGGCGCGGGCGGAGCCGATCGGGTGGACGGTGGCGGTCATGCTGGCGCGCGGTCTGCGCTGGGAGGCGCCCAAAGGCAAGACCCGGGCCGCCGCTCCTACCCCGGCAGGTTCAAGGCCGTGACCTCGCCGATCGGAAGCTTCAGCCGCGCCAGCAGGCCGCCCAGATCCTCGCTTTCCTCGAGGTGGATCGAGCCGCCGTAAATCTGCGCGACATCGCGGACGATGGCGAGGCCGAGGCCCGTGCCCGGCTTGCCGGTGTCGAGCCGGGCGCCGCGATCGAAGATCGAGAGGCGCTCCGCCTCCGGGATCCCCGCGCCGTCGTCCTCCACCTCGATTTCGACGCATTCCGGCGTGGTCTTCACGGTCACGAAGACGCGGCCATGGCCGTATTTCGCGGCATTCTCGATCAGGTTGCCGAGCATCTCGTCCAGATCCTGCCGCTCGACCTTCACCGTCGCCTGCTTATGCCCGGCAATGTCGATGGTGACATTCTCGTAGAGGCGGCTGACCGCGCGCTCGACCGATTCAAGGCTGGGCCAGACCGGGCTGCGCGCGAGACTACTCGAGCGGCGGCCGATGGCGCGGGCGCGGGCGAGATGGTGGTCGACCTGGCGGCGCATCGTGCGCGCCTCGCGGATCACCGTATCGGCGAGGTCGGGGCTCTGCGCGGTCGCGGCGTTGTTGACCACGGTGAGCGGCGTTTTCAGCGCATGGGCGAGATTGCCGGCGTGGCGCCGCGCCTCCTCGGCCTGCGTCTCATTGTGCGCGAGCAGGTCGTTCAATTCCTCGGTCAGCGGCTCGATCTCGCGCGGCAGCTTTTCGTCGATTCGGGATTTCTGGCCGGTCCGGATGGCGGCGATCGCGCGGCGCACGCGGCGCAGCGGCCAGAGGCCGTAAATCGCCTGCAGCGCGGCGAGCACGAGCAGGCCGAGCGCAAGGATGCCGAAGGAGCGCACCAGCGTCCGGCGAAGCACGCCGATCTGCTCGTCGAGGATGTCGCGATTCTGCGCCACCTGAAAGCGCCAGCGCACCGGCGAGCCGGGCAGCCGCGCGTCGCGCTCGATCACGCGCAGACGCTCCATCGGGAATTCGTCGCTGTCGTAATAATGGGCATCGCTGTCGTTATGCGCCTCGCGCACCTCGAGCCGCCGGTCCCAGAGCGAGCGCGACGGGAAGGGATCGAAGTCCTCGCCGCTGACCTGGTAGTAGAGGCCCGAATAAGGCTCGAGAAAGCGCTGGTCGGCGGGGGCGCGGGTGAACAATACCTCGCCTTCCGGGCCGATCTCGGCGGTGCCGATCATCGCGGTCAGCACATAATCGAGCTGGGCGTCGAAATTGCTCGTGATGGCGTTGGTGAGAACTCGGTCGAGCGTGTAGCCGCCGAGGCCGAGGAGCAGGCCGATCCACAGCGCCGCGATGCCGATCATGCGCCGGGTGAGCGAGCCCGAACGCTGCCGGGTCGCGCTTCTCACCCAGAAGCGGCGCAATCCGAGGCTGGGAAGCTTCATCCGGTCCTCACGGCGCCAGCTAGGACCATATCCGCCTTAGCTCGCGATGAACCGGCTCAGCTGCCCGGCTCTTCGAGGCTGTAGCCGAGGCCGCGGATGGTGGTGATCACGTCGGGGCCGAGCTTCTTGCGGATGCGGGTGACGAAGACCTCGATCGTGTTCGAATCGCGGTCGAAATCCTGGTCGTAGATATGCTCGATCAGCTCGGTGCGGCTGACCACCTTGCCCTTGTGGTGCATCAGGTAGGAGAGAAGCTTGTACTCCTGCGCGGTCAGCTTGACCGGCTCGCCGTTGAGCGTGACCTTGCCCGAGCGGGTGTCGAGACGGACATCGCCGGCGGTGAGCTCGGAGCTGGCGTTGCCCGAGGCGCGGCGGATCAGCGCGCGCAGGCGGGCGATCAGCTCCTCGGTCTGGAAGGGCTTGGCGAGGTAGTCGTCGGCGCCGGCGTCGAGCCCGGCGACCTTGTCCGACCAGCTGTCGCGCGCGGTGAGGACGAGAACGGGGACCTTGATCCCTTCCTTGCGCCAGCGGTCGAGCACGGTCAGCCCGTCCACCTCGGGCAGGCCGAGATCGAGGATGATCGCGTCATAGGTTTCGGTGGAGCCGAGATAATGGCCATCCTCGCCGTCGGTGGCGAGATCGATCGCGTAGCCCGCGCCTTCCAGCGTCGCGCGCAGCTGCCGGCCCAGATTGGGCTCGTCCTCGACAATCAGGACCCGCATCGTCTTTCCCTTCGCCTCACGGTCGTCCGTCGCCAATCGGCGCGGCCGCCAATATGTTCCGTTGGCAAGGGAATAGCAGCGCCGTTACGCGAGCGCCACGGTTACGCTAATGCCGTCCGACGACCCGCCCGGTGCGCGCGTCGACGTCGATCCAGATCACTTCGGTGCCGCGCATGAACTTGAGCCGGTAGATGCGGCCGTCGAACTCGACCCCGATCAGCTGGCCGCCGGGCACGCTGATGCGCGCGCGAATCTGCTGCAGCGGGAGAATCTCCCCCTGAGAGGTGGCGCGATAGGCCTCGTCCTGCTCGCCGCCGCGCGTGGCGCCGATGCGACGCTGGGCGTCGGCGGGCGTCAGGGCGACGAGGCCCGCGACAAGAAACAGAATCAAAAAACGCATGAACTTTTCAAAACCCGATATTTCGTGAAGGATCGCAAGGGGTCATAGCAGATGGCATTGAATAGGCCATGAATGCCGCTGTAGGCTTGGCTTAACGGTTTTTCCCGAGGGGGAGCGCGGATGCGGGCATTGCGGACACTGGCCTGGGCGGCCGCGCTGGCCGCCGCGCTGGCGATCCAGCCGGCGAGCCGGGCGCAGGAGAACGGCGCACGGATGGAACGCGTCGCCGATCGCCAGCCCGGCGAGGGCGAGGGTCCCTATCGCCGCCTCGTCATTCGCGGCGCGACGCTGGTCGACGGCACCGGCGCGCCGCCGCGCGGCCCCGTCGACATCGTTGTCGCCGGCAACCGCATCGAAAGCATCCGCGCCGCCGGCACGCCCGGCCTGCCGATCGCGAGCGATCGCGCGCCGCGCGACGCCGACCGCGAGATCGACGCGACGGGCATGTTCGTCCTGCCCGGCTTCGTCGACACGCACGGCCATAATGGCGATCCGGACAAGGCGCCCAACGCGACCTACGGCTATCGGCTGTGGCTGGCGCACGGGGTCACCACCGTGCGCGGCGTCGGCCTCTACGGAGGCAGCGACAATATGTCGCTGTCGGACCGCCAGCGCAGCCGCGACAACACGATCGTCGCGCCGCGGCTCTACGCCTATGTCGTTCTCGGCGACACCTGGACGGTCGGCGCGGTCAACACGCCCGAACGGGCCCGCGCCTTCGTCCGCTGGGCGGCCGAGCAGGGCTATGACGGGATCAAGTTCTTCAACGATCCCCCCGCGATCACCCAAGCGGCGATCGAGGAGGCGCGCGCGCGCGGCCTCGGCACGGTCGCCCATCTCGGCCAGGGCGGCGTCGCCGAGACCAACGGCGCCCGCGCCGCGGAGATGGGCCTGCACGGCATCACCCATTTCTACGGCCATTTCGAATCCGTGCTCGCCGGCCGGCGGCTGCCCAATTATCCAAACGATTACAATATGTTCGACGAGCAATGGCGGTTCAGCCAGGTCGCCCGCCTCGCCGACCAGATCGTCGAGCCCGGCAGCCCGGAATGGCGGGCTTATCTCGAAAATCTGCTCGAGCGCCGGGTCTTCATGTCGCCGACCTTCAACATCTATTCGGCCGGCCGCGACGTGATGCGGGCGCGCAACGCCGACTGGCACGAGCGCTACACCCTGCCCTCGCTGCAGCGCTTCTTCCAGCCGAGCCGCACCCATCACGGCTCCTATTTCTGGGACTGGACGACCGCCGACGAGATCGCCTGGCGACGCTTCTACGCGCCGTGGATGCGGCTGGTGAACGAATATAAGAATATGGGCGGGCGGGTCACGGTCGGCTCCGACCCCGGCTATATCTACCAGACCTGGGGCTTCTCCTATATCCAGGAGCTGGAGATGCTGCAGGAAGCGGGCTTCTCGCCGCTCGAGGTGATCCAGGCGGCGACGATCAACGGCGCGCGCGAGATTTTCGAGCCCACGGGGCAGGAGCCGCCCTTCGGCATCGTCCGCGCAGGGATGCTCGCCGATCTCGTCATCGTGCCCGGCAACCCGCTGGAGAATCTGAAGCTGCTCTACGGCACCGGCCATATGCGGCTGAATCCCGAGACCCAGCGGGTCGAGCGGGTCGGCG
Organism: Sphingosinicella sp.; assembly: GCF_052387495.1. Lineage (GTDB taxonomy): Bacteria > Pseudomonadota > Alphaproteobacteria > Sphingomonadales > Sphingomonadaceae > Allosphingosinicella. The sequence continues at coordinate 3,670 of NZ_JBQTJC010000297.1, read as the reverse complement.
GAGTCAGATGGACGATCAAGGACGGCATCGTCTACGACGCCCCCGCCTTGCTCGCGAGCGTCGCGCGGATGGTCGAAGAGGCCCGGGCGCGGGAGGGCGCGCGTCCATAAGCGGCGGGCGCGGCCCGTCGCCGCCCGATAAGTTGACATATTTGACAGCCGCCATGCGCGCCGCCGACCCCCGCCCAACGCGGCCGGAATCGGGCGCGGAAGGTTCGGAAAGTTCAAAGGTTCGGGTCTCTTGGAGCGAGGACCATTCCGCGCGGGAAGGGGCCGGGGCGGCGGGGCGGAAGGTGACAAAGTTCCGGCATCCATGGGGGAAAATAGTCCTCTGCTCCGAGTCATCGCTTTTCGAGGAGCCGGCAGGCGCGGCCGAGCAGCCGGAGCAAAGCGCGGTCGTCGAAGCGCCGGTCCCAGGCGGCGATGCGGCCGCGATAGCGGATCGGATAGGGCACGCCTTCGATCGCGCGGGCCCACTCGCCCGGGCCGCGCGCCTCGGCGGAGCGGCGGCGGGCGGCGGCGATCGCCGAGTCCCAGGCGGCGGCGAAGCCCTCGCCGCCCGGCCGGGAGCGCAGGGCATAAGCGGATTTGCGGCTCATCCCGACCCGCTCCGCTGCGCGGCCGGGGCGAAGCCCGTTGGCGAGCCAACGGATGAATTCGCGCTGCCGCTCGGGCGTCCAGCCGTCGCGGCGGTGGTGGAGGGAAACCGGATCGAAGTCCGGGGCGAATGGCGCAGTTTCGCCGGCGCCGGGGCGGGGCTCGCGAATCATCCCGCTATTAGAACATAACAGGTACGCTGTAGGAAATGGCGTTATTATACTTTCCTTACCCACCTAGGAGAGAATGTATGAGACTCAGGATTCTAGCGGCCCTGGCCAAGCGGTTTGGCGTTCGCTTCAGGGTCGATGGAGTGGCCTATGGCGCCCTCGCCCGCGCCCCTCGGGGCTTTATGCGTGTCGCGCCCACTCTCGAAGAATAGCTTGGTCTGGTATCAGCAGTTTATGAAAGGTCATCTGGTTGCAATCGAAGAGCATAGCCGCCTCCGCCTCGGTGGGGTTTAGTTCGCCAGCGTCCATCTGAAATAGCCTTCGATGGTGTTGGTGTGGATTTCGCCACGGCCATATTCGCCCGCGCTGTGGCGGACGCGCTTCTCCGGTTGACCGCAAGTCGCGAATGGGAGAATTTCGCCTGCGTCAAAGTGGAGACGAAATATGGCTTCCGTTCGCTCCGAGACGACTTTGCCGTTCGACGCCCAGCGCGACCAGGAGCTCAAGACGGCGGCCACCGCGCTTCAGGATTTCGTGACGAAGATCAGTCCGACCGTTCAGGGCCTTGATCGCAAGGCCTTCGTCACCATTCGGTCGGCCAATCCCCGCCACATCCCGGACGTCCGGATCCGGATCAAGGATATCCAGGCGCTCTGGTCGAGGATCGCCTTCATCGTCACCGACCGGCAATATCCGCCCGGCTATGGCGGCTCGTTCGACTACGGCTCGACGACCTCGCACATCCGCTACGACACGGTGAACGGGTGGAACGCCCATCCGGGCGGCCTCGGCCTGATCGCGCTCCACGAGCTGCTGCATTCGACCAAGGAGGGCGCCAAGGTCTGGAAGAAGCAGTGGAAGGATTATCGCGCGGACTGCCGCAAGCGCGGCGCCAGGGACGATGAGGGGAAGCATTATTGGACCTCGCCCTTTTTCTCCGAGGTCGAGGAATTCTGCTATCACGGCTCGCGCGAGCTGAACGGCTTGCTCGGCCTGCCGCCCTATAGCGGCCCCGCCTTCGCGCACGGCTACGAATATGGCAATCTGGACGAATGAGCGGCTGAGCACGGGGTGACGTCCGCGAAAAGCGCCCCTATCTGGCCGCCATGGCCGCGCCCGTCCTTGCTTATGAGAATTTCGGCCACTCCGAAACCCAGCGCGTCGAGCGCGGCGGCGGCGTCAGATGGACGATCAAGGATGGCATCGTCTACGACGTCCCCGCTCTGCTCGCCAACGTCGCGCGGATGGCCGAGGAGGCGCGGGCGCGGGAGCCGGCGCCCTAGCCCGCCTGCCGCGCCGGCAGCAGCTTAGGATTGCGCAGCAGCGCTGCCGCGATCAGGGCGATGACGATGCAGACCGGGCCGATCTCCAGGAAGTGGAAGGGAATCCGGACGAAGGGATTCTTGTAGGTCTCGCCGAAGGCGCGGATTTCGGCCATTTCCGCCTGGATCGCAGCCTGGCTCGCGCCGCTCGCGACCAGTTCCTGTTGCCTGACCTCGCTGAACCAGGCGACGAAATCAAAGCCGGTCACGGCCATGTAGATTTCGAACGCGGCCGCATAGATGATCGCCGCGACCAGGCCGATTCCGAGCGCCACCGCCAGCGCTCGCCCGAATTTTATCACGCCGCCCATCTCGATGTCGCGATAGCGCTTCACCCCGACGAAGATCATCGTCAGGGCGAGCAGCATGACGGTATAGCCGAACAGCGGCGAGGTGCTGTGGCCGACCAGGCCGGTGCCGTAGGCGGCCAGCGACATGCCCACGATGATGAGGCCGGCAAGGCCGCCGTAAACGAGCGGGTAGCGGATCGTGCTGCTCATGATGTTCCTCCCTTTTGCCGCCTCGCATCTAACAAGGCAGCCGATCCCGGCCTATCGCCCGAAAGGGTGATTGGGCGCCGATCCCCCGTCCGGCCTACGGAATAAGCGCCAGGAAACGCGCCTTCTCGATCGCCTGGACGCGCTTCTGGACCTCGAGCTTCTCGTAGACGCGCGCGACATGGGTCTTCACCGTGTTGGGCGAGATTCCGAACCTGCGCGCCAGCTCCTTGTTCGATTCGCCCGAGGCCAGCGCCGCGATGATCTCCAGCTCGCGCGGGGAAATGCCGAGCGAGCGGACGGCCGCGTCGTTGCGCACGAATTGGGCGCCGCGCGGCGCGGGCGTCAGCTTCACGCCCGCCCAGACGCCGAGCGCGACGAAGCCGATGGCGAGCAACAGGACATAGATTTCGGTCGAGAAGCCGCGCACCAGATAGCGATATTCGAGCCATTCCAGCGCGGCCGCGGCCAGGGCCAGCAGCAGAGCATAGAGAAGAATGGTTCGCCACATCGTCGCAGAATGGCAAGAATGGGTGGGCCGGGGCAAGCCTCGCCGGTTGAGCCGCCGCCGCTTCTTCCCTAAGCGCCGCCGCCATGGCCGCGCCCGTCCTTGCTTACGAAAATCTCGGCCTGATCCAGGGCTCGGGCTGGCTGTTCCGCGGTCTCGATCTCTATGTCGGGGCGCGGGACCGGCTGGCGCTGATCGGGCGCAATGGGGCGGGCAAGACGACGCTGCTGAAGTGTCTCGCCGATCTGATCGAGACCGACGAGGGGCGACGGACGATCCAGCCGGGGACCAAGGTGGTGCTGCTGGAGCAGGACCCGGCGATCGCCGACTTCCCGACCCTGCGCGATTTCGCCCTAGCCGGCGGCGCGCCCGCGCATGCGGTGGAGGCGGTGGCCGACCAGCTCGGGCTCGACCTTTCCCGCGAAGCGAAGACCGCCTCGGGCGGCGAGCGCCGCCGGGCGGCGCTCGCGCGGGCGCTGGCGCTCGAGCCGGACGTGCTGCTGCTCGACGAGCCGCCCACCCATCTCGATCTCGCCGGGATCGAGTGGCTCGAGGACTGGCTCGGCCGCTATACCGG
>NZ_JBQTJC010000296.1:0-4725 GCF_052387495.1 Sphingosinicella sp. | reverse complement strand
TGTCCGCTTCGTCGGCAACGTGCTGGTCGGGCGCGACGTCTCGATTGACGAGCTGCGCGGCCTCTACGACGCGGTCATATTGGCGACCGGCGCGCCCAACGACCGGCCGCTCGACATCCCGGGCGCGAACCTGCCCGGCGTGGTCGGCTCCGCCGCCTTCGTCGGCTGGTATAACGGTCATCCGGACTTCGCCGAGCTCGCTCCGCCGCTCGACGCGACGGCGGCGGCGGTGATCGGCAACGGCAATGTCGCGCTCGACGTCGCCCGCATCCTCGCCAAGACTCCGGCGGAGTTCACCGGCTCGGACATCGTCGCCCACGCCTTCGAAGCGCTCGGCAATTCGGCGATCCGCACCATCCACGTGCTCGGCCGCCGCGGCCCGCATCAGATCGCGATGACGCCCAAGGAGTTGGGCGAGCTCGGCCATCTCGAGGACGCGGTGCCGGAAGTCGATCTCGGCGATTTCCCGCCCGCGCTCGACGACGCCCTGCTCGAGCCGGGCCTGCGCAAATCGGTCACCCATCTGCGCGATTTCGCCGGCCTGCCCAAGACAAAGCGCAAGCTGATCGTCTTCGATTTCTTCGCCAAGCCCGTCGCGGTGGAGGGCGACGGCAAGGTCGAGCGGCTGATCGTCGAGCGGACCAGGCTCGACGAGCGCCAGGCGGCTGTCGGCACGGGCGAAACCTATGCCATTCCCTGCGGCCTCGTCGTCACCTGCATCGGCTACAAGACGCCGCCGCTCGAGGGCGTGCCCTATGAGGAGGATCGCGGCCGCTTCGCCAACAGCGAGGGGGTGATCGGGGGCGGCCTTTATTGCGTCGGCTGGGCGCGGCGCGGGCCGACCGGCACAATCGGAACGAACCGGCCGGACGGCTATGAGGTCGCGGAGAAGATTGCGGCCGACATCGGGGCTGGCACCGGCAAGGAAGGGCGGCCGGGGCTCGACCGGCTGCTCGAGGCGCGGGGCGTCGACGTATGCACGTTCCGCGATTGGCAAAAGATCGAAGAGGCCGAAGCGGCGCGGGCGCGCGAGGGCAATCCGCGCGAAAAGTTCGTCGCCATCGCCGACATGCTGGGCGCGCGCGGGTCCGGGGCGCCGTAGTGCGGCATTGCCAAGCGCCGGGTCGAACCTATAGCGTCGCGCCATCGGGAGCTTAGCGGGGGATCGATGAGCCACGTCTTCGTCAGCCACGGATCGGAGGACCGGATCCAGGCCAACGAGCTCGCCGCCTTCATCGAGGGCAAGGGCGTCAAGGCGTGGATCGCGCCGAGGGACGTGCGCCCGGGGCAGGATTATTCCGAGCAGCTCCAGGAAGCGATCGAGACGTGCAGCTCGTTCGTCGTGCTGGTCACTGACAAGGCGAACAAATCGCCCTACGTGCGCGCCGAGACCGAGATGGCGTTCAGCACGTCCAAGCCGATCTTTCCGGTGCGGATGAGCGACATCAAGCCCGCCGCCGGCCTCGCCTTCTTCCTCAAGATCCGCCACTGGACCGACGCCTTCGGGGACGAGCGGGACGACAGCATGGCCCGGCTCGCGCGCGAGCTGCAGACCTTTGCCGGCGTGCCCGTGGACGAGGCGCCCCGGGCGGCGACCACGCCGCCATCCGCCGCGCCGGTGCCGCCCCCACCACCGCCACCGGATCCCGTGCCGCCGCCCCCGCCGCCCGCGCCCGTGCCACCGCCACCGCCGCCGCCTCCGCCTCCGCCCCCTCCCGCGGACGAGGATCTTTTGCGCGCCGCGATTGGCCCGAATGCCGATTATTATCTCGACCGCTGGGCGCGGATGGACGCGAAGAATTCGATCGTGAGCTGGAATTGGCCCGCTTGCCTCTTGAACCTGCTCTGGTTCGCCTATCGCAAGATGTGGCCGGCGATGATCGGGTTGCTCGTGCTGTGGCTGGCGATCGTCCTGCTCGGGCTCGCCAATCCGGCGCTTGGCATGGTGCTGAACTTCGTCGGCATCGGCGTCACCTTCGTCACCGGCACCTTCGGCAACCGGCTTTACCGCAAGCACGTCGATCAGCTGATCGAGAGCACGGCGGGGCTCGAGCGGCCGGCCCGGATCGAGGCGCTGACCGGCCGCGGCGGCGTGTCGAGGGCGGCGGTGTTCGTGATCGTCGGGATCGTCGCCCTGGTCACGTTGCTGCTAGTGCTCGCCGCGATCGCGCAGATGCGCCGCCAGCAACAGGCGGCTCCGACCCCGCCGCCCGCGCTGCCGGAGCAGAACCAAGTGGTCGGGCCAGGCGGCAAGCCGCCCGTCGATCCGAACGATCCCAGCTTCCAGCAGGACGAAGGCCAGCAGGAGATTCTGGAGCAGCCGCCCGAGACCCCACCCGAGGGCTTCTGACGGCGGCGGGCCGGTGCGCTCCGCGCTTGAACTCGCTCGATCCCGTCCCTATAGACGCCCGGCCCCGCGGGCCCACATGAGGCCCCGCGTATCGGTCGGGGAGTAGCTCAGCCGGGGAGAGCACTGTCTTCGGGAGGCAGGGGCCGGAGGTTCGAATCCTCTCTCCCCGACCAAGATCGCGCATCAGAAGGCGGTCCGGGGGACCGCCTTCGCGCGATCATCCGCCGGATGGCGAGAAAAGCTGGCTGCTGCTTATTGCCTAGGCGGCGATCCCTCCGCCAAGTAATACGACACCGTAAAACCCGCATATCGTAATGAAGCGGGTATCAATTCGCGCGCGCTAGAGCCGTCCTCGCCGGTGAAATTCTGGTCCCACCCGGCGGTGGCGGCGGGCTCCTGTCCCAAACAGTTTCGGGCCCGCCGCCCATTCCTCTCTTATATCAGCAGATGCTTCTGGATCTTCCCGGCCGAGGTGCGCGGGAACTCGGCGACGAACTCGAAGCTCGCCGGCACCTTGTAGGCGGCGAGCCGGGCGCGGCAGAAGGCGTCCAGCTCCGCGCAATCCGGGCGGCGGTCCGGAGCGAGCTGGACGAAGGCGCGGCCGACCTCGCCCCATTTCGGGTCCGGTCGGCTCAGCACCGCGACGTCGACCACCGCAGGATGGGCCGCAAGTACGTTCTCGACCTCGACCGGATAAACATTTTCTCCCCCGGAGATGAACATCTCCTTCCGCCGCCCGGTGATCCAGTAGAAGCCGTCTGTGTCGCGGCGGGCGAGGTCGCCCGATCTCAGCCAGCCGTCCGGGGTGAAGGCTGCGCGGGTCGCCTCCTCGTTGCGCCAATAGCCGGGGGTCACCCCCGGGCCGGCGAACTGGAGGTCGCCGACGGCCCCGTCCGCCACCTCGCGGCCGTCGCCGTCCACGATCCGCGCGCTGCACAGCAATTGCGGCTTGCCGACCGATCCGATCCGATCCCAGGCGTCGGCCGGATCGACCAGGAAGGCGGTCGGCCCGGTCTCGGTCATGCCCATGCCGTTGCAGACGCGGACGCCGAGCGCGCGGTAGCGTTCGACCAATATGTCGGGGAGCGGCGCGCCGCCGCAGCCCCAGTGGCGGACTCGGGCAAGGGGAAGCGCGGCGAAATCGGGATGATCGAGCAGCGCCTGATAGACGGTCGGCACGGCGAAGAACGTGTCGAGGCGCCCGGCCGCGAGCAGGGCGACGATGGCATCGGCGTCGAAGCTCTCGAGGACGATCACGCGGCCGCCGGCGATCAGCACGGGCAGGGCATGGAGATTGATCCCGGCGGTGTGGAAATTGGGCAGAAAGGTCACTGTCGTGTCTGAGCCGCGAAGCCCGGTCGCCGAACCGATGTTGACGTAGTTCGCGAGCGCCATCCGGTAGGTGTAGACCACGCCTTTGGGCCGACCGGTCGTGCCCGAGGTGTAGATCAGATACCAGGTCGTCTCCGCCGGCCAGCGCCGCCGCGTTTGCGCGGGCGCCGCCGCCGCGAGGAGCGGTTCATAGGCTTCGTCCAGGCAGATCGCCGGGATCGCGGCGGCGAGCCGTGCAACGGTCTCCGCGTCGCCGGCGCCGTGGAAGAGCAAGGCGGGCGCGCAATCGGCGATCAGGCCGTCCAGCTCGCCCGGCGGCATCCGCCAGTTCAGCGGCACGAAGACCGCGCCGAGCCGGGCGCAGCCGAAGAGCAGCTCGAAAAACTCGATCCGGTTGCGGCAGAGGATCGCGACGCGGTCCCCGATCTCGACGCCGCGCGCCGCCAGCAGCGCCGCCGCGGCCTCCGCCCGGGCATCGAACTCGGCATAGCTCCGCGTCCGGCCGGTCGCCGCTTCTTCCAGCGCCACGGCGTTCGGGTTCAGCTCGGCGCGCTTGGCGACCAGATCGGGAAGGTCGCCGATCATGGCGTCCGTTTCCTGAGCCCCTCCGAGACCAGGTCAATCGCCTGATCGGCGACCTCACGGGGCGTCAAATCCTTGTCCCAGACGGCGTAGCGCATGCCGAGGAAGACGCTCATCCCGATCAGCGCCCAGGCGCGCAGCTCGTCCGGGCCCTCGACGATCTCGCCGCGCGCGGCGGCGGCGGCGAGGCCCTGGCGATAGCCTTCGACGAACGAGCGGTAATGGTCGCGATAGCCGTCTTCGGCGACGAACTGCGCCTCCTCGACGATCCGGTAGAGCTCGGGATGCTCGCGGGTGAAGGCGATGAAGGCGGCGAGGCCGAGCTGGTTCATGCGGCGCCTCCCGGACGGGAAACTGCCCCGACATTCAGCTGTGCGCAATCCTCGCTCGCCGGGCGAGAAGCAGGGTCCGGTCCAGCGAGGAAGGCGGCGCGCAGGGCTTCGTCCAGGCGGCGGAGTGTC
>NZ_JBQTJC010000295.1:0-3017 GCF_052387495.1 Sphingosinicella sp. | reverse complement strand
GTCGCCGGACTTAAAATAGCCGTCGGCAGTGAAGGCGGCATGGGTCGCCGCCTCGTCGTTCCAATAGCCGCGGATATTGGCGGCGGAGCGGATCGCGATCTCCCCCGTCTCGCCCTGCGGCAAATGGCGGTCGCCTTCGCCGAGGATCGCCATTTCGACCATCGGCGCGTGCGGCCGGCCCGTGGAGGCAGGCTTGTCGTGATAGTTGGACCAGAAATTGGAGCACCCGACGGCATTGGTCTCGGTGAGGCCGTAGCCCAGAGCGGGACGTGCCCCGGTGAAGCTTCGCTCGAGCCGCTCGACATGGGCGACCGGGCGCGGCGCGCCGCCCGCGGCGATGTCGGTAAGGCTCGAAAGATCGTATTTGTCGCGGTCGGGATGCTGCATCAGCTCCAGGCTCATCGTCGGCACGCCGACGAAATAGGTGAGCTTCTCGCGTTCGATCAGCCGCAGCGCCTCGCCCGGGTCCCATTTCGGCATCAGCACCATCGTCCGGCCGATCACGAAGCTGTTGAGCAGCACCGGCACCTCGCCGGTGACGTGGAACAGCGGCACGTTGACCAGGGTCTTGGGATCGCCGACCGTCTCTCCTGCGCTCTCGCGGATGCCGCGCAACACGGCGAGGCCAATCGTGTAGGTGTAGACCCCGGTCGTCACCGCGCGGTGGGTCGAGACGGCACCCTTGGCGAGGCCGGTCGAGCCCGAGGTGAAGAGGATGGTCGCGTCGTCCTCCGGTGCGATCTGGGGTAGGTCCGCCTCCGCCCCGAGTAGGGGTCCGATCGCCTCCGCCAGCGGCCGTTCGACGGGCAGGGTGACGATGCTGCAATCGACGCAGGCCGCCTCGATCCGCTGCGCGCGGCCGGCATCGGCGATGACCAGCTTGGGCCTGGTCAGGTCGAGCGCGTGGCGCATCTCGTCGGTCTGCCACCAGCCGTTGATCAGGGTGGAGATCGCCCCCGCCTTGAGCGCCGCCATATGGGCGACGATCCAGGCGGGGCAGTTGCGCATCGCGATCGCCACCCGGTCGCCCTTTCGGATGCCGGCGCCGGCGAGCGACCGGGCGAGCTTCGTCGCCTGTTCGTTGAGCTGGGCGTAGGTGAGCCGCTCCTCGCCCGCGATCACCGCCTCGACATTGGCGTGGACCGCGCAGAAGAAGTCGAACAGCATCGGCAGGGTCGAGGGGAAATTGGCGACGATCACGCGGCCTTCCGCGTCCCGGCCGAGCTGGATCGTGGCGCCCTCGCCGGTGGCCGCCGCCAGTACCGCATCGTAGGTCCGGTCGAGCTCGCTCGGCATCTCCGCTCCCGCTTCCTTTTTCTTCGGCCCCCAGTATGAAGGCGCTTGTCCAAAGGGGGAAGCCTTGATCGACGCCTTACTGACATCGATGACAGCGGCCGGCGGCGCGATCCGCTTCCCAGACCTCGGCCTCCATCCCGTCCTCCTCGATCTCGGCTGGTTCCAGCTGCGCTGGTACAGTCTCGCCTACCTGATCGGCATCATCGTCGGCTGGTGGTATCTGCTCAAACTGATCGCCCAGCCGGGCGCGCCGATGGCACGCCGGCATGCCGACGACCTTGTCTTCTACGCCACGCTCGGCGTCATCCTCGGCGGCCGGCTCGGCTATGTTCTCTTCTATAAGCCGATGGATTATCTCGCCAATCCGCTGGAGATCGTTCAGCTCTGGGATGGCGGCATGTCGTTCCACGGCGGCGTGATCGGGGTCAGCCTCGGCATCCTGTGGATGGCGCGCCAGCACAAGCTCGATTGGCTGCGCGTCCACGATTACGTCGCCTGCTGCATTCCCTTCGGCCTCTTCCTCGGCCGTCTCGCCAATTTCGTGAATGCCGAGCTCTGGGGCGGCACCACCAACGTCCCTTGGGCGGTGCGCTTCCCGGAGGTCGTCGACGGCATGCTGATCCTCGGCCCGCCGCGGCACCCGAGCCAGCTTTACGAAGCCTTGCTGGAGGGTGTGCTGCTCTTCCTCGTGCTTTGGTACATGTTCTGGAAGACGCGCGCGCGCTATCGGCCCGGGGCGTTGGTTGGGGCCTTCCTGCTTGTCTACGGGCTCAGCCGCTTCCTCGTCGAGTTCGTCCGCGAGCCCGATGCGCATCTCACCAGCTTCGCCCAGGCGACCGGGCTCCAGATGGGCCAGTGGCTGTCGCTGCCGATGATTCTGGCCGGGCTCTACCTGGTCGCGACCGCCGGCAAACGCGCGGAGCGGGTCCGCCCCGTCCCGGCCGATGAGCCGGCTTGAGGACGAGCTGAGGCGGCGGATCGAGACCGAAGGGCCGATCGCCGTCGCCGACTATATGGAAGCCGCCAACGCGCATTATTACGCGACCCGCGATCCGCTCGGCCGCGGCGGCGATTTCATCACCGCGCCGGAGATCGGCCAGATGTTCGGCGAGCTGGTCGGCGCCTGGCTCGCCGATTTGTGGCAGCGCGCCGGGCGGCCCGACGCGCACTACGTCGAGCTGGGCCCGGGCCGAGGCACGCTTGCCGCGGATGCGTTGCGTGTCATGGCCAAAGCCGGCCTCGGCCCCCCGGCGCATTTCGTCGAGACCAGCCCCGTCCTGCGCGACGCGCAGATTCAGCGCGTGCCGGCGGCGACGTGGCATGACAATATCGGCAGCCTGCCCCGCGACCGGCCGCTGCTGATCGTCGCCAACGAGTTTTTCGACGCGCTGCCGATTCATCAATTCGACGCCATGGGGCGCGAATTGCGGGTGAGCGCGCGCGACGCCGGCTTCGTTCGCGACGGCGAGGTCGAGCGCGAGGCTTCGCCCGCATCGCTGGCGATCGTTCGCGACCTGGCGCGCCGCCTCGCCGCGCAGGGCGGCGCGGCGTTGCTCATCGATTACGGCCACGACCGGCCGGGCTCGGGGGACACGCTGCAGGCGGTCTCGGCCCACGCTTATGCCGATCCATGGACCGCGCCGGGAACGCGCGACCTAACCGCCCATGTCGACTTCTCGGCGCTGGCCCAGGCGGCGCGTGAGGCGGGTGCGTGCGTCCAC
>NZ_JBQTJC010000294.1:0-10846 GCF_052387495.1 Sphingosinicella sp. | reverse complement strand
TCGAGCGCATTCCCGCGGGCGAGACGGTCCAGCGCTGGACGCGGATGGCGACGACGCAGCGCTTCGCCGGCGTGATCGCGCGCGGCGGCTCGCTCGACGAATGGTACGGACATTTCATGGGCGGCCTCGCCAACGGCTGCCCCGGCTATCGCTCCGGCCCGCCCGCCCGATCCCAAGTCGAGGGACGGCCGGCGCTGTCCTTCCGCGTCGATTGCCCGCGCAATCCCGCGACGGGCCTCCCCGAGACCTTCCTCTTGCGCGCCATCGCCGGCCAGAACGACCTCCACGTCACACAGGTCGCGTTCCGCCGGGTGCCGAGCGCGGCCGACATCGCCTGGGCGAGCCGCCATCTCGACACGGCGACCTTGTGCACCGCGCGCAGCCCCGCCCCCGTCTGTCGGAGGGGACCGGAGGCGTTCGACCGATAGGGTCCGTACTCAATTAGGCTGGCATTAGGCTGGCATGATTTCCAGGTAATTTCAGAGTGGGGTTCAGGCATCGGAGCGCGCCTGCTTATGAGTCCGGACCCTAGGCCAAGCTCACTCGCCCGCCCGCATGGCGCTCGAGCCGGCCGGCCAATTCCAGCTCGAGCAGCACCGTCTGGACCTCGGCCGGGGAGCGGCCGGCCTGGCGGATCAGCTCGTCGACCGGGACCGGGGTGGGGCCGAGCAGGTCGGTGACGGTGCGGCGGGTCGCTTCGTCGGTGTCGGCGGCGGTTTCGGGGGGCGCGTACGACCGCTTCGCCTGGCGGAAGGGGCGCGGGTGGATCGGGCTGAGCGCCTCGAGCACGTCCTCTGCGGTCTGGACGAGGGTCGCGCCCTCGCGGATCAGGAGGTTGCAGCCCTGGGCGCGCGGATCGAGCGGCGAGCCGGGGACGGCCATCACCTCGCGGCCATATTCGGCGGCGTGGCGCGCGGTGATCAGCGAGCCCGACTTGGGCGCCGCCTCGATCACCACCGTCCCCGCCGCGATGCCGGCGATGATCCGGTTGCGATAAGGGAAATGGCGGGCGCGCGGCTCGACCCCGGGCGGCTGCTCGGCGACCAGCAGGCCGCGCGCGGCGATCGCCTCCTGCCGCTCCTCGTTCTCCGGCGGGTAGGCGACATCGATGCCGCCGGCGATCACCGCGATCGTGCCGGTCTCCAGCGCGCCGTCATGGGCGGCGCTGTCGATGCCGCGGGCGAGGCCGGAGACCACGACCTGCCCCGCCGCGCCGAGCCCCTGGGCGAGTATTCGGGCGAAGCGGCAAGCGGCGGCCGAGGCGTTGCGCGCGCCGACGATCGCGACGGCCGGCTTGTCGAGCAGGGCGGCATCGCCCTTCACGATGAGCGCGGGCGGCGCCGATTCGAGCTCGGCGAGCAGCGGCGGGTAGAGCCCCTGGCCGAGGAACAAATAGCGTGCGCCGAGCCGCCCCACCTGCGCGATCTCGCGCTCGACGAGCTCGCGCCCGGCGAGCTTGGGCGCCCGGCCGCCGCCGCGCGCGGCGAGATCGGGGATCGCGTCGATCGCCGCCTGGGCCGAGCCGAAGCGGGCGAGCAGCTGGAAATAGGTGACCGGGCCGATATTGTCCGAGCGGATCAGCCGGAGCCGCGCGATCTGGTCCGCCGGCGCGCCCATCAGCCGGCCTTGCGGCCCACCTTGGGCTCGGTGCCCCGGAAGAGGCGGTCGAGATTGGCGCGGTGCTTCCACAAGACGAGCAAGGCGAAGCCGGCGAAGAGCATGACGAGGCTGATCCGCCCGACGAAATAGGCCGCGACGGGGGCGCTGGCCGCGTCCAGCATGCCGCCGACCGAGGAATAGCGCGTGACCGCCAGCGCCAGCAGCCAGACGGCCGCCATCGCCAGCCCCACGTGCCAGGAGAGCGCCGCGACGACGCCGATCATCGTCGCCACCCCCTTGCCGCCCCTGAAGCGCAGCCAGACGGGATAGAGATGGCCGAGGAAGGCACTGATCGCGGCCAGACCCTCCAGTCCCATGCCGGGCCAGAGCATGGCCACGAGCAGCACCGCGGCCGCGCCCTTGGCGGCGTCGAGCAGAAGGGTGGCGGCGGCGAGGCCCTTGCGGCCGGTCCTCAGCACGTTGGTCGCGCCGATATTGCCCGAGCCGATCTGGCGCACGTCGCCGAGACCGGCGAGCCGGGTCAGCACCAGTCCGAACGGAATCGCGCCGAGCAGATAGCCCAGAAGGAGCGACGCGACCGGCTCGAACAACGTGTCGAAAGTGATCACATGACCCCCTTTGCACGATGCCTAAGCAGCGGCCGCGATCCGCGCAACCGCGTTTGCCGCCCGTCCCGGGCGCCGCTAGAGCGGCGGCGATGGAGCGGGCGCGGCCTTTGCTGATCTTCGATTCCGGCGTCGGCGGGCTCTCGGTGCTGCGCGAGATCCGGATGCTCCTGCCCAGCGCCCCGATCGTCTATGCGGCGGACAGCGCCGGCTTTCCATACGGGACGAAGAGCCCGGCGGAAGTGGCGGCGCGGGTGCCGGCTCTGCTCGGGCGGCTCGCCGAGCGTTACGATCCGGCGCTGATCGTGATCGCCTGCAACACCGCCTCAACGATCGCGCTCGACGCGGTGCGCGCTGCGCTCGATCTGCCGATCGTCGGCACGGTGCCGGCGATCAAGCCGGCGGCGGCGCTCTCAAAGACCCGGGTCATCGGCGTGCTCGGGACGGCGGCGACGATCGTCCAGCCTTATGTCGACCGGCTCGCGGCCGAGTTCGCCGCCGATTGCACGGTGATCCGCCACGGCTCGGCCGAGCTGGTCGAGCTGGCCGAGGCCAAGCTCCGCGGGGAGGCCCCCGAGCCGGCGGCCTACGCGCGAATCCTCGACGGCCTGCTCTCCAAGGGGGAAGGCGAGCGGATCGACACGGTCGTCCTCGCCTGCACGCACTTTCCACTGGTGGAAGAGGAGCTGGCGACTGCGGCGCCCCGCCCGCTCGCCTTCGTCGACGGCAATGCGGGAATCGCCCGACGGACCCAATGGCTGACCCGCGATCTCGCCTGGCCGGAGGCGGCGCAAGAGGGAATCGCAATGTTCACGGGCGGTATCGATACCGAGCCCTATCGCGCCCCTCTCGCGGATTTCGGACTGACCCGGATCGAGAAGCTCTAGGGAAAGCCCTTATTGCGAGCGTTTCGCTCTGGCCTTTTAGGAGGCAATTCAGCTATTGGGCGGACGAGCAACGGGGACGAGAGCCTTGGATTACCAGCGCATCTTTGCGGAAGCGATCGAGCGGCTGCACGCGGAGGGCCGCTATCGCGTGTTCATCGACATATTGCGCGACCGCGGCTCCTTCCCCAACGCGCGCTGCTTTCACGGCCATAACGGGCCGAAGCCGATCACCGTCTGGTGCTCGAACGACTATCTCACCATGGGCCAGCATCCCGACGTCGCCGCGGCGATGGAGACGGCGCTGCGCGATTGCGGCGCGGGCTCGGGCGGCACCCGCAATATCGGCGGCAACACCCATTATCATGTCGAGCTGGAGGCCGAATTGGCCGACCTGCACGGCAAGGATTCGGCCCTGCTCTTCACCTCGGGCTACATCTCGAACGAGGCGACGCTCTCGACGGTGGCGAAGCTGCTGCCGGGCTGCATCATCTTCTCCGACGCGCTCAACCACGCCTCGATGATCGCGGGCATCCGCAATTCGGGCTGCGAGAAGCAGGTCTTCCGCCACAACGATCTCGCCCATCTCGAGGAATTGCTCGCCCAAGCCGACCCCGAGGCGCCGAAGCTGATCGCCTTCGAAAGCGTCTATTCGATGGACGGCGACGTCGCGCCGATCGCGGAAATCTGCGACCTCGCCGACAAATATAACGCCCTCACCTATCTCGACGAGGTCCACGCCGTCGGCATGTACGGCAGCCGCGGCGGCGGAATTTCGGAACGCGATGGGGTCGCCGACCGGCTGACCATCATCGAGGGCACGCTCGGCAAGGCGTTCGGCGTGATGGGCGGCTATATCGCCGCCGACCGGAACATCGTCGATGTGGTCAGGAGCTATGCGCCCGGCTTCATCTTCACGACCTCGCTCTCCCCCGTGCTCGTGGCCGGCGCGCTGGCGAGCGTGCGGCACCTCAAGGCCTCGTCGGCGGAGCGCGAGGCGCAGCAGGCCAGCGCCGCGAAGCTCAAGGTGCTGTTCGCCGAGGCGCGGCTGCCAGTGATGCCCTCGACCACCCATATCGTGCCGCTGCTGGTCGGCGATCCGGTGCGGGCAAAGAAGATCAGCGACATATTGCTCGCGGAATATGGCTGCTACGTGCAGCCGATCAATTACCCAACCGTGCCGCGCGGCACCGAGCGGCTGCGCTTCACTCCAGGGCCCGCCCATACCGAGGCGATGATGCGCGATCTCACCCGCGCGCTCAGCGAGATCTGGAGCCGGCTGGAGATGCGGCTGGCGGCTTAAGGCGGCTTCGACATGGCAAAGCCGTCATCCAGAGACTTCAGGCACAAGCTCCCACCCGATCTCCGGGCGGTGCTCCAGGACGACGGCGACCTCCAGGAAAAATGGGATAGCCTGACGGCGTTGGCGCGCAATGAGTGGATTTGCTGGATGACGTCCGTCAAGCAGGCGGCGACGCGGAACAAGCGTCTTGGGCGCCTTCAAGAAGAGCTGATGGTGGGGAAGCGCCGGCCCTGCTGCTGGCCGGGCTGCCCGCATCGCAGCGAATTGGCGCGGAAATGGGTCGCGGCATAGCGTCTAGAGCCCGAGCGAAAACTGTCAGCGTGCGCGTTCCATCATGCCCTGCGCCGCAGTATCTGGTGGCGAATCCGGTCGGCCTCCACTAGGGAAAGGCGATGCGCATCGTCATTGCTTCCGATCACGCCGCCGTCGAGCTGAAGGCGGCTTTGGTCGACCATCTGCGCGGCGCCGGGCATGAGGTGGACGACCTCGGCCCGGACGGCGTCGATTCGGTCGATTATCCCGATTACGGCTACAAGCTCGCCGACGCGATCGCCGCGGGCGCGGCGGAGCGCGGCATCGCGCTGTGCGGCTCGGGCATTGGAATCTCGATCTCGATCAACCGCCACCCGGCCTGCCGCTGCGCGCTCGTTTCCGAGCCGCTCTCGGCGCGGCTCGCGCGCGAGCATAACGACGCCAACGTACTCGCCATGGGCGGCCGCCTGATCGGGATCGAGATGGCCAAGGCCTGCGCCGACGCCTTTCTCTCGACCGCCTTCGGTGGGGGCCGTCATCAGCGGCGCATCGACAAGCTCACTCACCCCAGTTTCGCCAGGGAGCCCGCATGAGCAGCCATCCACTCGGGGACGTCCAGCCCGACGGCTTCTTCACCGACCGGCTGCGCGATGCGGATCCGGCGGTCGCCGACGGCATCGCCGCCGAGCTCGACCGTCAGCAGAACCAGATCGAGCTGATCGCGTCCGAGAATATCGTCAGCCGCGCCGTGCTCGAGGCGCAGGGATCGCTGCTCACCAACAAATATGCCGAAGGCTATCCGGGGCGGCGCTATTATCAAGGCTGCGCGCCCTCAGACACGGTCGAGACGCTGGCGATCGAGCGGGCCAAGCAACTGTTCGGCTGCGGCTTCGCCAACGTCCAGCCGCATTCCGGCGCGCAGGCGAACGGCGCGGTGATGCTCGCGCTCACCAGGCCCGGCGATACCATTCTCGGCATGAGCCTAGACGCGGGAGGGCACCTCACCCACGGCGCCAAGCCCGCCATGTCAGGAAAATGGTTCAACGCGGTCCAGTACGGCGTCCGCCGCGACGACCATCTGATCGATTTCGACGACGTCGCGCGGCTGGCGAAGGAGAACAAGCCGACCCTGATCATCGCCGGCGGCTCGGCCTATCCGCGCCACATCGATTTTGCCGCCTTTCGCGCCATCGCGGACGAGGTCGGCGCGATCTTCATGGTCGACATGGCCCATTTCGCGGGGCTGGTCGCGGCGGGCGAGCACCCCTCCCCCTTCCGCCACGCCCATGTCGTCACGACGACGACGCACAAGACGCTGCGCGGCCCGCGCGGCGGCATGGTGCTGACCGACGACGAGGCCATCGCCAAGAAGATCAACTCGGCGGTCTTCCCGGGGCTTCAGGGCGGGCCGCTGATGCACGTCATCGCCGCCAAGGCGGTCGCGTTCGGCGAGGCGCTGCGGCCCGAATTCCAGAGCTACGCCCGCGCCGTGATCGCCAACGCCAAGGCGCTCGCCGGACGGCTCAAGGAGCGCGGCGCGGATCTGGTCTCGGGGGGGACGGACACGCATCTCGCCTTGGTCGACCTGCGCCCGATCGGCGTCACCGGCAAGGACGCCGACGAGGCGCTCGAGCGCGCCGCGATCACCTGCAACAAGAACGGCGTCCCCTTCGATCCGCTGCCGCCAGTTAAGACCAGCGGCATCCGCGTCGGCTCGCCCGCCGGCACTACCCGCGGCTTCGGCGTCGCCGAGTTTCGCGACATCGCCGACATGGTCGCCGACGTGCTCGAGGGCCTCGGCGCGAACGGCGAGGAGGGCAACAGCGCGGTCGAGGCCGAGGTGAAGCAGCGCGTACGCGCGCTCTGCGCCCGTTTCCCGATCTATCAGGATCTGTAATTGCGCTGCCCGTTCTGCGCCCACGAAAACAGCCAGGTGAAGGACAGCCGTCCGACCGAGGACGGCTCGGCGATCCGGCGGCGGCGGCAGTGCGAGGATTGCGGGGCGCGCTTCACCACCTTCGAGCGGATCCAGCTGCGCGAGCTGACCGTGGTGAAATCGGAGAACCGCCGCGAGCCGTTCGACCGCGGCAAGCTCGAGCGCTCGATCGCGATCGCCTGCCGCAAGCGCCCCGTGCCGGCGGAGCGGATGGAGCGCCTCGCCTCCTCGATCCAGCGCCAGATCGAAACCTCGGGCGAGAGCGAGATGCCCTCGCACCGGATCGGCGAGATGGTGATGGAGGGCCTCAAGGCGCTCGATCCCGTCGCCTATATCCGCTTCGCCAGTGTCTATAAGGACTTCCGCGAAGCCAAGGACTTCGAGGATTTTGCTGGCACGGTATCTGAAGCGGGGAGAGAGTGAGCTCCCTGCCGCCGGCGATCGTTCTGGTCCGCCCGCAGCTCGGCGAGAATATCGGGAAGGCGGCGCGGGCGATGCTCAACTTCGGGCTCACCGACCTGCGGCTCGTCACGCCGCGCGACGGCTGGCCCAATCCCAGCGCGGGGCCGGCGGCTTCGGGTGCGGACATCGTGCTGGAGCGGGCGCGGGTGTTCGACAGCGTGGCTCAGGCGGTGGCGGATTGCCCGTCCGTCTATGCGACGACAGTGAGAAAGCGCGGGCTCGTCGTGCCGGTGGTTTCGCCCGAGGAGGCGGCACAAGAAATCCACGCCAATCACGGCGCCTCGGCGATCCTGTTCGGCGCCGAGCGCTCCGGCCTGGAGACCGACGAGGTCGCGATCGCCGGCAAGATCGTCACCGTGCCGGTCAACCCGGACTTCCGCTCGCTCAATCTCGCCCAGGCGGTGATGCTGCTCGCCTACGAATGGTCGAAGCACGAGGCGCTCGCAGTCCCAACGCTCGGCGATGAGGCCGAGCCCCGCGCCCCGCAGGCGCATCTCGAGGGGATGATCGCGCAGCTCTTCGACGCGCTGGAGGCGGCGGACTATTTCCATCCCCCCGACCGCACGCCCGCGACCAGGAACACGCTGCGCACCATCCTCACCAAGGCGAGCTGGTCCACGCGCGAGGTCCAGGCGATGCGCGGCGTCATCCGCGCGCTCGCGGAAGGGCGGCCGAAAGGTTGACTTCGAGCCCTTCAGCCGCCATGTGCCCGCCTTCGCAATTGGCCCCGCACCCCTGGTGAAGCGGCGGCCGCGCCCGGCATCATGGTCGGACGGTGCGGTTCCAGGGACTTACGACAACGCGAATTGGAGTTTCAGATCATGTCGAAGCGCTCAAGCGCCAAGTACAAGCTCGACCGCCGAATGGGCGAAAACGTCTTCGGCCGTCCCAAGAGCCCGGTCAATCGCCGCGAATATGGCCCCGGCCAGCACGGCCAGCGCCGCAAGGGCAAGATGTCCGATTTTGGCATCCAGCTGCGTGCCAAGCAGAAGCTCCGGGGCTATTATGGCGACGTTACCGAGAAGCAGTTCAAGCGCGCCTACACCGACGCCGCGCGGATGAAGGGCGACACCGGCCAGAATCTGATCGGCCTGCTCGAGCGCCGGCTCGACATGGTCGTCTATCGCGCCAAGTTCGCGCCGACGATCTGGGCGGCGCGCCAGATGGTCAGCCACGGCCACATCCGGGTGAATGGGGTGAAGTGCAACATCGCCTCACGCCGGGTCGACGTCGGCGACGAGATCACGCTCGGGCCGAAGGCGCAGGAGATGGCGCTGGTGATGGAGGCGCAGAGCCTCGCCGAGCGCGATATCCCCGAATATGTCGCGCCGGACGGTACTGCCAAGGTGACCTTCACGCGCGTGCCGACGCTGGACGAGGTCCCCTATCCGGTGCGGATGGAACCGAACTTGGTCGTCGAGTTCTACTCGCGCTGAGCCATTCCAGCAGGGATGACATTGAAGGGCGGCCCAGCGGGGCCGCCCTTTTCGTTACTGGATACCGAGCGCCTGACGCAGGAAGGCGTCGCTGCGGCGAAGCATCTGGGCGCGTGCCCCGCTCTCCATCAGATAATGGTCGAGCGAGGGGAATTCGACCAGCTCGACCGTCCGGCCCGCGTCGCGCAGCCGGTCGCGCATCAGATGCGACTGACGAACGCGGACGTTGCGGTCCAGCTCGCCGTGGAAGAGCAGCACCGGCGCGGTGATTGTCGCTGCGTGGCGGGCGGGCGATCCGGCCGCGATATGCGGCCCTTCGCCGATAAAATCGCGCGTGTTGGCGAAACTGTTGAATTCCAGCATCTCTCGACGCAGCTCGCCGAGGTCCGTCACCGGCGCGATGGCGACCACGGCGCGGAACAGCGACGGGTCGACGACCCCGGACTGGAGCGCCGCATAGCCGCCATAGGACCAGCCGAGGATCGCGAGTCGGGCCGGATCGGCGATCCCCTCGCTGACCAACCAGCGCCCACCATCGTTCACATCGCCAACCGCTGTCCGCCAGGATTGGAAACCGTTGACCTGAAACCAGTCCGAACCGTAGCCGGCCGATCCGCGAAAATTGGGCTGCAGGACGGCATAGCCGCGATTGGCGAAATATTGCGCCATCCAGTCGAAGCCCCATTCGTCGCGCGCGCTTGGCCCGCCGTGCGGCATGACGATCGCCGGCAAGCCGCGCTGGGGGCCATTCGGCGGCAAGGTCAGATAACCGGGAATTTGCGTGCCGTCGGCGGCGCGATAGGTGACCGGCCGGACCGTGGCCAGGGTGACCCCGTCGAGCTCCGGACGCGCCCGCATGACCCGCTCGAGATTGCGGGTGTCGCGATCGAGCACAT
This sequence comes from Sphingosinicella sp., assembly GCF_052387495.1. GTDB lineage: Bacteria > Pseudomonadota > Alphaproteobacteria > Sphingomonadales > Sphingomonadaceae > Allosphingosinicella. The sequence goes on along the minus strand of NZ_JBQTJC010000294.1, from coordinate 1,452 downwards.
AATAGGTGCCCGGATCGGAGTCCGACCCGGCCAAGATCAGCAGCCGGCGCTCGTTATCGGAGGCTCCGACGAAGTTGATCAACGGCGAATTGGGCAGAGCGCGAGACAGTTGCTGCCCGATCTGCTGCAATTCCGGATCAAAATAGACCGTCTCGCGCCGCTCCGTCGCATAGCTCGCTCCGACCACGCGGCCGCGCCGGCCGAGGCGGATCACATTGTCCACGTCCACTTGCGGATGGGAGATCGTGAGGTCTCGCCGGCCCGTGCCGTCGAGCGACATCCGGTAGATCTGGTCGCGGCCGTCCACGAGCTCCTGCACATAGCCGGCGTTGAGCGCGCCATCGACGGCGAGCGGATAGGGACCGCGCCGGGTGACGCTGTCATAGTCTCCGAGCGGCGCCCAAGCGCTGGAGTCGGGCGCGCGGTAGAAATGAGCGACGATGCGGCCGCGCTGCGCCACGTCGCCACGCACAGGCATCGAGCCCATGATCCGCACATTGCCCTGGCCGTCGGCGAGGAAGCGCCACGAATTGGCGTTCGGCGGCTCGACACGCCGGGTGCGGGAAGTGGCTGTATTGACCCTTACGACGCCGATGCCCTCCTCATCCCGGGCAAGGAGGGTGCCGGCGCGAGACTCGGGGATGAAGACCTGCTGCATCAGCACTTCATTTTCCTGACCCACGAGCCAGTCGATGACGCTGCCGCCCCAGAGCCGGCTGGCGACCTGATCGCCGCTGTCCCGCTCGCCAAGCACCCGCACGTTCGAACCGTCCAGATCGAGCGCGATCAGCCGGCTGGCCTGGACCAGCGTCCCGATCGACTCGGTGACTCCGTACACGGTGCAGACCAGACGCGCGTTCGACACCCAGTTACAGCCGCTGAGGCGCTGGCGGACGCCGTCGACCGCGATCACGTCGCGCGGCTGGGTGCCGCCGACCTCGACCGTCATGAGCCGCGATCCCTGACCCGTCGGGCGCGGCACCGAATAGGCGATTCGCGAGCCGTCCGGTGAGAGGGCGATGAACTCGACATTTTCCCGGGCGCCAAAGGCGACAGCGGAATCCACCTGCGCCTGGACAGGCACGGCAAAGAGCGCCAGCAACGCGGCGACCATAGGTTTCACAAATATACCCCCCAGTTTCAATCGCTTGTCAGTCCAGCATAGTGGCGGGAAGCGTCACGGAACGCAAGGTTGCGAAAGCGGCGACCGAATGCCAGAAGCGCCGCGGGCGGGCAGAGAGGGAAGAATGATGCGTCTGATCCTGGCTTTCGCGGCGGCCCTTCTGGCGGGCTGCGCAACCACCGCCTCCACCTCCGATCACGCGCCGCAAATCTCACTGGAGACGCTGCAGCGGGTGACGCAGGAATTGTCGTCCGACGCGTTCCAGGGGCGGGCGCCCGGAACCGAGGGCGAGACGCGCACCGTCGAGGCGCTGGCGCGCGAGTTCGCGC
>NZ_JBQTJC010000293.1:0-12915 GCF_052387495.1 Sphingosinicella sp. | reverse complement strand
GCCTCCCCTTCGCTCGGCGCGCGCCTCGCTCCTGCGCTCGCGCAGCGTATCGGCGTCGAGCAAGGCAGTGGCGCGCGCGGCCGGGGCGTTGCGGGGCGGGGCGGCGCGCGCCGGGCGCGCCCGCGGTGGGGCGGAGGCCGGCGTCGCGGCCGCGGTGCGGACCGGCTCCCGCTGCCGCGCCTGCGCCGGGTTGGGCCGGGCCGTTCGATTGCTGGCGAGCACCTGGTCCCGACTCGGCGACGGCACGGCGGCGGGCACATTGGTGAGGCGGGCGCGAAGCACCGGCGGCCGGGCCGGGGCGAGCGGCGGCGTGGCTTGCGCGGGCTGCTGCAGCGAAGCCTGTCGGATCGTCGCGGCGACGACCTGCGGTGCCGGCGGAACTTCCGCCGAGGCCAGGCGGACGTCGGCCTGGTCGAGCGGCTGCGGCCGGGTGTCGAAGCGGGCGAGGCTGACATGGTCGGGAACGAACTGGCCCGCGACCGGGGCGGACAGCGCCAGCACCTCGGCGTTCCATTGCTCGAGCTGCTGCATGCGGCCGCGCGTGCCCAGCTCGGTCTGCAGGGTGCGGATGTCCTGCTGGGTCGCGACGATCCGCCGCTCGAGCCCGGCCAGGTCGGCGCGCTCGGCGGCGACCTGGAGCGAGAGCATGTAGCAGGAAAGCGCGGCGGCGCCGATCGCGCCGACCCATGCGACGGGCTTGAAGCCTCTGGCGATCATCGGGCGGTTCCTTCCTTCTGCTTTTCCCAGGCTGGAGCGGCGGTGCGGCGCGCGGCGCGGAGCGTCGCGGAGCGGGCACGCGGATTGACGCGGGTCTCGGCGGCGCCGGCGCGGACCGGCTTGGCGACGGCCTCGAAGCTCGGCGCCGGACCGGCGGCAGGCGCGGCCGGCAAGTGGCGCGAGCCGGCCGGAGTGGCGCCGCTGCGCTCCTTGAGGAAGCGCTTCACGATCCGGTCCTCGAGGCTGTGAAAGGTGACGACGGCGAGGCGGCCGCCGGGCTTCAACACCCGCTCGGCCGCCGCCAGCCCGCCCTCGAGCTCGGCCAGCTCCTCGTTGACGTGGATGCGAATCGCCTGGAAGGTCCGGGTCGCCGGGTCCTTCTTCATCCCCGGATGATGGCCGAGCGCCTTGCGCACGACCTCGGCGAGCTGGCCGGTCCGCGCGATCGGGCGCGCCGCGACGATCGCCCGGGCGATCCGGCGCGCCTTCGGCTCCTCGCCATAATGGAAGATCACGTCGGCGATCTCGGCTTCGTCGGCCTGGTTGACGAAATCGGCCGCGCTCGGCCCCTCGCCGCCCATCCGCATGTCGAGCGGCCCGTCGCCCTGGAACGAAAAGCCGCGTGTCGGCTGGTCGAGCTGCATCGAGGAGACGCCGATATCGAGCGTCACGCCGTCGGCTTCGTCGACGCCGCGGGCGGACAGCGCCTGACGCATCCGGGAAAAGCGATCCGGCACAAGCGTCAGGCGCCCCCCGCTCGAAGCGGCCAGCGTCTCGCCATACTGGATCGCCTCGGGATCGCGATCGAAAGCGATGACGCGGGCCGCCCCTTTTTCGAGGATGGCCTTCGAATAGCCCCCCGCGCCGAAGGTGCCGTCGACATGCGTCTCGCCGGGGGCGACGGCGAGCGCAGCGAGGACCTCGTCGAGGAGGACGGGAATATGGGCGGCGGCCGGGGCGGCAGCGGCGGTCATGCCGTCACCCCCCGTTCTTCCAGCCGGAAGCGGGCGAGATCGGCGAGGTCGGCGTCGCCGCTTTCGAGCGCGAGCCGCGGATTCCAGATCTCGAAGGTGCCGCCGACGCCGACGAAGAGTGCGAGATCCTCGATCCGGCCGCGGCCGCGCATCATCTGGGGCAGGACGATGCGGCCGCTCCCGTCATAGGTCGCTTCCTCGGTCATGCCGAAGGTGCGGCGGGCCCGGGCGAAATGGGCGCGGGGGTCGGCGCCCTCTTCGGCGAGGCGGCGGCGCTCGTTCTCGGCATGGAGGATGCGGGCGTAATTGCGGTCGTAGCCGGTGAGACAGGGGTCGGCCTCATGGGCACCGAGGATGATCGTGTTGGCGCCGGAACGGCGTTCGATCACCGAACGAATGAAGGAAGGGACGGAGAGACGCCCCTTGGCGTCCACCGCGTTGAGCGCGCTGCCGTTGAACAGGTGCTCGAGTTCCACCGCCGGCCGTCCCCCGAAAACGGACCTTCCCTGTTCACAGGCGCGCGCCTCCGCGCGCCCGCGTCATCTCGCGGCTGAACAGGAATCGCCCCTAATTAGGGAGACGTGGATAACCCAAGGATCATGGGATTGGAAGGGTTTTTGATGCCTATGGATGGGAATTCATGGGAAACCCGTGGAAATACCACACATTTTCCTATTTTGTTCGCGCGCCTGTTCGATCCCCGTTCCGGTCCATGCGCTTGTGGATAAGTCCGTGAGTAGGCGCACGCCGCGCGCCAGGACCGGCGAAGCGCGACTCGCGGCTCATTGCGCCGGCGGGCTCGGTTCGGGCGCCACCGCATTGGCATCCGCATTGCCCGGGGCGACGCCGAGTTCGGCGAGCGGCTCGGTGGGCGCCTGCGCGGGCTGCGAGGGTGAGGGAGGCGGCGCGCCCGCCTCCTGCCGCTCGATCAGGTTCGGGGTGATTTCGGGTTCGCCGGCCGGCTCGCTGGTGAAGACCGCCGCGAGCAGCACCGCGACGAAAACGAAGGCCAGGCCGGTCAATCCGATCCGCACCCGCTGCATGTTCTTCAACCCGCCCCTCGCACCGTTGACGATGCGCGCAATCTATCCGCGGGGCGGCGCTTTGTCGAACCTTCGCATCGCTTTATCGAAAGCAGTGGCGCCGCGCCCGCGCCCTTGCCACAATCTTCCGCTTGACGTGCAATGCTGCACTAGCGAAGGGGGCTCATGCGAAAGATACTCATTCTCGCCGCGATGGCGGCTTCAGTCCCTCTCGCGGCGTGCAACAACAGCGAGCCCGAGTCCGTCAACCGCTACGACGCGCAGGCGAAGGCGCTGGAAAATGCCGCGCCGGTCGCGCCGCCGCCGATGATCGTCGCCAGCCAGACCTACCGCTGCCGCGACAACAGCCTGATCTACGTCGATTTCTACACCGACAATACGGCGAACCTGCGCCTGAGCCAGGACGGCGAGCGCATTCCGCTCGCCGCCGGCGAAGGCGGCCAGCCCCCGTATACGGGCGGCGGCTATTCGGTCAGCTCCAATGGCGCGAGCATCACCTTCGGCCGTCCGAACGGTGAGATTTCCTGCCGCACCTGATTCGGCGCAGTTCGAGGTCCACGAGGCCAGTCCGCTTCACGCGGGCCGGCCTCTTTCTTTGCGCTCAGGCAGGTTGGCCGAACGCTTCCGCCATGCGCCGCTGCATCTCGTCGTCCGAGACGTCCTCGACATGGGTGGCGAGGCTCCAGCGATGGCCGAACGGATCGGCCAGGGTGCCCATCCGGTCGCCCCAGAACTGGTTCTCCGGCGGCCGCTCGGCCGTCGCGCCGGCGGCGAGCGCCTTGGCATAGGCCGCGTCGACATCCTCGACATAGATGAGGTTGCTCGAGGTCGGGCCGCCACGGCTCGTGGGAGCGAGGATGTTCATGTCCGGCCATTCCTCGGAGAGCATGACGTGCGAATCGCCGATCCGGATCTCCGCATGGGCGATGCGGCCGCTGTCGCCCATCGGCATGCGCAGGACCTCGGTGGCGCCGAACGCCTCTTCGTAGAAAGCGATCGCCTTCGCCGCGCCGTCGACGGTGAGATAGGGGGTGACGCTGTGATAGCCTTCGGGTCGGTAGCTGACGCTCATCGAAAAGTCTCCCAAGCTGGCTTGAGCCCAAGCGAATTATCCGCCCGATTCGTTACCGCTGCAAGCGCGGCCCGCGCAGCGAGCGGAGCAGGCCGAGGCCGATGATCGCGAGGCCGGCGACGACCGACACCTGGACCAGCACGCCCCGCGCCGCCGGCGGCCAGTCCGGCCACAGCAAGGCCGCGGTCGCCGCCGCCCAGGCGACGGCCAGAAGCGGCAGCCAGACGCCGTAATCCCGCACCCGGAAGGGGTGGACGAAATGGATCGGCGCGAAGCTCGCGAGGACCAGAAAACCGACGATCGTCGCGGCGAGGCGCGGATCCGGCAGCGTCACGTAGAGATAGAGCGCGACGACGTTCCACACGGCCGGGAAGCCTCGGAAATTGCCATCCTCCGTCTTCTTGTGCGCGCGCGCGAAGACGTACAGCGCGGAAATCTGGATCGCCGCCGCGAGCGGAATGACGAGCGGCTCGGGGAGCAGCCCGGCCCGCCAGATGAACAGGGTCGGCACGAAGACGTAGGTCAGATAATCGATGACGAGGTCGAGGATCGCCCCGTCGATCCGCGGCAGCCTATGCTTGACCCGCGCCGCCCGGGCGAGCGTCCCGTCCACCCCATCGATGGCGAGCGCGATGACGAGCCAGAGCAAGGCGAGGTTGAACGCCCGCTCCTCGATCGCCGCCAGCGCGAGCAGCGCCAGCACCGCGCCGCTGGCGGTGAACAGATGCACCAGCCAGGCGAGCAGCGCGCCGCCCGGGCGCTCGGCTTCCTCCCTTTCCATGCCGCGGTGATAACCGAAAACGCGCGCCGGCACAGCCGATCGGGCCTCGCCGTTACGCCGCCGAAACCCGATGCGCGGGCGGAGCGTTGGCGCCGCGACGAAGGAGCCGAGTGTGTTGACCGATCGAGCGGGGCTGGCCAGGCCCGGGCGGAATTGCTGGCGGATCGCGCGGGCGGAGCGGGCGGCGGTCATCGTCGACGCGGCCGATTATTTCGCGCATGCGCGGGCCGCGATGCTGCGCGCCGAGCGGCAGATCCTGCTGATCGGCTGGGACTTCGACACCCGCATTCTGCTCGAGCCCACGCCGGACGGCGACGAGGCGCCGTGCAAGCTCGGACCCTTCATCTCCTGGCTCGCCCGCAACCGGCCGGGCCTTTCGATCCACATCCTCAAATGGGACGTCGGCGCGCTCAAGCTGCTGGGACGCGGCACGACCCTGCTGCGCCTCGCCCGCTGGGCCTGGGACAGGCAGATCTTTTTCAAGCTGGACAGCGCTCACCCCTTCGGCGCCAGCCACCATCAGAAGATCGTGGTGATCGACGACCGGCTGGCCTTTTGCGGCGGCATCGACATGACCGCGGACCGCTGGGACACGCGCGATCATAAGGACGATGACGAGCGGCGGCGGCGGCCGACGACGGGCCGGCGGTACGGGCCGTGGCACGACGCCTCGATGGCGGTGGACGGCGACGCGGCGCGGACGCTCGGCGAGCTGGCCCGCGAACGCTGGGCTCGGGCCGGCGGCGCGCCGCTCGCCCGTCCCGAGGCGATGACCGATCCCTGGCCGGAGGCGCTCGCGCCGCAGTTCCGGGACGTCGAGCTCGCCGTCGCGCGGACGCGCGGCGACTGCGGCGGCGACGAGGCGGTGCGCGAGATCGAGGCGTTGTTCGCCGACATGATCCGCCGCGCGAAGAGCGTCGTCTATGCGGAGAACCAGTATTTCGCCTCGCGCGCCGTGGCGGCGGCGGTGGCGGAGCGGCTCGCCGCGCCCGACCCGCCGGAATTCGTCATCGTCAATCCGCGCACCGCCGACGGCTGGGTCGAGGAAAAGGTGATGGGGTCCGCGCGCGCCCAGCTGATGCGCGCGCTCGCCCGGATCGACAAGAAGCGCCGCTTCCGCATCTACACGCCTGCGACCGAAGGCGGCGAGGACATCTATGTCCACGCCAAGGTGATGGTGGTCGACGACGAGATGCTGCGGGTCGGCTCCGCCAATATGAACAACCGCTCGATGGGGCTCGACAGCGAATGCGACCTGCTGATCGATTGCGCGGTCGATCCGCATTGCCGCGAGGCAATTACCGCGATCCGTGCCGGGCTGCTCGCCGAGCATCTCGGCACGACGCCCGAGGAAGTCGAGGCGAAGCAGGCCGAAACCGGCTCGCTGATCGCGACCGTCGAGGCGCTGCGCGGCGAGGGCCGGACCCTCCTCCCCTTCGAGCCGCCGGAGCTGACCGACCTCGAAAAGGCGGTCGCGGACAGCGAGCTGCTCGACCCCGAAAGCGCGGACAACGGCTTCGAGCCGCTCGCCCGCCCCGGCCTGCTCGCCGGGCTTCGGCGGCGCATCCGGCGGGGCAGGCGCCGCACGGGCTAGGCGGGCGGCCACTCGCTCGCTAGGGCACCGGCCATGACCCTATCCGAGATCACGCCCGAGGTCGTCGCGGAGCACGGCCTCAGCCCCGAGGAATATGCGCGCGTCCTCCACGCGCTCGGCCGCGAGCCCAACCTCACCGAGCTCGGCATCTTCTCGGTGATGTGGTCCGAGCACTGCTCCTACAAGAGCTCGCGCATCCACCTGAAGAAGCTGCCCACGGAGGCGCCCTGGGTGATTTGCGGGCCGGGCGAGAATGCGGGCGTGATCGACATCGGCGACGGCCAGGCGGCGATCTTCAAGATGGAGAGCCACAACCACCCCTCCTACATCGAGCCCTATCAGGGCGCCGCGACGGGCGTCGGCGGGATCCTGCGCGACGTCTTCACGATGGGCGCGCGGCCGATCGCGAACCTCAACGCGCTGCGCTTCGGCCGGCCCGACCATCCCCGGATGCGCCATCTGATCGCCGGCGTGGTCGCGGGGATCGGCGGCTACGGCAATTGCGTCGGCGTGCCGACCGTCGGCGGCGAGGTCAATTTCCACCCCGCCTATGACGGCAACATCCTGGTCAACGCGATGACCGTCGGCGTCGCCGAGACCGACAAGATCTTCTATTCGGCCGCGTCCGGCGTCGGCAATCCGATCGTCTATGTCGGCTCGAAGACGGGCCGCGACGGCATTCACGGCGCGACCATGGCCAGCGCCGACTTCTCCGAGGACAGCGAGGAGAAGCGCCCCACCGTCCAGGTCGGCGATCCCTTCACCGAGAAGCTGCTGATCGAGGCCTGCCTCGAGCTGATGGCCAGTGACGCGATCGTCGCGATCCAGGACATGGGCGCGGCCGGCCTCACCTCCTCCAGCGTCGAGATGGCGTCGAAGGGCGGGGTCGGCATCGAGCTCGACATGGACGCCGTCCCCTGCCGCGAGGAGGGCATGACGCCCTACGAGATGATGCTCTCGGAATCGCAGGAACGGATGCTGATGGTGCTGAAGCCCGGCCGCGAGGCCGAGGCCGAGGCGATCTTCCGCAAATGGGAGCTGGATTTCGCGGTGATCGGGCGGGTGACCGACACCGGCCACATGGTGCTCAAATGGCAGGGCGAGGTCGCCGCCGACATCCCCCTCGCCCCCCTCGCCGACGAGGCGCCGCTCTACGATCGGCCAAGCGCGAGCCGCGAGGAATATAAGGCATGGGCGCGGGTGAAGCCGCTCGGCGAGGTGCCGGAGAGCGCCGACATCGCCGCCGATCTGCTCAAGCTGATGGCCTCGCCCGATCTCTCCAGCCGCCGCTGGATCTGGCGGCAATACGACCAGCAGGTCGGCGGCGACACGGTCCAGACACCCGGCGGCGACGCGGCGGTGGTCCGCGTCCACGGCACGGACAAGGCGCTCGCCATCACCACCGATTGCACGCCGCGTTATTGCTATGCCGACCCCTATGAGGGCGGCAAGCAGGCGATCGCCGAGGCCTGGCGCAACCTCTCGGCGGTCGGCGCGACGCCGCTCGCCGTGACCAACTGCCTCAACTTCGCCAATCCCCAGCGGCCCGAGATCATGGCGCAGATCACCGGCTGTCTCGAAGGCATGGCCGAAGCCTGCCGCGCGCTCGATTTCCCGATCGTGAGCGGCAATGTCTCGCTCTACAACGAGAGCAAGGCGACGGGTGGCGGAAGCGCCATCCTCCCCACCCCGGCGATCGGCGGCGTCGGGCTGCTGAAGGACTGGAAGAAGGCGGTCGGCATCGCCTTTCGCGATCATGGCGACGTCATCGTCACGATCGGCGATCGTCACGGCCATCTCGGCCAGTCGCTCTGGCTGCGCGAACTGCACGGCCGCGAGGACGGAGCGCCGCCATCGGTCGACCTGCTCGCCGAGCGCGCGGCCGGCGAATTCGTCCGCGCCGCCATCGCCGGCGGCGCCATTACCGCCTGCCACGACGTGTCGGACGGCGGCCTCGCGGTCGCGCTCGCCGAAATGGCGCTCGCCGCCGATATCGGCGCCCTGATCAACGGCCCGGCGCCGTTCGGCCATGCCGGCTATTTCGCCGAGGACCAGGGCGTTTACGTCGCCACCGTCGCCGACGATTGCCTGCTGACCTTCCTCAAGCGCGCGCACGCCGCCGGAGTCGAGGTCGAGGCGATCGGCCGCACCAAAGGCAGCCGCCTGATCTTCGAGCTTCCCGACGGCGACCACGCGGTCTCGCTCGCCGATCTGCGCGCCGCGCATGAGGGCTTCTTCCCCGCTTTGATGGGTGATAGTTCCGAAGCGCTTCAGCCCGGCGCTCGGGGCTGACCGCCGAGGGGAGGCGCGCATGGCCGGCAGCATCCTTCGCCCCATATTGCTCGCGACCCTGGTCGCGGGCACGCTCGACATCCTCTCCGCCTTCGTCTTCGCCGGCATGGCCGGGGCGACGCCGATCGGCGTGCTGCGCTACGTCGCCAGCGGGCCGTTCGGCGAGGCACCGACGGCAACGCCGGGCTGGGCGGCGATCGGCCTCGCGGTCCATTTCACGATCATGCTGTGCATGGCGACGGCCTATCTGCTGGTCGCGCCGCGCTTCGCCGCTTTGATGCGCCACCCGATCCCGGCCGGAATCGCCTACGGCGTGCTGCTCTGGCTGATCATGTATTTCCTGGTGAAGCCGCTGCGCTGGCCCGAGGCGCCGCTGCCGCACACCGCCTGGGCGATCTCCAACCAGCTCTTCTCGCACTGCGTCCTGACCGGCATCCCGATCGCCTGGATCGCTTCGCGCTGGTACCGCGCCCGCAGCGCCTTCACCTAGGGCCGTCATTCCAGCGAAAGCTGGAATCTCCCTTCTTTCCTTGGAGCGCCGGAGAAGAGAAAAGGGATTCCAGCTTTCACTGGAATGACGAGGGAAGGATGACCGCCGGTTACTCTGGCACGCCGCTGGCGAAGAAGCTGTCGCTGAAGGACGGAATGCGGACCTGGTGGGACGGCATGCCGGACGCGGTCCGCGACGAAATCGCGCGCGAGGGATTGGCGCTAGACCTTCTCGCCCGCCCCGAAGCCCCGATCGAGGCGGCGCACATCTTCGTCACCGCGCGCGTGGACATGGAGCAGAAGCTTGCCGCGCTCCGCCCTTTGCTAGCGCCGTCCGGCTTCATCTGGGTGAGCTGGCCCAAAAAGGCGTCGAAGGTGCCGACCGACATCACCGAGGACGGGATTCGCGCGGTCATCCTGCCAGACACGGACCTGGTCGACGTCAAGGTCTGCGCGGTCGATGCGACCTGGTCGGGGCTCAAATTGATGGTCCGCCGCGCCGCGCGTTAAAAACGCTATTGCGAACCAATCGCATTATCGGATATGCCGATCTCCATGATCGTTTGCGTCTGTAACGCGATTCGCGAAACCCAAGTGCGCCAGGCGGCGCGCGAGGGGGCCGGCTGCCCGACGAGCGCCTACAAATGCTACGGCGCCAAGCCGCGCTGCGGCCAGTGCTTCTCATTCGCACGCGAGATCATCGCGGCCGAGCGCAGCGCGGCCTGAGAATCAGCCGCATTAGCGGCCAATTTTCCGCAGTTTTCCGCCATTTTTTCGGTGCCTTTTCGCGCGTCGGTGCGTTATAAGCCGCGACCGAACAAGACGCGGAGGCTCCCGATGAAGGGCGACGAACAGGTTATCCAGCACCTCAACGAGACGCTCAAGAACGAGCTGACCGCGATCAACCAATATTGGCTGCACTATCGGATGCTCGACAATTGGGGGGTCAAGCGGCTCGCCGAGCACGAGCGGCACGAATCGATCGACGAGATGAAGCATGCGGACAAGCTCGCCGACCGGATCCTGTTTCTCGAGGGCCTGCCGAATTTCCAGATGCTCGGGCGGCTCAGGGTCGGCGAGAATGTCGAGGAGATTTTGAAGGCCGACCTCGAGCTCGAGCGCGAGGCGGTGGAGCAACTCAGGGGCGCGATCGCGCATTGCGAGAGCGTGCGCGACTTCGTCAGCCGCGACCTCTTCGCCGAGATCCTCGACAATGAGGAGGAGCATATCGACATGATCGAGCAGCAGTTCGACATGATCGAGCGGATGGGCCTGCAAAACTACGTCCAACTCCAGAGCAAACCGGCCTCGGACTGAGCGCCGCGGGACTGAGGCCCCGGCTCTTTCCCTCGTGATCGCAGTGGCTTGCCGAGTGCGGCGAGGCCTGCAATGGTGCCTCCAGGGGGACCCATGTTCGCTTCGATCCTGATCGCTGTCGCCGGCTGGGCCGGCGCCGCCCAGCCCGTGCCGCGGACCCCTGCGCCGACCGCGCCGGCCGAGGTTCGCCGACACCCCCTCTATACCGAGCGGCCCGACACTTGGCCGGAGCCGGCACGGCTCACAGTGCGGGCCACGCCCGATTGGTCGGATCACGAAACCTATCCGCCCGCCGCTCGGCGGCTCGAGCTCGAAGGCGCGGTCATGATCGAGATGCGGATCGACGCGGCGGGCGTCCCGAGAGCGTGCCGCATCCTCGTTTCCTCGGGCCACGTCATTCTCGACGACGCGACCTGCGACCGCGCGCTCGAAATGCGCTTCGAGCCGCTGCGGGGGCCTGACGGCCGCGCGGCGGCGGAGACCTCATACCGCGCCCGCGTCAACTGGCTGCTGACCGATCCGACCAGCTTCGGCGCCGGGCAACTGATCGTCCGTTTCGAGCTGTCGGGCGATCAGGTCCTGTCCTGCCGGGCGGATCGCAGCGGCGCGGCGCCGGAGGAGTGGCAGCGCTTCGCCTGCCGCTCGCTCGGCGCGGCGCTGGAACATTATCTCGGCGATGCGTTCGGACGGGCGGAGCGCGCCGCCATTGTCGTCTCGATCGAACCGGCCGGCGCCTCGCCGACCGCGGCCGGCGCCGGGCGACGGGTCGCGCACCGTCGCATCGCCTTTGATATCGACAGCGAAGGTCACGCCCGCAATTGCCGAAAGACGCTGGACCTGGGCTTCGGCCCGGCGCCGCGCGACTATGCCGACACCTGCGGTCTCTTCCTGAGCCGCGCCTGGCTGGAGCCGGGCCGAGGCGAAGGCGCACCCCGGTCGGGAACGCTCGACCTTGGCGTCTATGTCGAGGCGCCGCGCTGAGCCTTTTGCCGCCGCGCGCTACTTAGCGCTATTTATATGCCTTGGCCCTGGGGCGGGCTTGCCGCACGATCCGCCCGAGGACGTGGTCGTGTGCCGCCTTCGTCTCATGCTCTTGAAAATACCTGCGATTCTCGCGGCCGCAAATTTCCTGTTTCCTACAGGCGTGCCTTTATGGTTCATAATGCCAAATGGACGAGAACCCGATTCGCGGCCTCGGCGATCCGGCCGAAGCGGTCGCCCAACACGCCGCCCCGCTTCCGGTCCCCGCCGCGCCGCCGCCGGACGACGACGCTTACTGGCGCGGCTATCATGCCGCGCTGGCGGCGCAGGCGGCGCCCGACGATGAGCTGTCCGCCTCCCCGCGCGTCCGCCGGATGCGCGTCGACGGCTTCACCGGGGCGAAGCAGGTCGTGTTCCTCGAGGCGGTCGCCGAGGGCCTGACCGTCGACAAGGCCGCGGCGCGGGCCGGGATCAGCGTCACCACCGCCTACAATTTCCGCAATCGCCGCGAAGGCCGCGCCTTCAACTATGCCTGGGAAGCGGCGTCGCGCCGCGCCCGCCGCCCGCTCGCCGACCGCCTCCACGACCGCTCGCTCGACGGCCAGACGGAGACCTATCGCGGCAGGGACGACGAACTGGTCGGCACCCGCCACCGCCACGACAACCGCCTCGCCATGGCGATGCTGACCCGCGCCGACAAGAAGGCCGAGGCGTTCCGCGACGACGAGCGCCTGATCACCTGCCTCGCCGAGGAGTTCGAGGAGCTGCTCGATTGCATCGAGGAAGGCGGCGACGCCGACGACTTCATCGAGTGCCGTCGCCCGTCCTATGACGAGTATCGCGGCCCGCACGAGTGCGCGCCCCGGCCCGACGAGCGCATTTACGGCGATTGGCTGAAGCGCCACCGCTACGACCGCCGGGATCCCGCCACGATCGATATCTCTGACCTCGATCCGACGGCGCGGGATCGCTGGAGCGAGGACCAATGGGCCCGCGCCAAGCGCAGCGGCCTGCTCGACCGGCTCGAAGTGGAGGAAGGCGATGATGGCTGAGCGCGGCGGCGGCGCGCCCGGCGGGGCGGCCGATGGATATCCTCAACTTCCTCAACTTTGCCCACGCGGCGCCTCGCCAGACGCCCCGCGCCCGCCTATTCCGCTTGCGCATATTGTCCGGGAGAAGACCGAATGGGTACGCCCGCCTACCACCCCCTCCCCTGGCCCGGTCTGCCGGCTTATCCGCCCGAGGAGATGGTCGCGCGGACGCGCGCTTTCCACGAGCGGGTGCGGATGCGGCGGACGTGCCGCTTCTTCGCGCCCGATCCGGTGCCGCGCGAGGCGATCGAGAACGCCATCCTCGCCGCCGGGACCGCGCCGAGCGGCGCGAACCATCAGCCCTGGCATTTCGCCGTGATCTCCTCGCCCCACCTCAAGCGCGCGTTGCGAGACGCGGCGGAGGCGGAGGAGCGCGCCTTCTACGCGGGCAAGGCGGGCGCCGAATGGCTGGAGGCGCTCGCCCCGCTCGGCACCGACGAGCACAAGCCCTATCTCGAGGTCGCGCCCTGGCACATCGTCGTCTTCGGACAGCGCAAGGGTGGGATCGAGCCGGATGACCGGAAGCAGAATTATTACGTCACCGAGAGCGTCGGCATCGCCTGC
>NZ_JBQTJC010000292.1:0-5389 GCF_052387495.1 Sphingosinicella sp. | reverse complement strand
GCCCGATTATCTCCCGGCGATCGGCCGCAGCCGGCGCGCGCCCACTGTCGTCTACGCCTTCGGCCACCAGCATCTCGGCTTGACGCTGGCGGCGATCACGGGCGAAGCGGTCGCGGCGCTGGTGACGGGCGAAACGCCGCCCGTCGCACTCGCGCCGTTCGATCTTTCCCGCTTCGAAAGCTGACTTCCGTGACCGATTTCTACCGCATTCGCCGCCTTCCGCCCTACGTCTTCGCCGAGGTGAACGCGATGAAGGCGGCGGCGCGCGCGCGGGGCGAGGACATCATTGATCTCGGCATGGGCAATCCCGACGGCGCGCCGCCGGCGCACGTCATCGAGAAGCTGGCCGAGGTCGCCCGCAATCCCCGCGCGCATCGCTACTCGGCGTCGAAGGGGATCGCCGGGCTCAGGAAGGCGCAGGCGGCCTATTATCAGCGCCGCTTCGGCGTCGCGCTCGATCCCGACAGCGAGGTCATCGTCACCCTGGGTTCGAAGGAGGGCCTCGCCAATCTCGCCCTGGCGATCACCGCCCCGGGCGACGTCGTGCTCGCGCCCAACCCGTCTTATCCGATCCACCAGTTCGGCTTCATCATCGCCGGCGCCGCGATCCGCTCGATCCCCGCCGCGCCGGGGCCGGACTTCTTCGACATCCTCGAACGCTCGCTGCGCTACACGGTGCCCAAGCCGACCGTGCTGGTGATCGGCTATCCGTCCAATCCCACCGCTTATGTCGCCGATCTGACCTTCTACGAGAAGGTCGTCGCCTTCGCCCGGGAGCGCGGCCTCTGGGTGATCAGCGACCTCGCTTATGCCGAAATCTATTATGGCGACACGCCGACGCCCTCGATCCTCCAGGTGCCGGGCGCGAAGGAGGTCGCGGTCGAGTTCACCTCGATGTCGAAGACCTATTCGATGGCGGGCTGGCGGATCGGCTTCGCGGTCGGCAATCCGACCCTGATCGGCGCGCTCGCCCGGGTGAAATCCTATCTCGATTACGGCGCCTTCACGCCGATCCAGGCGGCGGCGACCGCGGCGCTGAATGGGCCGCAGGACATCGTCGCAGCCAACCGCGCGCTCTACACGGCGCGGCGGGACTGCCTCGTCGATTGCTTCGGCCGCGCGGGCTGGGAGATCCCCCCGCCCGAGGCCAGCATGTTCGCCTGGGCGCCGATACCTGAGCCGCTGCGCCATCTTGGCTCGATGGAATTCTCGAAGAGGCTGCTTTCGGAAGCCGGCGTCGCCGTCGCCCCCGGCGTCGGCTTCGGCGAGGAAGGCGAAGGCTATGTCCGCATCGCCTTGGTCGAGAATGAGCAACGGATCAGACAGGCGGCGCGTGGTGTGAAGCAGTTCTTGAAAGGCTGAGCTAGGCGCCGAGATGGCGGACGATGAGGTCCGCCGCCTCCTCGGCGCTCATCGCCATCGTATCGATCCGAATCTCCGGTGCTTCGGGCGCCTCGTAGGGCGAATCGATGCCGGTGAAATTGGCGAGCCTGCCTTCGCGCGCCTTGGCATAGAGGCCCTTGGGGTCGCGCTTCTCGGCTTCGGCGAGGGGGGCATCGACGAAAATCTCGATGAAATCGCCCTCCGGCACCAGCGCGCGGGCCATGTCGCGTTCGGAGCGGAAGGGGCTGATGAAGGCGGTGATGACGATCAGGCCGGCGTCCATCATCAGCTTCGCCGCCTCGCCGACGCGGCGGATATTCTCGACCCGGTCGGCGTCGGTGAAGCCGAGGTCGCGGTTGAGGCCCAGGCGGACATTGTCGCCGTCGAGCAGGAAGGTGTGGCGCCCGGCCGCGTGCAATTTCGCCTCGACCAGATTGGCGATGGTCGATTTGCCGGCGCCGCTGAGGCCGGTGAACCAGAGCAGTTTCGGTCTCTGACCCATCAGCGTGGCGCGGCGCTCGGGCGTGACCGCCGATGCCTGCTCATGCAGGTTATCGGCGCGGCGGAGGCCGAAACGGATCAGGCCGGCGGCAAGCGTGCGCGCATTCACCGGATCGATCAGGATGAAACCGCCCAGCTCGCGGCTCTTCTCGTAGGGCTCGAAGGCGAGCGGGCGGGCGGTCCAGAGATTGGCGAGCCCGATCTCGTTGAGCGCCAGCGTCCGCGCGGCGAGCGGCGCCATCGTCTCGACGTCGACCCGGTGCTTGAGGCTCTGCACCGACGCGGCGACGGTGCGGGTGCCGTGCTTCAGCAGATAGCGCCGCCCGGGGAGCAATTCCTCCTCGTCCAGCCAGATCAGGGTCGCCTCGAACTGATCGGCGATCATCGGCGGCTCGCCGGCGAAGAGCAGATCGCCGCGCCCGCAATCGACCGGATCGGCGAGGACGAGCGAAACGGCGTCGCCCGCCTCGGCCCGCTCCCGGTCGCCGTCCATCGCCGCGATCCGCGCGACTTTGGACGCCGCGCCGCCGGCCACCGACACCGTATCGCCCGCGCCGACGGCGCCGCCCGCGACGGTGCCGGCGAGATAGCGCGTGCCGTCCGCGCGGGTGACGAGCTGCACCGGCATGCGGAAGTCCGCGATCTCCGCGCGGCGGCGCGGCTCCGCCTGGTCGAGCAGCTCGATCAGCGTCGGGCCGTCATACCAGCCCATCCGCTCCGAGCGCTCGAGGATATTGTCGCCCTCCAGCGCCGAGACCGGGATCGCGGTGAAGTCGTCGACGCCCTCCTCGAGCAGGCCGGCCAAGCCGTACCAGGCGGCGTCAAACGGGCCGGACTGGAAACCGACCAGGTCCATCTTGTTCACGGCCAGCACGAAATCGCGGATGCCGAGCAGCCGCGCGATCATCACATGGCGGCGGGTCTGGGTGGTCAGCCCGGTGCGGGCGTCGACGAGAACGATGGCGAGGTCGGCGGTCGAGGCGCCGGTCGCCATGTTGCGGGTATATTGCTCGTGTCCGGGCGCGTCGGCGAGGAGGATGCGGCGCTTGCCGGTCGAGAAGTTGAGGCGCGCGACGTCGATCGTGATCCCCTGCTCGCGCTCGGCCTCGAGCCCGTCGGCGATGAAGGCGAAATCCTCGACGCCCGCGATGCGGTCGCGGGGCATCGCGCCGCAGCCGACCATCAGCCGCCCGATCAGGGTCGACTTGCCGTCGTCGACCGAGCCGCAGGTGAGGACGCGCAGCAGGTCGGCCATCAGAAATAGCCCTGCCGCTTCTTGCGCTCCATCGAGGCGGGCTGGTCGTGGTCGATCAGCCGCCCGACCCGCTCCGACGTGTCGCCCGCCTCCAGCTCGGCGAGGATGTCGTCAACGCTTTCGGCGTCGCTCGCGACCGCGCCGGTGAGCGGATAGCAGCCCAGGGTGCGCACACGGACGCGGCGCTCGACCGACGTCTCGCCGGGCGCGAGCGGGAAGCGGCCGTCGTCGACGATCAGGAGGGCGCCGTCGCGCTCGACCGTCGGGCGCGGCGCCGCGAAATAGAGCGAGGCGACCCGCAGCTCTTCGCGCGCGATATAGTGCCAGATGTCCGCCTCGGTCCAGTTGGAGAGGGGAAAGACGCGCATCGTCTCGCCCGGGCCCAGCCGGGTGTTGTAGAGGCTCCACAGCTCCGGCCGCTGCCGGCGCGGGTCCCAGACATGGCCGGCGACGCGGACGGAGATGATGCGCTCCTTCGACCGGCTCGGCTCCTCGTCGCGCCGCGCGCCGCCGAACGCGGCATCGAAGCCGCTCGCGTCGAGCGCCTGCTTGAGCCCTTCGGTCTTCCACAGCTCGGTATGCGTCGTCGCGCCGTGGTCGAACGGATTGATGCCGCGCGCCTCGGCGTCCGGGTTGCGGTGGACGATCAGCTCCATCCCCGCTTCGGCGGCAAGCTGGTCGCGCAACGCGTACATCTCCCGGAACTTCCAGCCGGTATCGACATGAAGCAGCGGAAAGGGCGGCACGGCGGGCCAGAAGGCCTTGCGCGCGAGATGCAGCATCACGCAGCTGTCCTTGCCGGCCGAGAAGAGCAAAACCGGCCGCGCCATCTCCGCGACGCATTCGCGGAAGATGTGGATCGCCTCCGCCTCGAGCCGCTGGAGATGATCGCGCGTCATTGCGCCTGGGGCTGTCCCTCGCATGCCGCGCGCAGCTCAGCCACCGCCTCGCCGGCGCCGTCGAGCGGGAAATACATGTCGAAGACCGTCCCCTCGATGTCGGTGGCGCGCACGACCAGCCGCTCCGCGCGGGTCAGCCAGTCGATGAAGGCGGGGACCTGGCGGCGGCCGGTCAGCCGCGCGTCATGATCGCGCACCTTCCAGAGCGTCCGCCGCGGCGCATCGCCGTCGAAGCGGTAGGTCAGCGTCCGCCGCCCGGTCAGCGTGCCGCCGTGGCGGAACCAGTGGCGCGAATGGAGCCGCACCTGAATGCCGCGAGAGCGGGCGGGCTCGCAGCTCAGCACGAGCCGGTGGCCGTCGTTGAGCAGCTCGGCCGAAGTGGTGACCCGGTCGGTGATCGGATCGCGGTGGACGGCGACCTGCATCGGACCGCCGGGCACGTCGAGCGCCAACATCGCCAATCCGGTCAACAGCATGCGTGAGCCTCCCTGTCCCGCGGGGAATAGGTCGGCGCCGGGGCGGAGGCAACGAGCTTTGGCTTGCTTCGTTTGGACAGCGGGACTAAATCCCGCCCCGCACTGGCCGCTCCGGGAAGGGGCGGCCCTTATCGTTTCTGGAGGAATTGATGGCCCAGCCGCTCATGCCCCATGCGACGGCCAGCTGGCTCGTCGACAATACGTCGCTGACCTTCGTACAGATCGCCGCCTTTTGCGGGCTGCACATCCTGGAAGTGCAGGCGATCGCCGACGACACCGCCGCGACCAAGCTGACCGGCCGCGATCCGCTGCGCTCGGGCGAGCTCACCCCGGAGGAGATCGAGCGCGGCCAGGCCGATCCCGATTACCGGCTCCAGATGCAGAAGGAGCCGGATCAGGCCATGCGTACGAGGGGTCCGCGCTACACCCCTGTCTCCAAGCGGCAGGACAAACCGGACGGCGTCGCCTGGCTGATCCGCAACCATCCGGACCTCTCCGACGGCCAGATCGGCCGGCTGATCGGGACGACGCGCACGACCATCCAGGCGATTCGCGAGCGCAGCCACTGGAACATTGCCAACATCCAGCCGAAGGACCCGGTGACTCTTGGCCTGACCTCTCAGCGCGAGCTCGACGCCGCAGTCGCCAAGGCGGCCAAGGCGGCCGGGCACGAGGCGGCGCCGCAGGATTCGGCCGGTATGGCGCGCGACCGCGAGGCGCTGATCGAGGAGCTGCGGGCCGAGCGCGAGGCCGCTGCCCGCGAGGCCGAGGCGGCGCTCGCCGCGGAGAGCGGCGAAGCCGCGCCCGAAGCCCCGGCCGACGCCGAGCCGAATGCCGAAACCCTCTTCAAGAGCTGAGCCGCCCTCGCCGGACGA
>NZ_JBQTJC010000291.1:0-4727 GCF_052387495.1 Sphingosinicella sp. | reverse complement strand
GCCGCGACCGAGGAGACGCCAAACACCCAGTCGTCGACGCGGATGTGGGGAAGTCTCGAAGCGCATATTCTCTCGGGCACTCGTGCGCGCTGGTCTGGGGGCGTATCAATTCCTACACAAGATCGGGTGCGAAGGCTGTGTTGCCAGTCGGAAGCGTTCGTGCGTCTCCAACGCACCACATAGTAGTCCGCCCCAGGGACGCCGCCCCAATTTAAAGCCGTATCGGTAGAAACCGCGCCCTCAACCCTTGGGGCAGGCGGCGGCGGCGCCCGCGCCAGCGCCGCGAGTGCCGCGACGTTCAGCGCCGTCACCCGGCGCAGATAGGGGAAGTCCATGCGCTCGGCTGTGTCGCCATATTCGACGCCGCCCTCGGTCCTCAGATCCTGGTGCTGCCAGTTGTAATTCTCGACCGCGACCGACATGCGGACCGCGGGGAAGCCGGCGTTCAAAAACTCGGTGTGGTCGCCGCCGCGGCCGAAGCGGTCGTTGCGCCAGATCTGGCGGACCTCGAGGCCGAGGCTGAGCTCGCCCGCCAGCGTGGCGAGGAAGCGCGAGAGGTTGCGCGAGGGCGAATCGTTCTCGCCGCCCTGGCTGCGCACTTGGCCCCTGAGCGCATCGCCGCCCTGCCAGCGCAGCCCTTCGGAAAAGACCCGGACGTTGGCGTCGTCGCACACGCCGTCCGAGCCGCAGCTGTTGCCGACGATGTCGTTGTTGAGGTTGGCGATCACCTCCCAGCCCTGCGCGCGGGCATAGTCGGCGAGGATGCGGCCGCCGTGCAGCCCCTGCTCCTCGCCCGAGAGCGCGGCATAGACGATCGTCGCGGGGAAGCGGTGGCGCGAGAGCACCCGCGCCGCCTCGATCACCGCGGCGGTGCCCGAGCCGTCGTCGTTCGCGCCGGGCGCGTCGTCGGTGAAATTGAGCGGATCGGAAACGCGGCTGTCGATATGGCCGGTGATGATCACGACCTGGTTGGGGCGCTCGGTGCCGCGCTGGATCGCGACGACATTCTCGATCAGGGTCGGGTTCGGGATGCGCGGCGGACGGGTCACCGTGTCGCCGGTGCGGACCACCTGGAGGCAGCCGCCGCAGGCGCGGCTGAAGCGCTGGAACTCGTCCTCGGTCCAGCGCAACGCCGCGCCGATCCCCCGCGTTGGATGATCGCGCGCCGAGAGTGTGTGCCGGGTCCCGAAGCCGACCAGACGTTCGACCGTCGCGCGCAGCCGCTCCTGCGAGACCTCGTCGGCGAGTGCGCGCAGCGACGGCGGCGGCGCTGGGCTGCGCGAGCGCTGGGCGCTGGCCGAGGGAATGATGACGATGGCGGCGGCGAGGGCGAGGAGCAGCTTTTTCATGCGCGCCTCTGTGCGCTCCACGCTCGCGAGTCGCAACCCTCGCGGGCATTGGCTAGGCTGCGCGCGATGCGCCTGACCCTCATTCCCCATCCCGATACGGCCGGCCCCGACATCGCGGTCGAGGCCGAGGCGCTGCACCGCGCGCCGGGCCGGCTCGACCTCGCCTTCTCCGTGACCGGCGACATCGCCGCCCTCCGCCTCCCCCCGCCCGGCCCGCTCGTCCGCGCCGACGAGCTCTGGCGCCACTCCTGCTTCGAGGCCTTCGTCCGCCCAGGCGGCGATGCCGGCTATTTCGAGCTCAACGTCGCCCCGTCCCGCGCCTGGGCCGCCTATCGCTTCACCGACTATCGAATGGACATGGCGGTGGCCGACGATGTGCCGGCGCCCGCGATCGAGGTGTCGCAATCCGCCGACAGCTACCGTCTCTCAGCTTCGGTCGATCTCTCCGTCGCGCTCGGTCTGCTCGCCGATCTCCCCTGGCGGCTCGGCCTTTCCGCCGTGATCGAGGAGGAAAGCGGCCGCCAATCGCTCTGGGCGCTCGCCCACCGGCCCGGAAAGCCCGATTTCCATCACGCCCATTGCTTTGCGGCGGCGTTGGCGGCAGCGAAGCCGGCATGAAATTCGGCATCGATCGCCTGCTCTCCGAGCCCGAGCTGCGGAAACCGCTCGAAGGCAAGCGCGTCGCCCTGCTCGCCCATCCCGCCTCGGTCACCGCGGACCTCACCCACTCGCTCGACGCGCTGGTCGCGGCGGGGGTGAAGATCAGTGCCGCCTTCGGCCCGCAGCACGGGCTTCGCGGCGACAAGCAGGACAATATGATGGAATCGCCGGATTATGACGATCCGGTCCACGGCGTCCCGGTGTTCAGCCTCTACGGCGAGGTCCGCCGCCCCACCGGCCAGTCGCTGCACACGTTCGACGTGCTGCTCGTCGATCTCCAGGACCTCGGCTGCCGCATCTACACCTTCATCACCACTTTGCTCTACGTGCTCGAGGCCGCGGCGGGAGCCGGCAAGTCGGTCTGGGTGCTTGATCGACCCAATCCCGCCGGCCGCCCCGTCGAGGGGATGACGCTCCTGCCGGGCTGGGAGAGCTTCGTCGGCGCCGGCCCGATCCCGATGCGCCACGGCCTCACGCTGGGCGAGCTTGGCCGCTGGTTCGTCGAGCATTTCAAGCTCGACCTCGACTACCGGGTGATCGAGATGGAGGGCTACGATCCCGAGGCCGGCCCCGGCTACGGCTGGCCGACGGAGCGGGTCTGGATCAACCCCAGCCCCAACGCCCCGAATCTCAACATGGCCCGCGCTTATGCCGGCACGGTGATGCTCGAAGGCACGACCCTGTCCGAAGGCCGCGGCACCACCCGCCCGCTCGAGCTGTTCGGCGCGCCCGGCCTCGACGGCCGCGCGCTCATCGCCGAGATGCGCAGGCTGGCGCCCCACTGGCTCGAAGGCTGCGCGCTGCGCGACATCAGCTTCGAGCCGACCTTCCACAAGCATGTCGGGAAGCTCTGCCGCGGCGTACATATCCACGCCGAGGGGCCGTTCTACGACCACCACGCCTTCAAGCCCTGGCGCCTCCAGGCCCTCGCCTTCAAGGCGATCCGCCGCCTCGCGCCCGACTACGATCTCTGGCGCGATTTCGCCTATGAATACGTATTCGACAAGCTCGCCATCGACGTCATCAACGGCGGCCCGGGTTTGAGGCAATGGGTCGATGATGTGGCAGCGGCGCCCAGCGATCTCGACGCGCTCACAGCGCCCGATGAGCAGGCTTGGCACGAAGCGCGTCGCCCGCTCCTGCTCTACTGAGTCGTCACCGCCTGCTCGATCGCGCCGAAGATGGAATGGCCGTGCTCGTCCTCCATCCAGATGCGGACCGTGTCGCCGGCCTTGAGGAAGGGCGTGGCGGGCGTGCCGTCGAGGATGGTTTCGACGGTGCGGACCTCGGCGAGACAGGAATAGCCCTTGCCGCCGCGGTCCACGGGCTTGCCCGGGCCGCCGTCCGCATCCTTGTTCGAGACCGTGCCGGAGCCGACGATCGTGCCCGCGCCCAGATTTCGCGTCTTGGCGAGGTGGGCGACGAGCGTGCCGAAATCGAAGGTCATGTCGACGCCCGCGTCGGCCCGGCCGAAGGGCCGGCCGTTCAAATCCACCTTGAGTTCGCCGTGCAATTTGCCGTCGCGCCAGGCGTCGCCCAGCTCTTCGGGCGTGACCAGCACCGGCGAGAGCGCGCTCGCGGGCTTGGACTGGACGAAGCCGAAGCCCTTGCCGAGCTCGGCCGGGATGAGGTTGCGCAAGCTGACGTCGTTGACCAGCCCGACCAATTTGATGTGCCCCAGCGCCGCCTCGCGGCTGACGCCGCGCGGCACGTCGTCGGTCACGACCACGATCTCGGCCTCGAGATCGCAGCCCCAGGCCTCGTCGGCGAGCGGGATCGGATCGCGGGGGGCGAGCATCTCGTCCGACGCGCCCTGATACATGAGCGGGTCGGTCCAGAAGCTCTCGGGCATCTCCGCCCCGCGCGCCTTCCGGACCAGCTCGACATGGTTCACATAGGCCGAGCCGTCCGCCCATTGATAAGCGCGCGGCAGCGGCGCGTCCGCCTCGCGCGCGTGGAAGCGCTCCTTGGGAATCACGCCATGCGCCAAGTCCTGCGCCAACAGCTCCAACTGCGGCGCGATGCGCTCCCAATCGTCCAGCGCCGCCTGCAAGGTCGGCGCGATATGCCGCGCGTCGGCGCACCAGGCGAGATCGTGGCTCACCACCACCAGCCGCCCGTCGCGGCCGCCCTTCAAGCTACCCAGTTTCATGGCCGTCCACTGGCATTTGGCTGGCGGCTTGGCTAGGGGCTACCTACATATTGGGAGCCGCCCCGAGCGGCGGCGGATCGGAGTTGGAATGGGCAAGGAAGAACGGATTTTCGCCAGCGACGAGGCGGCCGAGGCCGCCGCCGAGATCGCCGCCCTGGTCGCGCGCTCGCGCGCCGCGCAGGCGCGGATCGAGCATTATACGCAGGACCAGGTCGATGCCCTGATCCGCGCCATGGTCTGGTCGGTCGCGAAGCCCGGCGTCGCCGAGGAGATCGCCCAGCTCACAATCGACGAGACCCAGCTCGGCAATTACGAGGGCAAATATCTCAAGATCTTCCGCAAGACCCGCGCCGCGCTCATGGACATCATCGATGACAAATCGGTGGGCGTGATCGCCGAATATCCGGAGCGCGAGATCGTCGTGCTGGCCAAGCCGGTCGGCGTGATCGGCGCGCTTTCGCCCTCGACCAATCCCGAGGCGACCCCGGTGATCAAGGCGATCAACGCGGTCAAAGGGCGCAATTCGATCGTCATCGCGCCGCACCCGCGCGCCAAGCTCACCAACA
>NZ_JBQTJC010000290.1:0-12894 GCF_052387495.1 Sphingosinicella sp. | reverse complement strand
GTCGCCTACCAGACCAACATGCTGATTCTCTCCGCCGGCGACTACAAGTTCGGGGACTATACCCGCACGGGTATCCCCCTCGTTGTGCTCATGATCGTCACCTTGTCGGCGCTGCTCGTCTTTCGCTACGGCCTGGCTTGACCGGCCGCGGCGGAATGAGGCCGCGCCTCAGGCGTCCTCGACGGCATAGTCGTCGCCGTAGAATTTGCTGGTGCTGCGCGTGTGGAAGGCGATCGCCTTGATCAGCCGATATTTGGGCGGGCCGAGACCCGGCAGCACCTCGAGAATTTCATTCTCCCACACATAGACCGCGATCGGGAACGACACCCTGGCGCGCGCGAGATGCGAGCCGTCGGTCGGCTTGCCGACGCGGTGGGTCGTGGAGGGCAGCCGATCGTTGGAGATGCGCTGCATATAATCGCCGGTATTGATGACGATCGCGCCCGGCGGCGCGTGGAGGCGTACCCACTTCCCGCTCCTGTGGTTCCAGACCTGCAGGCCATCGACCCGCGACGCCGGCAGGATCGTGAAGAGGTCGACATCCTCGTGCCCGAGCAGCCGGCCGGCGCCGGAGCGTGCCTGATCCTCCGTCATCGGCGGATAATAGTTCAATCTGAGCCCGAAATTGGTCCCGCCGAGCTTGTCATCATAGCTGTGGGGATCGCAGCCGATCCCCTGGAACATCGCCTGGGCGATCGGCTTGAACAAAGCCTCGTGGGCGAGCGCGAGACGGCGGAACTGCCGTTCCTGCGCCGCGCGCGGCCAGTAATCCGTGGCACGAAACGTTCCGGTGCGATGCTGGGGAATGTCGAACGCCCGCCTGCACCAGACCCAGCCTTCGACCAGGTCCGGATGGATGTCGCTGGTCTCCGCGAGCGGGAAATAGCCCTGGGCGACCGAGCCGTGGCGCCGCGCGCGAAACCGGAGCTTCTCGTCCAGCGGCGTCGAGGTGAAGAGATCGAGGACACGATCCTCCATCTCTTCGTAGAGCGTCGGATCGACGCCATGCCCGGTGAGGACGGCAAAGCCGATCTCCTGCAGCGCCGCGCCGAAGGCGTCGGCGAAGCGTGCCTTGTCGCGCGCATCGCCTTTGAGGAACGGCTCGAAATCGAGAGTCGCGATCTCATAATCCTCGTCAAATTCATCGCCCGCATGCTCGGCCAGGCGATAGGTGTGCGCCTTCTCGACCTGGTCGTATTTGCGGAAGTCCCGGTTGAGGGCGTCGGTCTCGGCCATGCGCGGGACTCTAGCGCTCGCGGCCGGCCGTGGACAGGCGGGCGCTCACGCGACCGGCGCGGTGGCGCCCTCGGCCCTGTGCTCGCGCCGCCCGATCCAGGCGGCGCGCAGCATGATCGCCGCAGCATAAAGCACGACCGCGATCACCAGCCAGCGCAACAGCTCCACGGGCATGGTCTTGACGATGAACGCCGCGACCAGCACCGCGGGGATGCCGCCGATGGCCAGCCCGATCACGACGCGCAGGTCGATCTGGCCGATCTGAATGTGCCGCACGCTCGCGCCCGCGCCCATCAGCGACGCACCCGCCGCCATGATCGGAAAGCAAAGCCGCGGGTCCATGCCCATCAGGCTCAGCATCACCAAAGTCGGCGCGTAATTGCCGACGCCGAAATTCAGGAGAATGCCGAACAGGAAATTGGCGGCGATCGCGACGATGGTGAGCGCGAGCGGCAGGCCGGCCGCGGTGCCGCCGCCGGGAAAGAGCTGGAGGTTGGTCATCGCATAGGCGGTCGCGGCGAGCAGGAGCGCGATGGCGACGACCAGCTGCACGATCCAGACCCGGGCGCGCGCGACGAGCGGCGCTCCGACAAGCCCGCCCAGCAGCAGCGCGATCGCGCAGCCGAACAGCAGCACCGGATCGACCAGCACCCCGAGCAGGATCAGGAAGATGATGCTCTGGGTCATCGCCGGCGGGGTCAGGCCGACCAACATGGTCGGCGGAATCAGCCGGTCGGGCACCAGCCGGCGGAACTTGAGCCACGCCGTCGTCGGCGCGAAGGAGCCGATCCCAAGCGTGTCGAAGAAGCTGACGATCGCGCCGAGCGCGAGCGCTTCGGAATGAGGCGCGGCGCGCAGGGAATAGGCCGCCCGCGCCAGCGCGAAGAGGTAGACCAGGATCGCGAGCCCGAGCGGAATCAGCAGGGCGATCAACATGGCCGGCGCACAATCGTCATGCTCGCAGCATCACCCATTTGGCGAACTCCCACAATGGCCGTCCCGGCGCCGGCGGTCGTCAATCATGCTCTGGATAGAGGGCTGTCCTCAGCCTCCCGGGGCGAGCCAGGCGAAGCGGACCGGGCCGGCGTCCGTCGCGGTCACGCGGGCGTCCACTCCCGACGCGCGCAGCCGCTCCGCCACCGCCTCGGCCTCCGCGCCAGACACGCCGATCGGCATCCTCAGCCGGCGCCAGGCCCAGATCACCGTGGTCAGCGCGGCCTCGGCTTCCGGCGTCGCGGGATCGGTCAGCGGCGGCATATCGGGAAAGGCGGCGGCGGGCGGGATCAGCAGGACCGTCCAGCCAGTCTCCCCTGTGGCGGCACGGGCCTCGAGCTGCTGGTAGGCGAGCAGGGTCGCGCCGGGCAAGGCCGCGGCTTGCACCCGGGCAAGCCGGCGCTGGCGATCGATCAGCACATCCTCGCGTGTCGCCCCCGCGACCAAAGCGAGCCGGTCCGCGAGCCGCGCCGCGCCGCGGTCGACTGCGGCGCCGCGCGCCTCGGCGAGCTGGGCCGCCTCGGCGCTCGCCTCGCCGACCCGGACCTGCTCGATCTGGACCTCGACGGGCCGGCCGAGAGAGTCTGCGAGGGCGCTGCCCGCCTCGGCCTCGGCGGCATTACGGAGCTCCGGCGTGAACACGACCGCGCTGACCCGAATCGGATCGGTATCGAACTCCATCTGCAGCTGGCTGACGCGGGCGCCTTCGCCGAACCGCTGGGCGATCTCGGCGCGCGCCTCGCGTGCCGCCAGCGTCTCCCAGGCGATCTGGCGCAGAGCAAGCCCGAGCGGGATCGCGAAGGCGAGCAAGGTGCCGAGGATGAGCAGTGCCTGCAGCCCGGTCTGCCGGGGCGAGAGCTGACGGCCGAAGCCGTAGAGCCGTGCAAGCACCGCCGCGCTGATCCCGATCGCCATTAAATTGGTCAGGAACAGGAAGGTCGAGCCGGCGAGGATCGGCAGGTTCCAGGTGGCGAGGCCATAGCCGATCACGGCGAGCGGGGGCATCAAAGCGACGGCGATGGCGACGCCGACGATGGCGCCGTGCCGCCCGCGGATCATCGCATAGGTGCCAGCGAGGCCCGAGAAGGTCGCGACACCGAGATCGAACAGATTGGGCCGGGTGCGGGACGCGATCTCGCTGGTGACTGCCTGCAGCGGCGAGACAAGCACGATTAGGGCGCAGAACAACACCGCCAGCGTGGCGCCGATCCCCAGCGAGAGAAGCGAGCGGCGAATGTCGTCGAAATCGAACAAGGCCAGTCCGAAGCCGAAGCCGATGATTGGACCCATTAGCGGCGAGATCAGCATCGCACCGATCACCACGGCCGGCGAGCCGAGCAGCATGCCGAGGATGGCGATCCCGGCCGACATCAGGGTCATGAAGGCGAAATGGCCCGACCAGACGGCTTCGTCGTGGACTCGGGCGACGACCGCGCGATGATCGACCGAATTGACGATGCGGGCCCGCCACCAGCCGGGAATCGGATTGGGCGGCACCGCCCGCGCTTTGTTCATTTTTCGGCCGTCCCCTTCACGCGCCTCCCCCCAAACGCTAGGGGCTAAGCGTTCGTTGCGCCAGCTTCCCCGGGCCGCAGCCCCGGCAATCAGGATTAAACAGGTTCATGACCGATTCGAAGCTCGACCCTTGCCGTGTCGAGCTCCGCGTCGGCGCGGAGCTGGGCAGCACCCGTTCGGGCGGGCTCCACGGCCGCCATCATTTCTCCTTCGCCGCCTGGCAGCGGCCGGACCGGCTCGAATGGGGGGCGCTGCGCGCGCTCAACGAATATCGGCTCGAACCGGGTGCCGCGCGGCCGCCCAGCTTCCACTCCGGCTTCGACATCCTCACCCTCGTCACCGGCGGCCGGCTGCGCCGGCTCGGCAATTATGCCTCGCGCCGGCTGCTCGAGGCCGGCTCGGCGGAGCTGATCTCGGCCGGGCGCGGTGTCGACCTCGGCGTCGAGGCGGTCGGCAAGGAGCCGGCGGCCTATGTCGAAATCTGGCTCAGGACCGGACCGGGCCGGCGCGAGCCGCGCCGCGAGTGGCGGCCGCACGCCACAGACGGCCTAGCCGTGCCGATAGCCGAAGGCCCGATGGCGCGCGACGGCGCTCTGCGCATGCGGGCGACGGGACACATCCACCGCGCGGTGCTCGCGGCGCACCGGCGGACGGATCTCGCGCTCGGCGAAGGCGAATGCGCCTATCTGTCGATCGCCAGGGGCGCGGTGCGCGCCAACGGCGTCGCCGGCCAGGCGGGCGACGGCCTCGCCGTCAGCGGACCGGGCGTGCTCGAAATCCGCGCGGACAAGGCGTCTGAGTTGCTGATCGTCGTCACCGCCGGCTAAAGGCTGAGCAGTTCCTTCAGCGGCGTCGCGGCGTCGGCGAGGCGGGCCCGGTCCGGCCGAATGCGCTCCGTTACCAGCTTCCGCCCCTGCACATAGTCTTTGGTCGCGTTGACGCAGTCGAGCGCGATCACCTGCCCGCGCTTCAGATAGACCAGCGAGAAGCTGCGCGCGGCCGGATCGCCGCGCAGCACGGTCTCGTCATGGCCCAGGGAGAGCCCGACCGTCTGCAGGCGCAGGTCGTACTGGTTCGACCAGAACCAGGGCACGGCCTCGTAACACGCCTCCCCGCCCATGATCGCCCGCGCCGCGACGCCCGCCTGGTCGTGGGCGTTCTGCACCGATTCGATCCGCACCTCACCACCGCCCGCGAAAGCGTTCGCGTGCAGCGCGCAGTCGCCGACCGCATAGACGTCCGGCAGGCTGGTCCGACAGGTTTCGTCCACCCGCACGCCGTTGCTCCCCTTCGCACCGGCGGCGAGCAGCGGCGCGACCGCGGCGTCGATGCCGATCCCGACGATGACCAACTCCGCGCCAATCGTCTCGCCACTATCGAGCCGAACCCCGGAGACGCGGTCATTGTGACCCTCGATGGCCATGACCGTCGCGCCGAGACGGATGTCGACGCCGCGCGCCCGGTGCTCACGCTCGAAGAACCGCGACAAAGGCTCCGCAGCCACCCGGGCGAGCACCCGATCCAGCGCCTCGATCACGCACACCTTCTTGCCGAGCCCGTTCAGCACCGCCGCCGCCTCGAGCCCGATATAGCCCCCGCCGATCACCGCGACCGTCGCGGCCCCAGGGAGTTCCCCGATCAGCGCATCCACGTCGGCGCGCGAGCGGATCGCGTGAACGCCCGCGAAATCTTCGCCCGGGCAAGCCAGCCGCCGCGGCGTCCCGCCCGCCGCCCAGATCAAGGACCCGTAGCCGCTCGCGCCGCCGTCCGCAGTCGTCACGACATGCGCGGCGGGATCGACCGCGACGACCCGCTTTCCGGGCAGCAGCGTCACCTCCCGCTCGGCCCAGAATTCCGGCGGGCGGATCAGGATCCGCTCGAACGGCTTGGCGCCCGCAAGATAGTCCTTGGACAAGGGCGGCCGCTCGTAAGGCGGCTCGGGATCGTCCGACACGATCGCGACCGAGCCGGCGAAGCCCGCCTGGCGCAGCGCGATCGCCGCGCTCGCGCCGCCATGGCCGCTGCCGACGATGAGGACGTCGAAGGAAGGCATAAGCTGCTGATCGCGCCCGTCCGGAGGGAACGCAAGCACCCCTTCGCGCGCTTGCCGCAAATCCGTAACATTCGCGCGTCAGAATGCGCGTCTCGCCGGAGGCTTCGGAAACAGATGCTTTGGCCCACGAAGTCGAGCTGAAATTCGACGTCGAGCCGGGGGGCGCGGCGGCGGTGCGGAGCGCCGCGGCGCTCGCGGACGTGAAGCCGCGGACGCGCCGCTACGACACGCTCTATTTCGACACGGCCGACGGCGCCCTGCGGCGCGCCGGCTTCTCGCTCCGCGTCCGCCGCGCCGGCAAGAGATGCGTCCAGGCGGTGAAAAGCCGCAAGGGCGCCGCCGCCGGGCTCTTCGTGCGCAAGGAATGGGAAAGCGAGGTGCCGCGCTTCGCGCTCGACCGCGCCGCCCTGCGCGCGACGCCGCTCCGGCGCTGGGCGGCCGACCTGGACGCGCTCGTCCCTGTCGTCCGCAGCCGCATCGACCGCACCTTATGGGACATCGCGCAGGACGGCAGCCGCATCGAGGTCGTGCTCGACGAAGGCACGATCGCCGCCGGCAGGACGACGGCGCGCTTGAGCGAGCTCGAGCTCGAGCTGGTCGAAGGCAAGCCCGCCGCCTTGTTCGCGCTCGCCGAGGCGATCGGCGCCGCCGCGCCGCTCCGGCTCGGCGTGCTCAGCAAGGGCGATCGCGGCCACGCCCTCGCCGCCGGCCTGCTCGGCCGCGCCGCCAAAGCGGAGCCCGTGCGGCTGCGCGCGCCACTTACCGAGGCCGGCGCCTTCCACGCCATCGCCCACGCCTGCCTGCGCCATTTCCGCCTCAACGAGATGGTGCTGCTCGAGGCGCGCGACGCCGACGCGCTCCACCAGGCACGGGTCGCGCTCAGGCGGCTGCGCGCCGCTCTGTCGCTGTTCCGCCCGACCGTGCGCGGCAAGGACTATCAGGCCTTGCGCGACGAGCTCCGCTGGCTCGCCGGCCAGCTCGGCGAGGCGCGCAACCTCGACGTCCTGCTCGTGCGCATCGATCATGCCGGCGAGGCCCGCCCGAAGGAACTCACCGCGCTCCGCGAGCGCGCCTACGACTCCGCCCTCGCCGCCTTGCGCTCGGACCGGGCGCGCGCGCTGATGCTGAAGCTCATCCTCTGGCTCGAAACCGGCGCCTGGCGCTACCGCGCGCGCGGTGCCGAGGACCTCGCCCCGCTCGCCGAGAACCGGCTCGAGCGGCGCTGGCGGCGCATCCGCCGGCGCGGCCAGGGCCTCGCCCGCCTCGACGAGGAGGGCCGCCACGCCTTGCGCCTCGACATCAAGAAACTGCGCTACGCCGCCGAGTTCATGGGCCCCTTATACGCCGCCAAGCCGCTCGCGGCGCGGCGCGACAGGTTCGTCGCCGCCTTGAAGGTGTTGCAAGACCGGCTCGGCGACCTCAACGACGCCTGGACCGCCGAGGCGCTGGCGGCGCGGCTCCCGGCCAAGCTCCGGCCGCTGATCGCCCGCGTCCACGGCATAGGCGACCGGGCGAAGGCGCTCCGCGCGGCCGACAAGGCCTTCCACCGCGCGCTAGCCGCCGGCGGCTATTGGTCAGCCGCCGGCTGACCCTCAGAACCGCACCGTCACGCCGGCGCTGAAGCTCTGCCCGACTCGGTAGGAGTTGATGTCGATCCGGTTGCCGCCGAACTCCTGGAATTCCTCATAGTCCCGGCCGAAAATGTTGCGCGCCTCGAGCTTGAACTCGGCCCGCGCGCCGAAGATGCGCGCCTCCTGCCGCAGCACGAAATCGACCCTCAAGCCCGGCTGCTCGATGAAGTCCGGCTGGCGAAGCAGGCCCTGGATCGGGCCGCGATTGGTCACCCGCTCGCTGGCATAGCTCAACAGCAGGGTCGCCTGGCTCAGGCTGTCCGTGTCCTCGATGCCGATCTGGACGTTGGCGAGATGGTCCGACTGGCCGGCCAAGGGCGCGCCGTCCTCGAACAGCAGGTTCGACGCGACCGGCTGCAGGTCCGGGCCGATCGTGGGGCTGCCGTCCGCGCTGATGCTCGATTGGGAGTAGGTGTAGTTACCGATCAGCACGAGCCGCCGCGTGGCGAAGAAGTCGCCGCCCAGCCCGTCCAGCGGGAGATAGGCCTGCGCCTCGATCTCAACGCCGTACAGCTCGGCCTCCGGCGCGTTGGCGAAGCCGGTCCTGAGCTGGCCGCCGCCGGCGAAGAACGCCGCCGCCTCGATCGGATTCTCGATCCGCTTGTAGAAGCCGGCGACACTGATCCGCTGGTCGCGCGCGAAATAATATTCCCACCGCCCCTCGAAATTGAGCAGCTCGCTGTCGACCAGGAACGGGTTGCCGGTGAACTCGCGGTCGGATTCGAAATCCTGGTAGATTTGCGGCGCGAGCTCGCGGAATTGCGGCCGGGCGATCGTCTGCGAGGTGTGGAACCTGAGCTGCATGTCGCGCGCCATGTTCCAGGTCAGCGTCACCGCCGGCAGCCAGTAGGAATTGCTGAGGCTGGTCGCGGCAATGCCCGCGCCGATCGGCAGCACCGACTGGTCCGCGGTTTCGTAGCGGACGCCGACCGTCGCCCTGAGGCCGTCGCGCAGCTCACCTTCCGCCTGGACATAGCCGCCATGGACCTCGAGGTCGGCGTCATAGGCCGCGGTGCCCTCGGCGCCGGAAACGTCGCGCAGCTGGATATTGTAGGTGAAGAC
Organism: Sphingosinicella sp.; assembly: GCF_052387495.1. Lineage (GTDB taxonomy): Bacteria > Pseudomonadota > Alphaproteobacteria > Sphingomonadales > Sphingomonadaceae > Allosphingosinicella. The sequence goes on along the minus strand of NZ_JBQTJC010000290.1, from coordinate 4,404 downwards.
GTTGAAGTCGGAGAGCAGGAAGTCCGGCCGCTGCTGCGCGATCTCGACCTGCAGCGCGCCGTCGGGCCGGAAATACTGGAATTGGAAGCGCGAGGCGCTGCGTTCGGTGCGGGTGTAATTGTAGCCCGCCGAAACCGTCAGCGGCGTGTCGACGGGCAGCTGATAGGCCAGGTCGATGCCGCCCGAATAGACTTCCTCCGTAAGGTCGCTGAACGCGATCGTCGCGAATTGGCCCGCCGAGGACAGGTTGTTGACATAATCGTCGACGTCGCCGGGGCCGCTCGTGGTGGGATCGTTGTCGCCCAGGTAGAAATAGCCGATCGCCCGTTCATAGGGCGATTCGCGCTGCGAATTGGCATAGGCCGCGCGCACGTCGAGGCTGAGCGGGCCGAACTCGAATTCGCCGACGAGCTGGGTGTTGAAGAGCTGGCGCTCGAACCAATAGGTGTTCTGCTCGATCAGCGACGGCGGCAGATTCGGGTCCTGGTCCGTAACGTTGCGGTTGAAGCCGGCGGCGAGCCGCCCCTGCTTCAGCGTGTCGCGGATGAACAAATTGGTCCAGCGGATCTGGTGATCGCCGAAATTGGCGCCGACGCCGAGCAGGCCGTTGACGATGATCCGATTGTCGGTGGTGACCGTCTGGAAGCTGGTCTGCGGGATGCCCGCGAGCTCGGGGTCGAGCGAGCTCTGTTGCAGCGCGTCGCGCGTCCGCCAGCTGTTGCTGTAGCCCGCCGCGGCGAGCAGGCCGATCCGCCCGCCCCCGATGTCGAACGACGTGCCGCCGCTCACTTCCGCGGAGAAATTGGCTGGGATGTTGCGGTTGCGCTGGAGCACGGTGGTGGGCGAATTGATCAGGCTGGCGGCGAACTGGCGCCGCTCTTCGTCGGTCGTGGCGGCGAAGTTTCCGGTCTCGACCGCATTGCGCAAGGCGGCCGGGAAGTCGCGGGTGCCGTCGTCGAAGCCCGACCAGTCGGTGTCGCTGCCGTAATAGGTATAGCCGAGATTGAACGTCGTCTCGGTATCGCCGCTGCCGCCGACGCTGATGTCGAAGAAGCTGTCGCGCGGCACCGCGGGCGTGGTGAGGTTGATCACGCCGCCGCCGAATTCGCCGGGATAATTGACCGAATAGCTCTTCTGGACGAGCGAGCTCGCGATCACGCTGGTCGGGAAGATGTCGAGCGGGACGACCCGGCGCAGCGGCTCGGGGCTGGGCAGCGGCGAGCCGTTCAGGAGCGCCAGCGAATAGCGGTCGCCGAGGCCGCGCACATAGACGAAGCCGTTGCCGACCACCGAGAGGCCGGTGACCCGCTGCAGCGCGCCCGCGATGTCGCCCTCGCCGGTGCGCGCGATGTCCTCGGCCGAGAGGACCGAAATGACCTGCGGCATGCGGCGGACGATGTTCCCGCTGCGCGTGCCCGTGACGACGATGTCGCCCTCGCCGGCCGGGCTCGCGCCCGGCACCGAAATCTCGATCGCCTCTTCTTCCTGGACGGGCGTCTCCCGCGCCGCCGCTTCCTCCTGCTCGGTGGCGATCGGCTCGGCCGCACCGGAAGAGGGCGGCGGCGTCGGCTGGGTCGCGCCCTGGGCGATCGCCGCCGGCGAAACCAGCGCCGAGCTGAGGAGCAGGCCTCCGAGGATGAACGAGTGTCTCATGAGGATTCCCCCTGTGTGGCGAACGGGCAGGGGGGCGGCGGTTTTGGTCCGCCGCCCCGGTACGCGTGGCGGCGGCGATCAGGTCGTCGGGATGGCGGTGCAAAGGCCGCTCGTCGCGCCGAAGCCCACATAGCCCGAATTGCAGGTCCAGCCGGCGAACCAGGTGTCGTTCGCGTCCCGCACCGCGCCGATATAGTTGACCGCGCTGAGCCGGTTGGGCGCCGCCGCGTTCGGCTGGCCGGCACCGGCGAAGGCATCGGCGTTGAACGTGGTCGGATCGGTGGCCGGGACCGCGGCCTCGTTGGCTCCGTTGATGAAGACGCTGCTCAGCGATGGCGTGAAGTTGCTGTTGTTGTTGTTCGTGCCGGTGCCGAAGATCGTCGCGACCGCCGCCTCATTCCCGTCGGCGCGGAACGCCGTCGGGCAGGCGAGCTGCACCGAGCGGAACACGGGCGGGCCGAGATCCTGCAGGCCCGCATCGGCCGCGCGCGTGGTCGTGCCGCCGGTCGCGTCGATGTCGAGGCAGGCCTGGGTGCCGACCACGACGCTGTTGAGGATCGCATAATCGGTGCCGCCGCGCAGCAGGATGGTGTTGCCGCCCTGCACGGTCGAGCGCTGGACGAAGGTCGCGTTGGAGAGGCGGGTATATTGGCGCGGCAGCGCATCCTCGTTGCCGCTCGAATCGCTCTCGATCATCGAATCGCCATTCTGCGAGTCGCGCTGCACGGCGATCACGAACTGATGGGTGCCGCGATAGCCGAGGTCGGTGTCGAGCGCGTCGTCGTCGACGCCGGTCAGGACCAGGAACTTCGTGTTCACGCGGCCGCCGAAAATCTCGATGCCGTCGTCGGAGCTGTTGTGGATCTGGATGTTGTTGATCGTCGTCAGCTGGCCGACGCCGCCCATGGTGAGGCCCTGCAGCTCGTTGCCCGGCGCGATCTGGAAGCCCGAATAGCGGATCTGCACGAACTGCATCGTGCCGCTATTGTCGTTGGGCGAGGCGCCGCCGTAGAGCGAGCCGGTCGTGCCCTCGATCACTTGCTGGCAATTGGCCGAGCCGCCGGGGACGGCCGTGTTGCAATCGCTGATCGGCGCGCGGCCGAGCAGGATCACGCCGCCCCACAGGCCCTGGCTGCTGTCGGTCGCGGTGCCCGCGACATTGGCCCGCGCGGTGAAGATGATCGGGCTGGTCGATGTGCCGATCGCCTGAATGCGCGAGCCGCGATTGACGACGAGATAATCGGCCCCGGACGAGCCGAACAGGACGGTGCCGGCTTGGATGGTGAGCGTCACCGCCTGGCAGGCGGCGAGCGGCGCGCCCGCATCGCCGCCGCAATCGGTGCCGACATTGACCGGTCCGACCAGCGAATAGGCGACGCCCGGCACGTTCTGGACGGTCGTGTCCTGGGTGAAACGGCTCGGCAGCTGGCAGGCGCGGCGATTGCCGACGATGCCGCCGTCCGTGGTGCCGGCGGGGCAGCTCGCGGCCGGCTGGCCGGGGGCGGGCGGCGGAGGCGGCGGGGGCGGCGCCGGGGCCGGTGGAACCACGACGATCGCGCCCTCTCCCGGCGAGGCGATGTCGTCGGCGCCACAGGCGGCGAGCGGCACGGCCGAGATGGAGAGGAAGAGCAATGCGCGAAGCTTGGACATGTCGGAACCCCCTTAGGTTTTGACGAGCCGGCGACTCGGCAGGACGGAATCGCCTTGGCGCTTCAGCTAGGGGGCCAATGTGATGTTTCTATTACATATGCGAAAGTAATACTCGTGTCATTTCAAAGTAATACTCGCGAATTATACTTGACATATATTTGAAATATATTCAGCGCCCTGACCTTTCCAGGCTGAGATGCATCGGACGGCCGCCGCGCTCGATCTCGAACGTCACCCGCTCGGATTGGGCGATCGTCCAGGGCAGCTCCAGCATCCGCTCCTGGTCGAACTCGCTGCCGTTGACGCGCAGGATCGCGTCGCCGGCTTGCAGCCCGGCGCGCTCCAGCGCGGGCAGCCGCGCGCCGGCACGCACGACATGGCCGGTGACGCGCCCACCGGTCCGGCGCGGCGCGAGGCCGAGCCGGTAGGTCAGCGCCTCGGCGTGAATCGCCGCCTCGCTCGCCGGCCCGCTTTGCGCCGGCGCCGAGGCGGGCGTGCCGCCCGCCGTGGTCGCGCCGGTGAAGTCGAGCCGGAACTCGCTCGTCCCCGAGCGCAGCACGACGTGGTCGGGATGATTCTCCGCGAGGACGAGACCCGGCAGCACCTCGCGCCCGACCGCGACCAGCCGCTGCCGCCCGTCGGCCATGGCGATGATCGCGCCCGCGCCGGTGATCCCGTGCAGCTTCAGCCCCTCCGGAGTCGCGGTCGGCGCCGCGGCCTGTTCCGGCGCGGCCGCGACCGGAGGCGGCGCGGAACGAGGCGGGGGCCGCGGCGGAGCGACAGGCGCTTCGCCACGCATCGTCAGATAGAGGACCAGCAAAAGCGCCAGAATGACGCCGCCGGCCAGCCATGCGCGCCGGTCGCGCAGCTCAGCCGGCATCTTCGTCCAGCGCATAGCCGGCCGAGCGGACGGTGCGGATCAGCTCGGGCTTTCCATCCGTATTGATCGCCTTCCTCAGCCGCCGGATATGGACGTCGACGGTGCGCGGTTCGATGTCGCGGTCGTGGCCCCAGACCGCGTCGAGCAGACGCTCGCGCGAATAGACCCGGCCGGGATTCTCGATCAGGTGCCTCAGCAGCCGGAACTCGGTCGGCCCCAGC
>NZ_JBQTJC010000289.1:0-9035 GCF_052387495.1 Sphingosinicella sp. | reverse complement strand
TCCGCCTCGGCGGCGAGCGGACGGCGCCCATTGGCGCGGTCCTCGGCCATCCGCCCGGCGATGAAGTCGATCGCCTCCAGCAGCCGCGGCTGCCAGAGCGCGCGCATCAGCGGATGGGCGTCGGCCCCGGCGAGGAAGGCCTCGGCGCGCGGGCGCAGCTTCGCCGGGTCGCACTCATCCTCCTTCAGCCAGGCCTCGAGCACGGCATGCACCGCGCTGCCGCGCCAGGCAGCGCTGGGATCGACATCGACCGCGTCGAGCGCGTTGAGGCGCAGGATGCGGCGGGCATAGAAAGCGAACGGATCGGCCTTGAGCCGGTCGACTTCGGTCACCGAAATGCGGTCGGGGCGCTTCTCCGGAGATGGCGCCGGGCGCGTGGCCGGGCGATAGGCGGCGGGCCGGTCGATCTCGCGCGTCCATTTGCGCAAGAGCGGAGCGCGGGTGACGCCGCCGGTCATCGCCTCCAGCCTGAGCCAGAAGCGCGAGGCGATGGCGGGCGCGCGGGCGTCGCGCCGGGCGCGGGTGACGAGCACCTGCGGCGCGCCGAGGCCGACCGCGAAATCGTGCGCGGCGAGGCCGATCCGCCGCTCCAGCGAGGGCAGGCCGAGCTCGGCGCGCAGCCGCGGCGCGAGCCAGGGATCGGGGGCGGGCAAAGCCGGCCAAACCCCCTCGTTCAGTCCGCCGAGGATCATCAGATCGGCCTGCTGCAGCCGCGCCTCGATCAGGCCCCAAATGAAGATGCGCGGATGCTGGCCGTAAGGCGGGCGCACCGCTTGTGCGGCCAGCAACCGCTCCAGCAGCGTAGGCAGCGCGGCGACGCTCACCTCCTCCGGCCCCTGCCCCGCCGCTTCCTCCAGCGAGGCGAAGAGCTCGGAGGCGGCGCGTCCCGCCGGACCCGTCCAGTCAGCGTCGCCGGCGAGTTGGAACGCCGCCTCGCGCAAGGCGGCGAGATAGTGGGCCAGGCTCGCGCTTTCGGCGAAGGCGGCTTCGAGGGGCCGCAGCACCGGTTCGGCGTCGTGCCACCAGGCCTCGGCCTGGGCGCGGAGCCTCGCGTCGCGCCCGCGCCGGTCGGCGAGATGCGCGGCGAGCCCGTCCAGCCCCACCGCCGGGCGCGGGCCACGCAGGGCGAGATCGAGCAGCCGTACGCCCTCCAGCCAGAGCAGACGCGCCGGGCCGGCCATCACCAACGGGTGCTTGAGTAAAGCGAGCAAAGCGACCGGCGCGAAGCGCTCGGCGGCGGCGGAGGCGAGCGCGAGCAGCAGCGTCCCCGGCGGCGTCTCGGACAGCGGGCGTCCCGCGCTGTCGTCCGCGGCGATGCCCCAGCGGCGAAGATGCGCCGAGACGCGGGCGGCGAGCGCACGGTCGGGCGTGACCAGAGCGGCGGTCCGCCCCGGCGTCTCCAGCGCCTCGCGCAAGGCGACGGCGATCGCCTGCGCCTCCTGGGCGGGATCGGCCAGCTCGAGCGCGCGCACCCCCGTGAGGCGGCGATCGGCGGGGTTCAGCCGCTGCCATTTCTCGGTGAAGACGGGCGGCGCCATGGCGTTGGCGATGGCGCGGCTGCGCGCCGCCGGGGCATCGCGTCCGCCGCCCCGCCGCCAGAGGCGGACCTCGCCGCGGCCGACCCCCATCCGGTCGAGCAGCAGCTTGAGGTGAAATTGCGGATGGGTTTCGAGCGACGGCGCGCGGCGGCCGCTAATTTCGTCCGGCTCGTGCGGGCCGAGCGCGTCCCATTCCTCCTGCGGCATGGCGGGATCGAGCGCGGGGAGGACGACCATCCCTTCGGGCAGCCGCGCCACCGCGCGAAGCAGCCGGGCGACCGCGGGGGCGACGGTGGTGATGCCGGCGGCGCAGACGAAGCCCGGCGGCGGAGTCTCGCACCAGCGCTTCGCTACCGCGTCGAGCAGCCGCCCGCGCCGCTCGGCGAGGTCGATCCGCCCGCGCTCGACGAGAATGGCCGGCCAGTCGGAGAGAATCAGCCGAAGCTGGTCGAGCGACTTCTGCCAATGCGCTGACAGCTCCGGCACGTCTTCGGCGAAGCGGGATAAGCGGGCGGGATCGACCTCCTCGATCCGCAGTTGATCGAGCGTGCGGGCGAGGTCCTCGGCGAGGCGCAGCGCTTCCGCCGCATCGCCGCCATGGTGGCGCTGGACCAGGCGGGCGAGGAGCATCAGCCGCTCGACCGGCTCGATCGCGGGCGGAATGGCCTCGCCCTCCCCGAGCGGCTCCAGCATGCCGCCGATCCTTTCGTCCAGCTCGGGATCGCCGACCGGTACCAGCCGGGGCGGCAAGAGCCCCCCCTCCGAGCGGCGGACGAAGGCGTCCTGCAGCGCGCGGGCGGCGCGGTTGTTGGGAACGAGGCAGAGACCCCGCGCCAGCCCCGTCTTCTCGCGCCCGTAGCGAGCGATCAGCCCTGCCGCGAGCGCATCGGCGAAGGAACGGTGCGGCGGGATAGTGAAGACGGCGGGATTCATCGTAGGGAGCCTAGGAACCCCCGCGTCGTCATTCCAGCGAAAGCTGGAATCTCACCCCTCCCGCAGCATCTCCTCCGCCTCCCGGATCGCCTCGGGGCGGCCGATGTCGAACCAGAGGCCTTGGTGGACGGTGCCGAAGCAGCGGCCCGCCTCGATCGCGCGGTCCCAGAGGCGGTTGGTGGAAAAAGGCCCTTCCGGCAGCTCGCCTTCGAACAGCCGCTTCGAGATCATTTGGATGCCCGTATAGACGAAGGGCGCGACGCCGCGCGGCTTGCGGCGGCTCAGCGTACCCGCGGCATTCATGTGAAAATCGCCGCGGCCCGCATGGCAATTGGCTCGGGCGAGCGGGACGAGGAGGAGCAACGCGTCCATCCGCGCCTCGTCCCAGGCCGAGGCTAGCAAATTCAGCGTGTCAACCGGCCCGTCCACCCAGAGATTGTCGGCGTTGACCGCTAGGAAGGGATCGGCGCCGATCAGGGGGAGCGCCTTGACCAGGCCGCCGCCGGTCTCGAGCAATTGCTTGCGCTCGTCGGAGACCGCGATCTCGATGCCCTTGATCCGCTTGAGATGCGCCTCGATCGAGCCCGGAAGATAGTGGACGTTGACCACCGCTCTCGCCACCCCCGCCGCGCGCAGGCGATCGAAAACATGGTCGATGAGCGGCTTGCCGGCGACCTCGATCAGCGGCTTGGGCCGGGTCGCGGTCAAGGGGCGCATTCGCTTGCCGAGCCCCGCCGCCATCACCATCGCGGTGTCCGGTACCGATGCGCCGGGGCTGGGGCGGAGCGCGAGCGGCTTTTTGTAGCGGCTCATGCGGCGAGCTCCGCCCAGGCGGGGGCGCGCTTCTCGCTCGGCACATTGGCGTCGAACCAGGCGCGGATCGGCGCGGCGGCCGGATTGGCGAGATCGCGCTCGAGCAGGCCCCACATGCGCGGCTGGTAGGTCCGGTAATGCGGCTTGTGATCGCGCTTCCACAGGCGGGTGAAGACGCCGAGGATGCGCGTATTGCGCTGCGCGGCGAGCGCCCAATAAGCGCGCGCGAACGCGGCCGGATCGACCGCCGTCTCGGCGACGTAGCGGTCGATCATCGCCCGTTCGACATGCGGAGAGACATCGCGGCGCGCATCCTCCAGCACCGAGACGAGATCGTAGGCGGGATGGCCGGCGCGTGCGTCCTGGAAATCGAGCAGGCCGAAATGGGCGATGCCGCCGCGTCCGCCGACGAGCATGATATTCTCGGCATGATAATCGCGCAGCACGGTGACCGGGCCGAGACCGTCGCCGTCCACCGGTGCCAAGGTTTCGGTCCACGCCTTCACATAGGCTTCGCGATCGACCTCCAGATCGAAGGCCGGGCAATACCAGTCGACGAACAGCATCAGCTCGTCGAGCCACTCGGGGAGGCCGTGCGGGCTGAGGCCCGGCATCGGCGGGTGGCCGTGCAGGTGGACGAGCAGGTCGGTGGCGATCGCGTAGAGCTCGCCCTCGCGCACGGGCAGCGCGTCGAGCGCCTCGCGCAGGCGATCGTCGCCGAAATCGTCGAGCAGCAGCAGGCCATGGTCGAGATCGGCGGCGAGGATTCGGGGGGCGGAGAGGCCTACCTCCGCGAGCCATTCGGCGACCGCCATGAACGGCCGCGGATCCTCGTGCGGCGGCGGCGCGTCCATCAGCACGGCCCGTCCGGCCGGGTGGCGGATGCGGAAATAGCGGCGAAAGCTGGCGTCGCCGGCCAGCGGCAGGATTTCCGCCCCCTCCCAGCCGCAGCCCGCAAGGAAGTCGCGCGCGGCGGCGGGCGGAATCATCGGGGCGACCATCGGCTCCCCCAAGCGGGCGGCACCTCGGCTGTCAAGGCACGGGAATCCGCTGCGTCCACCACGAAGGTCAGGCGCAGCGCGTGCGGCCACAGCCGGGGCAGCCGCTCGGGCCATTCGATCAGCATGGCGGCGTCGGCCAGCGCGTCGTCGAGGCCGAGCTCGTCCAACTCCTGTGGGTGCTCGATCCGGTAGAGATCGACATGCCAGAACGGGATGCGTGTGTCGGGCGGATCATAGGATTGGACGATCGGGAAGGTTGGGCTGGCGACATCACCCTGATGGCCGAGCCCGCGCAGCACGCCCCGGGCGAGCGTCGTCTTGCCCGCGCCGAGCGCGCCCTGGAGGGCGATGACATCCCCAGGGCGCAGCAGCGGCGCCAGCGCCCGGCCGAAGGCTTCGGTGGCCTCCGCATCGTCCAGCCGGATCGCCATGACCTATTCCGCCACTTCCCGGGTCGGATAGTCCGCCTGTTGGCCGGCGGTGCGCGGCAGGGTGATGGTGACGGTCGTCCCCTGCCCGAGCCGCGACTGGAGCGCAATCGTGCCGCCGTGCGCCTCGATGAATTGCTTGGCGAGCGGCAGGCCGAGGCCGACCGTCGCCGCATCGTCGACGCGGCTGTCGACAGTGCGGTGGAAGCGGTCGAAGACGCGACGGCGGTCGGCGGCGGCGATGCCGCGGCCGTTGTCGGAGACGATGATCCGCGCCTCCTCCGCCGTCCCTTCGGCGCGGAACAGGACGCGGCCGCCCTCTTCCGTATATTGCAGGCCGTTGCCGATGACGTGGCCGACCGCCTGGGTGAGGCGGCGGGTGTCGCCGGTGACGATGCCGACCGAGGGATCGATCTCGACCGCGAGCTCGATCGATTTCCTGCCCGCCAGCTCCCGCATGCCGGCAGCGATCTCCTCGCAGAGGGCAGCGAGGTCGACCTCGTCCTCCGCGAGTAGGAGGCTGCCCATGTCGCTTTGAGTCAGGTCCAGGACGTTGTCGATGAGCGCGCTTAGCCGCGAGACACTGTCGAGAATTGCGGAAACATATTCGACCGCAGTCGGCGGCAATTCGCCCGCATAGCCCTGGCTCAGCATCTCGGCGAAGCCGGCGATCGAGGTGAGCGGCGTGCGCAGCTCGTAGCTCATGTTGGAGACGAAGGCGGTCTTCAGCCGGTCGGTTTCCTCCAGCGCGTCAGTGCGTTCGCGGAGCGCTGCCTCGACCTTCCGGCTGTCGGTGATGTCGAGCATGGTGAAGAGCGCGTTGCCGTCCGGCAGCGGCACCGCGGCGAATTCGAACTCGCGGCCGTCGACGAGGCTGACCCGGCCGGTGCGCTGCTTGCGCTCCTGAGTGGCGCTGCGGACCAGCTCGCGGACCAGGCCGGCATGGCTGGCGCGCTTGAGGCGCGCGGCGAGATGCGGGGTGAGCGCGTCGACGCGGGGATGGGCGGCGAGCTGCTCCTCCTCGAACCCCCACAATTCCTTGAAGCGGTTGTTCCACAGGTTGAGGCGGCCGTCCGAGGCGAAGACGCCGATCGCCTCGAACAGATTGTCGAAGGTGGCGGAGCGGACCCGGAGCAAGGTGTCGCGGGCGGAGGCGAGCTGGATCTGCTCGGTCCGGTCCTCGAAGATCAGGAGCAGGCCGCCGTCGGGCAGCGGCTGGGCGACGACCCGCAGGTGCTTGCCGCCCGGGAGCAGCCAATCCTCCTCGTCGGCGGCGAGGCCGCTGGTGAACCAGCGCCGGCGCTCCTCCTTCCATTCGGGAAAATCGCGGACCTCGGGGAGGTGTCCCGCCTCGCGCATCGCGTCGATCAGCCGGTCGAATTCGGGCCGGTCGGCGAGGAACTCGCCGGTCAGCGAGAAGAGCCGGGCGAAAGGCTGGTTGAAGAAGATCAGGCTGCGGTCGCGGCCGAACTGGGCGACCCCGGCGGAGAGCCGGTCGAGCATGTCGCGCTGGGCGCGGACGAAGCGGCCGAGCTCAGCGCGCGCCTCCTCCTGATCCTCGACGTCGATCGCATAGCCGGCGACGCCGCCGCGGCCGAGCGGGACCTCGACGACGCGCATCGTCCGCCGCTCCCCGGCGATCGTCGCGGGCAGGGTGCGATGCGACTCGGTCTGCTGCTCGAGCACCTGGGCGGCGTCGCCCGATGGGGTGTGCCCATCCGCCTCGTCGATCAGCTCGATGCCATCGCGGACCACGCTGGCCGCGTCCTCGGCCTCGACCGCCGCGACATAGGCGCCGTTGACCATGGTCAGCGCGAGATCGGGGCCGCGATGCCACATCGGGAAGGGCGCGACCTCGATCAGCCGCGACAGCGCGTCGAGCGCGGCAGTGCGCCGATCGAGCTTGCCCTCGAGCGCGGCGATCTGCCCTTCGCTTTCGGTAGCGTCGGCGAACCAGAGCAGGATGGCGCGCTCGGCGAAACCGGGCGGCGCGGGGCCGCCATCGACGCGCAGGATGCGGGCGGAGCCGGGCGGGCTGAAGGCGAGGCTGAAGCTGCCGCCGGTCGCCGCCTCGCCGGCCAGCCGTTCGAGATCGGGCGCGCTCGGCGCCAGCGTTGCGGCAAGGTCGGGCCAGCTCGGGGGCAAGGCGTTGAGTCCAAGCCAGCCCGCCAGCCGCTCGCCGCCCTCGAGCGAACCGTCGCCGTTGACCAGCAGCGGCAGCGCCGGCGCGGCGTTGAGCAGGGCTTCGAACCGGTCGGAGGCGCCGAGCACGGCGGCCGCCTCCGCTGCGAGCCGCCGCCCGCGCAGCGTCGCCCAGAGCGCGAGCGCGAGCCAGCCGCCCGCGACCAGGGCGATCAGGATCAGCGCCGTGCGCGACAGCTCGATCATGAAAGGGGCCACTCCGCCATCCTGCCTTCTCTAAGACGCGGCCCACGGAAACGAAAGCCGCGCCGCCGGCCGAAAGAAAAGGCGGGACGCCGAACGACGCCCCGCCTTCCCGGAAGGGGTCCGATGGATCGACCTAGAGGAAAAATCGATCCGCCGAACCGGAAGTGGTTGAGAACCGACTCCCGGATGCCACGCCGCAGCGGATCGCGCCCCGTCGATTGCGACGAGCGTCGCCAGAGCGCGACGAACGTCACAAATTCAAGCCTCAGTAGCGATAATGCTCGGGCTTGAACGGGCCTTCGACCGGCACCCCGATATAATCGGCCTGGCGCTGGCTGAGCGTGGTCAGCTTGACGCCGAGCTTGCCGAGGTGGAGCGCCGCGACCTTCTCGTCGAGATGCTTGGGCAGGACGTAGACGTCCTTCCCGTACTGCTCGGCCTTCGTCCAAAGCTCGATCTGCGCGAGCACCTGGTTGGTGAAGCTCGAGCTCATCACGAAGCTCGGATGGCCGGTGCCGCAGCCGAGGTTCACGAGGCGGCCTTTGGCGAGGACGATGATCTTCTTGCCGTCCGGGAATTCGACCTCGTCGACCTGCGGCTTGATCTCGGTCCACTTCATGTTGTTCAGCGCCGAAATCTGGATCTCGCTGTCGAAATGGCCGATGTTGCAGACGATCGCCATGTTCTTCATCGCGCGCATATGGTCGAGCGTCAGCACGTCCATGTTGCCGGTGGCGGTGACGAAGATGTCGGCACGGGTCGCGGCCTCCTCCATCGTCACGACCTCATAGCCTTCCATCGCCGCCTGCAGCGCGCAGATCGGATCGATCTCGGTGACGAGGACTCGGGCGCCGCCGTTGCGCAAGGACGCGGCGCTGCCCTTGCCGACGTCGCCGAAGCCGGCGACGCAGGCGACCTTGCCGGCGAGCATCACGTCGGTGGCGCGGCGGATCGCGTCGACCAGCGATTCCTTGCAGCCGTAGAGATTGTCGAACTTCGACTTGGTGACGCTGTCGTTGACGTTGATCGCCGGGAAGGGGAGCTTGCCCTGCTTGGCGAGCTCGTAGAGGCGGTGGACGCCGGTGGTGGTCTCCTCGGACACGCCCTTGATCGCCTGCACGGTCCTGGTGAGGTAGCCGGGACGCTCCTTGAGGAAGCGATTGAGCGTCGCCGCGAAGACTTCTTCCTCCTCATTGGTTGGCGTGAACAGGCTCTCGCCCGCTTCGACCCGCGCGCCCCAGAGCGCGAACATCGTCGCGTCGCCGCCGTCGTCGAGGATCATGTTGCAGGTCGTGTCCTGCCCCCAGTCGAAGATGCGGGTGACGTAATCCCAATATTCCTCGAGCGTCTCGCCCTTGACGGCGAAAACCGGGATGCCGCGCGCCGCGATCGCCGCCGCGGCATGGTCCTGGGTCGAGAAGATGTTGCACGAAGCCCAGCGGATCTCGGCGCCCAGCTCGACCAAGGTCTCGATCAGCACCGCGGTCTGGATCGTCATGTGGAGCGAGCCGGTGATGCGCGCGCCCTTCAGGGGCTTGGCCGCGCCGAACTCGTCGCGCAGCGCCATCAGGCCGGGCATCTCGGTCTCGGCGATCTCGATCTCCTTGCGGCCGAAATCGGCGAGCGAAAGGTCGCGAATCAGATAGTCGCTGAACTGGGTCTGGGGCTGGGTGGCCACGTGCGTCTCCTCGAAAATGCGAAAAGACCGCCGGCAAAAATCAGGCGGTCGCGTGGGTCTCCCCTAGCCGCGGCCGCCCGCAAATGCAAATATAAAGATATCTTTATATGTGCCTAAGCGGTGCCCGATTCCGCGGCGAGCAGGCGCGGGTCGATGCCGGCACCTCGGAAGGCGGCCGCCCAGCGCGAGTCGACGTCGCACTCGTAGAGCAGGCGCTCGTCGCCCGGCGTCACGAACCAGCCGTGGCGGCCCATCT
>NZ_JBQTJC010000288.1:0-5981 GCF_052387495.1 Sphingosinicella sp. | reverse complement strand
ATTGGTGCCGGGCGTCATCGCCGCGACGTGGCTTGCATAGAGGATGAAGGTGCCGGCGCTCGCCGCCCTGGCGCCGCTTGGATGGACATAGGTTACCACCGGCACGGACGTGCGCAATATCTCGCGGATGATCTCGCGCATCGAGCTGTCGAGCCCGCCCGGCGTATCCATCCTGAGGATCACCATCGCCGCGCCTTCGCGTTCGGCGCGGGCGAGCCCCTGCCCGACATAGTCTGCGGTTGCCGGCCCGATCGCGCCATCGATCTGGAGGACGAAGGCCGTCCGGCCGCCCTGCGCCGTGCCCGGCGGCGCCCACAGCAGCAGAGCGCCAAGCAAGACCAGAAGGAGCGTGAAAGTCGCGCCCGGACGTTGTACGGCCTGGTTCATCCCATCGTCGAAATCCCGCCCGGGCCACGCCGGTGGCCGGGCTTCCGAATGACAAACGCCGCCGCGGCGGCTTGGATGCGAAACGAATTGCCGCCGCCGGCAATCAGCCGTGCCTGGCGATCCAGTCTTCGAGGACGGGGGCGATCCCCTCGCGCCACTTGCTGCCGTGGAAGATGCCGTAATGGCCGACGCCCTTGGCAAGGTGATATTTCTTGCGGCTGGTAGGCAGGCCGGTGGCGATGGTGAGCGCCGCCTTGGTCTGGCCGACGCCACTGATGTCGTCGCGCTCGCCCTCGATGGCGAGCAGGGCGATGTCCGCGATCGCCGCCGGATCGACCTTGCGGCCGCGATGGGTCATCTCGCCCTTCGGCAAAGCGTGGCGCTGGAAGACGACGTCCACCGTCTGCAGATAGAATTCGGCGGTCATGTCGCAGACCGCCCGATATTCGTCGTAGAAATCCTTGCTCGCCTCGGCGCTCTCGCCGTCGCCCTCGACGAGGTGGCGGAACATCTCCCAGTGGCTGACCATGTGGTTGCCGAAGTTCATCGCCATGAAGCCGGCGAGCTGGAGGAAGCCCGGATAGACCTTCCGTCCCGCCCCCGGATAGAGATAGGGGACGGTCGCGATCACGTTCTGCTCGAACCAGCTGAACGGGCGCTCGGTCGCCACCGTATTGACCTCGGTCGGCGCCATGCGGGTGTCGATCGGCCCGCCCATCATCGACAGCGTCTTCGGCCGGCAGGGCTGCTTGTCCGCGCTCATCAGGCAGGCGGCGGCGAAGGCGGGGACCGACGGCTGGCAGACCGCGAGCATGTGCGCGCCCGGGCCGATCGCCGCGAGGAACTCGATCAGATAATCGATATAATCGTCGAGATCGAAGCCGCCCTCGTCGAGCGGGACCAGTTTCGCGTCGCGCCAGTCGGTGATGTAAACGTCATGGCCGGGCAGCATGCGCTCGACCGTGCCGCGCAGCAGGGTGGCGTAATGGCCCGACATCGGCGCGACCATGAGCAGCTTCGGCTGGCCCGCGACCTCCTGGCCGCCGGCGCGGATGCGGCGAAAGCGCTTGAGCTGGCCGAACGGCCTGCGCAGCACGATCTCCTCATGGACCGCGACCTTCTCGCCGTCCACGATCGTCTCCGTCAGCCCGAAATCGGGCTTGCCGCGCGGCGCCGAGGCATGGGCGAAAACGTCGAGGGCCGACGCGACGATCGGCCCCATATGCGAATAAGCGAGCGGATTGACCGGGTTCTGCATCCAGCCGGCGCCCATGTTGGCAAGCGTGCTGGCACCGGCGAGCAGCGAGCGCTGCACTTCATAAGCGTCGTAAAGCATTCAATCTCCGCCCCCTGATGAGGGCCTTATGGGCGGTCGCCCGGTTGAGGTCCATATGGGAATGACGCGCCGCAGCAAAAAGGGTTGCATCGCGCAACTCTTGCCCCAGACGCGGCATTGAGCGCTCCTGCCCGCGCTGCTACGCGTGCGTCATGGCCCGGGGGACAGACACGGACGCGCCGCGCGGGAAGATCGCAAATCTCGCCGTGATTTGGCGCCATGCCCTCAAATATAAATGGATCATCGCGGGCGCCGGCACCGCTTTGTTGATCGCGGCGCTGGCGACGCTGGCGATTCCCGATGGCTTTAGGCGGCTGATCGACCAGGGCTTCGCCGCCGACGGCTCGGCGCGGATCGCGCCCTTGTTCAACTATCTGCTCGCGATGGTGGTCGTGCTCGCGATCGCGACGGCGCTGCGCTTCTATTTCGTCTCCCTGCTCGGCGAGCGGGTCGTTTCCGACATCCGCGTCGCGCTGCACGACAATATGCTTCGGCTGGAGCCGCGCTTCTTCGAGGAAAACCGGCCGTCGGAGATCGCCTCGCGGATCACCGCCGACACCGCCGTGATCGAGATGGTGGTCGGCTCGACCGTGTCGCAGGCGCTGCGCAACCTCGTCATGGGGATCGGCGGGATCATCTATCTGTTCGCGCTGGCGCCGATGATGACCGCCGGGCTGGTGATCGGCATCCCGGTGATCGTCATCCCGGTCGTCCTGCTCGGCCGGAAGGTCCGCGCCATTTCGCGTTCGAGCCAGGACCGGATCGCGGATCTCGGCACGATCGTCGCCGAGACTTTGGGCGCGATGAAGATCGTCCAGGCCTTCGGCCAGGAGGGCCGCGAGAGCAGCCGCTTCCGCGAGGCGGTGGCCAAGGTGCTGGCGACGGCGAAGCGGCGGATCCTGCTGCGCGCCTTTCTCACCGCCTCGGTGATCATGATGCTGTTCGGCTCGATCACCCTGATGATGCGCCAGGCGGCGATCGACGTCTCGCAGGGCGCGATCTCGGGCGGCACCGTCGCCGCCTTCGTCATCACCGGCGCGATCGTCGCCGGCGCATTCGGGGCGCTGACCGAGGTCTATGGCGAGCTGCTGCGCGGCGCCGGCGCGGCCGGCCGGATCGCCGAGCTGATGGCTGAGGTGCCCCAGATCAAGGCGCCGGCTAGTCCGACACCCTTGCCCGTGCCGGCGCGCGGCGTGCTCGCCTTCGAGAAGGTCACCTTCCGCTATCCGACGCGACAGGATGTCAGCGCGCTCCACGAATTCAGCCTGGCGGTGAAGCCCGGCGAGACTCTGGCCGTGGTCGGTCCCTCAGGCGCGGGCAAGTCCACCATCTTTCAACTCGCCCAGCGTTTCTACGATCCGAGCGAGGGCCTCGTCCGGCTCGACGGAGTCGACCTGCGCGAGGCCGATCCGGCCGAGGCGCGGGCGCGGATCGGCTATGTCCCGCAGGAGACGGTGATCTTCGCCGCCTCGGCCCGCGACAACCTCCGCTACGGCCGGTGGGAGGCAAGCGACGGCGAGCTCTGGGCGGCGGCCGAGGCGGCCAATGCCGCAGAGTTCCTGAGGAAGCTTCCGGAAGGTCTCGACACCTATCTCGGCGAGGGCGGAGCGCGGCTATCGGGCGGCCAGCGCCAGCGGGTGGCGATCGCCCGGGCGCTGCTCCGCGACGCGCCGCTGTTGCTGCTCGACGAGGCGACCTCTGCGCTCGACGCGGAGAGCGAGCGGCTCGTTCAGGCCTCGCTCGAGCGGCTGTTCGTCGGCCGGACCACGATCGTCATCGCCCACCGTCTCGCCACCGTGCGCGCGGCCGACCGGATCATCGTCATGGACCAGGGCCGGATCGTCGAGGAGGGGGATCATGACGTGCTCAACGCGCGGGGCGGCCTTTACGCCAAGCTCGCGCGGATGCAGTTCGAGGGGCTTGCCGCCTGACTCCGCCGGTTAGGGGCGACGAAAAAGGGCGGCCCTTAAAGGACCGCCCTCTCATTCCAGGCCGGAAAAAGCCAGCTCAGAAGTTGGCGTAGGCCTCGTTGCCGACTAAGCCCATCGACTGGATGTTGGCGCGCTTGGTCACCGCGAGCACCTCGTCGACCTGCTCATAGCGCGCCTCCGGATGCGGCTGGAGGTGCAGCTCCGGGGTCGGCGTCAGCGTCGTCGTGTAATCGAGATACTGGCGCAGCCGGACGAGGTCGACCGGCGTGCCGTTCCACAGAATGGCGTCGTTCGGCATCACCACGACCTTGTTCTTCACCGGATCGACCGGCGGCGGCGTCTGGTTCGGCTGATCGACCGGCAGGTCGATCTTCACCGCGTGGGTCTGCACCGGGATGGTGATGATGAACATGATCAGGAGGACCAGCATGACGTCGATCAACGGCGTCGTGTTGATCTCCATCATCGGTTCGGCTGATTCGGGACTGAGTACCGTTGCGCTCATTTAACTGCTCCTGGCTCCGTTCCGGCGATCAGTAACGGACGCCGCCGCGCGGCGGCGGTTCGGAAATGAAGCCGACCCGAGAGAAGCCGGCCCGTTGCATAGTGAAGATCGCCCCGCCGATGCAGCGATAGGGGGTGTTGACGTCGCCGCGGATGTGCGCCTCCGGCAGCTCGGTGACGTTCTCCGCCCCGCCCTGGCGCGCGATCTCGTCCTCGAGCGCGCGCACGGCGCGGTTCAGCAGATCGTTCGAATTCACCCGGGTGAGGTTCCAATAGACCTCGCACTGGCCGTTCACCGCGCGCACCGTCAGGTTGACGTTCTCCGGCTTGGTCTGGGTGACCTCGAAGTCGACCTTGGGCAGGTTCACCGGCACCGATTGCAGCACGACGGGAACTGCGATGAGGAAGATGATGAGAAGCACCAGCATGACGTCCACGAGAGGAGTCGTGTTGATGTCGGACATCGGGGTGTCTTCACCCTCTTCATGTTCGCCGACCTGCATGGCCATAGTTCAATTCCTATCCTGGCATTCCGCCGCCCACGCGGGCGCCGGGGAGTGCGGCGGGCGGGGCCAGCACCCCGGCCCCGCCCGACCGATCAGTTTCAGGCCCTGGTCGTGGTCGCCGCGCCGGCCTGGCCAGTGGCCGCGGCGCGGGCCGGAGCCGAAGCGGCAGGCGAGCGCGCCGCCGTGACGGCCGGCTTCAGCGAGCCGCCCGACATCATGTAGCCATGGACGTCATTGGCGAAGCGGGCGAGCTCCTCGCCGATCGACTTGTTGCGGCGCATCAGCCAGTTGTACTGCATCACCGCCGGAACCGCGACGGCGAGGCCGAGCGCGGTCATGATCAGCGCTTCGCCGACCGGACCCGCGACCGCGTCGATCGAGGCCTGGCCCGACGCGCCGATGCGGATCAGGGCGCGGTAGATGCCGACGACGGTGCCGAACAGGCCGACGAACGGCGCGGTCGAGCCGACCGTGGCGAGCAGCGACAGGCCGTTCGACAGCTTCGAGGTGATCGCGCCCTGGCTGCGAGCGAGCGAGCCGTGCATCCAGTCGTGCTGGTCGACCGGGTCGGTCAGCTTGGTGTGCTGTTCCTGCGCGATCATCGCATCGTCAACGATCTGGCGGTAGGCGCCGTTCTTCTGCAGCTTGTTGGCGCCATCGCGAAGGTTCGCCGATTGCCAGAAGGTCGTGCGGGCGCGGCGGCCCTCATTGATGATCTTCTGCTGCTCGATGATCTTGGTGAAGAACACGTACCACGATCCGACCGACATCAGAACCATGATGCCGAAAGTGATCTGCGCGATAATGCCGCCCTGCTCGAGCGCGGCCATCAGGCCATAAGGGTTTTCGCCCGCGGGGGCCGGTGCCGGTGCTGCCATTGTTAGATTCCCTCTCGTTCAAAATGGGTTGGAAAGACGTGGGCCCTAGTCCGTGATCTGCCAGCGGATGCGGCCGTTATGCGTATCGGTCGTGGGCTCGCCCAGATTGTTGCGCGCCGGGGTGAAGCGGGCGCGGGCGCGCATCAGCCGGCAGGTCGTCGAGTCGAGCGAAGACGAGCCGCTGGACGAAGTGACCGTGCAATTGGTGACGCGCCCGTCCGGACCGATGGTGAGACGGAACCCGGTCGTGCCCTGCTCCTCGTTGCGCAAGGCGGCGGCCGGATAATCGCTGTTCGACACGTAGGAAGCCAAGTTCGCGCGGGCGCGGGCCGGCTCGACCGTCCGCGGCGGCGCCGGCGGCGCGGGCGGTGGGGGCGCGACCGTGATGGGCGGCGGCATGGGCGGCGGCCTCGGGATCGTCACCATCGGCGGCGGCGGA
>NZ_JBQTJC010000287.1:0-12528 GCF_052387495.1 Sphingosinicella sp. | reverse complement strand
CGCCTTCGCCCAGCGCGCCGCCAACTGGGTGATGTCCGACCTGTTCGGCGCGCTGAACCGGCTTGGCAAGGGCATCGAGGACAGCCCGGTCAGCCCCGCCCAGGCCGCCCAATTGCTCTCCCTGACCGCCGACGGCACCCTCTCGGGCACGCTCGCCAAGCAGGTGTTCGAGATCATGCTCGAGACCGGCGAGGACCCGGGCGCGATCGTCGAGGCGCGCGGGCTCCGGCAGACCAGCGACACCGGCGCGATCGAGGCGGCGATCGCCGAGGTGATGGCCGCCAACGAGGACAAGGTCGCCGAATATCGCGGCGGCAAGGACAAGCTCTTCGGCTTCTTCGTCGGCCGGGTGATGAAGGCGATGGCCGGCAAGGCCAATCCGGGGGTCGTGAACGAGCTGCTCAGGAAGGCCCTCGGCTAGGGTCTGGGGGATTAATTTCGGGTTTGCGACCGTTGTCTCCGCAACAGCGGAGGAACCTCATATGCGCATATCGTTCGGTCTTGCCCTCGGCGCCTTGGCCGGCCTGGCCGCGGCGGCGCCGCTTCGTGCCGAGCCGGCCGTGGAATATGCGGTCGGCGCCGAAGTTCAGGAAGGCGAATACGGCACCGGCGAGTCGATCGAGACGGTGACCGTGCGGAACGAGGTCCGGGTGCGCGCGGGCCGCGCCTTCGCGACCGCGTCGCTGCCCTGGCAGCGCATCGAGGCGCCCGGCAACGTGATCGGCGGCGGCGGCCTGCTTGGCCTGCCGATTATCATCGATCCGACCCGCCCGCCGGCCCGCGAACGGCGCGAGGGGCTGGGCGACCTGCGGCTCGGCGCCGGCTATGTCCTGCCGGGCGTCGCCGGCGTCGAGCTCGTCGTGGCGGGACAGGTCAAGCTCCCGACCGCGTCGGCGCGGGGCGGCCTCGGCACCGGCGAGACCGATCTCGCGGTCGAGGCCGAGGCGTCCCGTTCGTTCGGCGCGGTGACTCCGTTCGTCGGCCTCAGCTACACCCTGCCCGGCGATCCCGCGGGCTATGAGCTTCGCAACAGCTTCGCGGCGCGCGGCGGCGTCGCGCTACGCCTGTCGCCCGATCTGCGCGGCAGCCTCAGCTACAGCTACGCGCAAAGCCACAGTCCGTTGGTGCCCGATCAGGAGCTGGTCGGGACCGCGCTCGACATCGGCCTTACCCGGCGCGTCTCGCTGGGCCTTTATGGGAATGCCGGACTCTCGGCCGGCGCGCCCGATGTCGGCGCAGGGGTCCGGCTCGGCTGGCGCATTTTCTGACGCTCGGGAGCGATTGGCCGGGCTCTCCGGCCGTGCTAGATTGCAGGGCCTCCAAGGAAGGGAGAGTGTGATGGCACGCGCTCTGTACCTGCTCTTCGGTGTTCTCGCTTACCTCGTCTTCTTCGCGACCTTTCTCTATCTGGTCGCCTTCGTCGGCAATGTCCCGCAGGCGCCGGTGACGGTCGACCGGGGCGGAGCGGCGGGTCCGGTGCCGCTGGCTGTCGCCATCAACCTCGCTCTCATCGCCCTGTTCGGCCTCCAGCACAGCGTGATGGCGCGCAAGGGCTTCAAGGCGGCCTGGACGCGGATCGTGCCCGAGCCGGTCGAGCGCAGCGTCTACGTCCTGCTCGCCAGCCTCATGCTCATCCTCCTGTTCGCCTTCTGGCGGCCGATCCCGGCGATCGTCTGGAGCGTCGAGACGCCGGCGCTCGTCTATTTGCTCTGGGGCCTGTTCGGCCTCGGCTGGTTGATCGTCCTGCTGAGCACTTTCCTGATCAGCCATTTCGAGCTGTTCGGCCTGAGCCAGGTCTGGGGCCATGCCCGCGGCGCCGAGGCGCAGGCGCCGGTGTTCCGCACGCCCTTCTTCTACAAGCGGGTGCGGCACCCGCTCTATTCGGGCTTCATCCTCGCCTTCTTCGCGGCGCCGGTGATGACGGCCGGCCACCTCGTCCTCGCGCTCGGCATGCTCGCTTACATCCTCGTCGCCATCGTCTACGAGGAGCGCGATCTCGTCGGCCTGTTCGGCAAGGATTATGAGGAGTATCGCGGCCGGGCCGGCAAGCTGATCCCGCGCTTCGGGCGCGGCGGCTGAGGGCTTGGGCCGGGGCCAGTGATGAAGGCGATGGCCGGCAAGGCCAACCCGCAGGTGGTCAACGAACTCCTGAAGAAGACGCTGGGGTGATCCCTGCCTTCCTCGCCGTGCCGCTCACCCTCCACCCGAGGGGGCTTTCTCACCGCGTCGATGGCTCTTTCGAGGAGATTCTGTAACTTTTTGCCGGCGTCGGCTCTCTTGTGGTTGGTAGCCGCCTCGCGGGGAGGCGGCCGGCATCGGGAGGAAATGACATGCCGAGGTTCAACCTGCCCACCGTCGAGCGCCTCGTCAGGCTATTGCTCGGTCTGGGGCTCGCGGCTTATGCTTGGCTTGCTCCGGACGAGCCCAACGCGATATTCGTGGCGATCGGGCTTTGCGTGGCGCTGACCGGCCTCGTCGGCTTTTGTCCGGCTTGCGCGCTCGCCGGGCGTCGGCTCAAGCCGAGGTCCTAGGGGGGCGTCATCGCCGGAATCGACCCGGCCCTCGTTGAAGCTGCCCGCGCCGGCGACGGAGCTGCGCTGGAGGCGCTGCTCCGCGTCGCCCGGCCGCAGATCCGCCGCTATGCCGAGCGCTATTGCGCAGCCCAGATGGCCGAAGACGCGACCCAAGAGGCGCTCTTCACGGTCTACCGGCGGCTGCCGGCGTTGCGCTCGGTGACCGCATTTCCGATGTGGCTACTGAGGATCGTCGCGCGGATTTGCTTCGGCCTCGTGTCGCCGCTGTGGCGGCGGATCGAGGCGCTTCAGGATGACGACAAGAACGCAGTTCTTCCTGAAGATATTGAATTGCGGATCGATCTTGAGCGGGCGATCGAGGCCCTGCCCCGGACCCACCGCGAGGCGATCCTGCTATTTTACTATTGCGAGCTGCCGGTGGCCGAGACGGCCGCCCGGCTTGGCATCAGCGCCGAAGCGGTCCGGGTGCGCCTCCACCGCGGCCGTGCGCTGATTCGCGACCGGCTCGCCGCACCGGCCGTCGGGAGGGAGACATGATGGCCGTACGTCAGCAGCTCCGCACGCTGTTCGCTTATATCGCTCCGATCCTGCTCGGCTTGGTTGTGGGCGTTGCCGGGCTCGCGCCGTGGGTGGTGATGGCGCCCCTCAACGCCCGTATCCGCCCGGACATTCCCTGGGCGGCGGCCGCGACTCTGCTTTACCTGATCCTCTACCTCGCTTGGCTGAACGGCGCAGGCCCGCCTCGACGGTGGAAGGCCGCACGGCACTACCGCCTTCGCCTGTGGCGCCAAGGTTCGGCCGGCTGGTCGAAGGAGGGAATCGGCGTCACCCTCTCGCTGATGGGGGCCATTGGCATGCTCACCATCATCTGGATCATCGTGGGCGCGCCCGAGCGACCACCCGATCTCAGCCCCTACCCCACCACCGCCTATCTCGTATCGGTGGTGGTGATGACGGCGTTGGTCGCCGGCGTCACCGAGGAAGCGGCCTATCGCGGCTATATGCAGCGGGGGCTCGAGCGTTTCGGAGGGGGAATTGCGATTACCGTCTCGGCGCTGGTTTTCGCCCTCGCCCATGGCGTGCACGGGTTCCAGACCCTGGTCCTTCTCGGGCCGGGCATCTTCTTCGCCGGCCTCGTCTACGGCGCCCTTGCGCGTCACACCGGCTCGATCCTGCCGGGCATGCTGATGCATTTCCTCGGCGACCTTGCCTTTATCTATTTCGGCCTGCTCGGCGGCGATTGGCGCCTGCTGATCGTTTCATAAGTCGGCCAAGAGGCACCTCGAAACCGCGCGCGAATGCTGTTCCCCAGGCTCGGCGGTGGCGACTAAAGTAGCCGCAACTGCGCGCCCTGCGGCGGCTTGAACAGATCGGTGCGCAGGCGCTGCTTCTCGATATTGAGGCCGTGCTTGCGCACGGCGCGGTCGAAGCGGGTCTTGAGCAGGGTCGCCCAGGGGCCGAAGCCCTGCATGCGGGTGAAGAAAGCGGGGTCGTTGTCCTTGCCGCCGCGCATCTCGCGGATGATCGCCATCACCTTGTTTGCGCGGTCGGGGAAATGCTCGTCGAGCCAGGCGCGGAACAAGGGGGCGACCTCGAACGGCAGGCGCACCGGCAGGTAGAAGACGCCGTTCGCGCCCGCCTCGGCCGCAGCTTTGACGATATGCTCGAGCTCATGGTCGGTGATCCCGGGCACGACCGGCGCGATCGCCACCCAGGCGGGGACGCCCGCCTCGCGCAGCGCCTTCACCGCCGCCAGCCGCTTGCGCGCCGCCGGCGCCCGCGGCTCCAGCGTGCGCGAAATCTCCGGGGTCAGCGAGGTGACCGAGAGCGCGACGCTCGCCAGCCTTTGTGCCGCCATTTCCTTCAGGATATCGAGGTCGCGGAGCACGCGGTCGGATTTGGTGGTGATCGTCACCGGATGCTTCGTCTCGGCCAGCACCTCAAGGATCGAGCGGGTGATCCGCCACTTGCCCTCGATCGGCTGGTAAGGATCGGTGTTGGTTCCCATCGCGATCGGGCGGACCTGATAGCCGCGCTTGCGGAGCTCCGCCCGGAGCAGCTTCGCGGCATCGGGCTTGGCAAACAGCCTGGATTCGAAATCCAGCCCCGGTGAGAGGTCGTGAAAGGCGTGGGTCGGCCGCGCGAAGCAATAGATGCAGCCATGCTCGCAGCCTCGATAGGGATTGATCGAGCGGTCGAAGCCGATGTCGGGCGACTTGTTGCGGGCAATGATCGTCCTCGGATGCTCTACGGTCACGGTGGTGCGGAGCGGCGGCAGGTCTCCATCCTGAAGCTCGCGCTCGTCCAGCCAATCGCCGTCGGCCTCGCGCTGCTTGAGGTTGAAGCGGTCCGGGGTGCGGTTCTCGGGCGCACCCCGGCCGGGACGGACGTCGGGCCGGGGCATCCGCCGAGTCTAGGCGGCTAGATGGAACATATCAAGAACAAATAGCGTGGCTAGTCGCCGCCCATCGCGGTCTGGGTCTGGCGGGGGGCGAGGCGGACGGCGGTGGCGCCGGGCATGCCGGGAAAGCGCGGCCACAGGCCCTGCGCCAGCGCGCGGCGGCTCGACGAGCGGTCGGCCGTCTCCTCCTCGTAGATCCAGTAATTGCGGAGCACGATCGGTACGTAGCCGCGCGTCTCCCAATAGGGGATCGTCTCCATGAACAGCAGCGGGTCGCTCTGGTCGAAGCGGGTGTTCCACTCGCCGATCGGCGCCGGCCCGGCATTGTAGGAGGCGATCACGCGCGGCAGCAGCCCGCCCGTCGATGGCAAATCGCGCAGATATTCGAGATAGGCCTGGCCGAACTCGATATTGTTGGCGGGATCGTTGAGCCGCCCGGTATCGCCTCGCGCGCGGCCCCAGCGGACGAGGTCGCCGGCCGTGCCGGGACGCACCTGCATCAGCCCGCGCGCGCCGGCGGGGCTGACCGCGTCCGGGCGGAAGTTGGATTCCTGCAAGGCATGGGCGAAGGCCAGCGCCCGATCGACCCGCCAGCCGCGCGGCGGCTGCCAGGAGGGCGAGGGATAGCGGTCGTGCGTGCCGGTGCGGCTGCCGCGCGGGCCGTTATGGGCGAGGTACATCTGGGTGCCGGTGAGGTTGAGCCGCGCGGCGAGATGAAGCAGCCTCTCATGGTCGCTGGGCCCGCCGATCCGCGCCTGGTGGCGGAGCAATTCGCCGGCGAGGTCGTCCTCGCCGATCTCGGCGAGCGCGACCGCGGCGCGGACATTGGGGCTGTCGGAGAGCGACCGCCATTCCTCGGCGCTCAGCGGATCGAACGCGGCGGGCACCACGCGCATGCCGAGCGCGCTTTGCGCGAGCAAGCCGTAAAAGGTCTCGCCGAGCCGGGCCGCCGCCTGCAGCCGGCCCTGCACCCGGTCCGGATGGCCGCAGGCCGTGTCCGCGCGCGCCCCCCACTAATGGCCGGCGGCGGAGAGTTCGACATCGCCCGAGCGCGCCGCGACGGTGGCGAAATGGGCGGACGCCGCGGCGCAATCGCGCATCCGCCAGGCCGAAAGCCCGGCCACCCATTCTGCGTGCAGCGCCCATTCGGTCGGGCCGCGCCGCGCCTCGTCGGCGATGCGGCGCGCCTCGGCGTCGCGGCCGTTGAGGAAATAGACCCAGGCGATGCGCTGCTGAAAGGCGGTGCGCGCCTCGGGGGAGAGATCGGCGGCGCGCGCGGCGAAGATCGCCTCGGCTTCCGAAGGCTGGTCGGCGACGAGTAGGGGCTGGATCAAGGGCTCGAGCCGGTCGGCGACCGCGTCGCCCCGGATCGCGCGGGCGCGGGCGCGACGCGGCTGGCCGGGCAGGCCGGCTAGGCGTTGCTGCTGCGGAATGTCGGGGAGGCTGGTCGCGCCGCGCACGGTGGCAAGCCGGGCGAGGTCGCCCGCCTGCGGCAAATGCCGCCCCCGCTCGAGCAGGCTGCGCAGCGGCTCCAACTCGACAGGCGGCGAGCCAGGCATGGTGTAGAGCATCGCCCGGGCGAGGTCGTGCAGCGGCCCCGAGCGCATCCCGTCGAGCCGCCCGGCCGCGCTCGCCCAGTTGCGCATCCGCAAGTCCGCGAAGATCGATCGGTAATTGTCGCGCTCGCTCTGGCTGAGTTGGGCCTGGATATCGAAGGCCCGCGCCGCGCGTGGCGCCCGGCCCTGATCGCCCATGTCGTTCGCGAAGGCGGGGGCGGCGGCGAGGATCAGCCCGGCCGCCAGCAGCGTTCCGGTCAATCTCTTCATGGCGTCAGTTCCTCCATGAGCATTTGCAGATCGGCCCAGGCGAGCTTCTTGAGCCCGCGCTGGTCGACCAGATTGTCGGGCTTGATCGTGACCAAAGTCTTGATCTCGCCCGCCGGCGTGGCGAGCGTGTGCCAGCGGCCGCGCGCCTTGGTCACCGGCATGCCGAGCAGCGCCCGCGCGCAGGCGTCGCCGAACAGCAGCAGCGCCTTGGGCGCGGCCAGCCCAATATGGTGGCGGGCGATTTCGGCCAGGGCCCGTTCGCTGGACCGGTCGAGCGCGCCGCTCGGCGTCCGCACCGGCGAGAGCGATGCGAGGTAGATCGTCTCGCGCCCGCGCCCGATCGCGGCCAGCATCCGGTCGAACAGCCCGTCCGCCTCGTCGCCGAAGAAGCCGCCGCCGAGCGCCGGCATGTCGGTCATCACCATCAGCCCGCCTGCGGGATCGCCCGTCGGAGCGAGGCGTGGGGAAGAGGGCGGCGCGAAGGGGAAGGGTGCGCTCGCCAGCCAGGCCTGGAAGGCGTCCAGCGTCGCCGGCATCGCCGCGGGTGCTTCGGGTTCGGCCTCCGGCGCGGGCTTCGCAGGCGCCGGGACGAGCCAGTTGCGCGGCTCCTCGGCGACGATCGTATCGACGCCGGCATCGCTCCACCATTTGAGGGCGCTCGCCGCCCGATCCGTGGACATAAGGTCCCGTTCCCCCGCTGAACCGGGCCATAGAGTCAGCCCCCGCCGGGCTGGTCAATCGTAATAGTGCTGTTTATCTGCCAGACGTTGGCGAAGCGCGACGAGGGGAGTCCTTGCATGGCAGAGCGGGAGTCGATGCCCTACGACGTGGTGATTGTCGGCGCCGGGCCCGCCGGCCTCGCCGCCGCCATCCGCCTCAAACAGCTCGCCGACGAGGCGGGGCGCGAGCTCAGCGTCTGCATCCTCGAAAAGGGCTCCGAGGTCGGCGCGCACATTCTTTCCGGCGCGGTGGTCGATCCCAAGGCGCTCGACGAGCTGCTGCCGAACTGGAAGGAACTGGACAGCCCGCTCACCGTGCCGGTGACCCGGAACGAGCATTGGGTGCTGAGCGAGAAGGGCAAATACAGCTTCCCGCACATCCTGATGCCGCCCTTCATGAACAACAAGGGCACCTACACGCTCAGCCTCGGCAATCTCTGCCGCTGGCTCGCCGGGCAGGCCGAGGCGCTGGGGGTGGAGATCTTCCCCGGCTTTGCCGCCGCGGAGGTGCTGTTCAACGAGGACGGCTCGGTGAAGGGCGTAGCTACCGGCGACATGGGGGTCGCCCGCGACGGCACCCACAAGGGCGACTACCAGCCCGGCATGGAGCTGCATGGCAAATATACCTTCTTCGCCGAAGGCGTGCGCGGCCACCTCACCAAGGAATTGAAGCGGATCTTCGAGCTCGATCGCGATAGCCAGCCGCAAGTCTATGGAATCGGGCTGAAAGAGCTGTGGGACATCGATCCCGAAAAGCACCAGCCCGGCCGCGTCATCCACACCCAGGGCTGGCCGCTCGACGACGCCTGGGGCGGCGGCTTCCTCTACCATCAGACAAATGGCCAGGTCGCTTTGGGCTTCGTCGTCGCGCTCAGCTACCGCAACCCGTATCTCTCGCCGTTCGAGGAGTTTCAGCGCTGGAAGCAGCATCCCGCGATTCGCGACTTTCTCGAAGGCGGCAAGCGCGTCTCCTACGGCGCGCGCGCGATCAACGAGGGCGGCTGGCAGTCGGTGCCGACCCTCGCCTTTCCGGGCGGCGCGCTGATCGGCTGCTCGGCGGGCTTCGTCAACGTGCCCCGGATCAAGGGCAGCCACACGGCGATGAAATCCGGCATGCTCGCCGCCGAGGCCGCCTTCGCGGCGATCGCCGCCGACCGCGCCGGCGACACGCTCGAGGATTACGAGGCGAACCTGCGCAATTCGTGGATCGCCGCCGAGCTCAAGAAGGTCCGCAACGTCGAGCCCTTGGTCGCCAAATATGGCGGCACCTTCGGCACCATCTTCGCCGGCGCCGACATGTGGATGCGCCAGCTCCGGATCGGCCTGCCCTTCACGATGAAGCACCATGCCGATCACGAGACGCTGTGGCGCAAGGACATGGTCGCGCCGATTGCCTATCCCAAGCCCGACGGCGTGATCAGCTTCGACCGGCTCTCCTCGGTGTTCCTGTCGAACACCAATCACGAGGAAGACCAGCCGATCCACCTGACGCTGAGAAACGCGGACATCCCGGTCGAAGTGAACCTGGAGCTTTATGCCGGGCCGGAGGCGCGCTACTGCCCCGCCGGGGTCTACGAATTCGTCGAGGAGGCGGGGAGGACCAGACTTCAGATCAACGCGCAGAATTGCGTCCACTGCAAGACCTGCGACATCAAGGACCCGACCCAGAACATCAACTGGGTCGTCCCGGAAGGCGGAGGAGGCCCCAATTACCCCAATATGTGAGCTTTCCGCGCGTGCTCTCGCGCTCGCCACGGTCGCCGCCGTTGCTCTCGCGACTCCCGCGCGCGCCGACCAGGCGACGACGCTGAACACCTATGTCCAGGCGCGGGTGGCGTCCGCGTCCGGCGAGACCCGGCAGGCGAGCGCGGGCTATGCCGCCGCGCTCAGCGGCGCGCCCGGCAACGAGATCGTCGCCGGCCAGGCGCTGAGCCATGCCGTCGAGGCGGGCGACTGGGCATTGGCCGTCCGCGCCGCGCGCGTGCTCGAGACCAGCAACGCGCTGCTGCCCGACGCCCGCTTCCTGCTGCTCGCCGCCGCCGTGCGCGAGCGCGACTGGGCGGCGGCGCGTCGACAGGTCGAGGCGATCGAGCGCGACAATCTCTTCGCTTTCTCGGTGCCGGTGCTGCGCGCTTGGCTCGCGCTCGGCTCCGGGCAGGGCGACCCGCTTTCCTTCCTCTCCGCCACCGATGCGAGCGGGATGACCGCCACCTATGCCGCCGAGCACCGGCCGCTGCTGCTTGTCGCGCTCAACCGGCCGGAAGGACCGGCGCAGATCGGCCAGTCGACCGCGGCGCCGGGTCCGCGCGGCCTGCGCTTGCGCATCGCCGCCGCCGCCACGCTCGCCGCGCGGGGCCAGCGCGACGGCGCTTTGGCGCTGCTGCAAAGCGACGAGCCGCCCGCCATCGTCGCCCGCCGGCTGATCGAGCAGGGCCGCCCCGTCCCCGGCGCGATCGACAGCGCCGCGGACGGCATCGCCGAATTCCTCATCCGCCTCTCGCTCGATCTCCACGCGCAGGACGTGACCTCGGTCGCCGCCACCTTCGCCAGCCTCGCCACCTGGCTCGCGCCGGACAGCAGCGAGACCTGGATGGTCGCCGCCGAGCTCGCCGGACAGGAGGACCGGCACGAAAGCGCCGTGGCGATGCTCGCCAACGTCCCTGACTCCGATCCCTATGCCGAGACCGTCCGCGATCAGCGCATCCGCCTCTTGATCGACGGCGGCCGCAATCAGGACGCGCTCGGCGAGGCGGAGGCCGCAGCGCGCGCCGCCTCCGCCCGCGCCGCGGACCAGGTCCGTCTCGGCGAGGTCCTGATGTCGCTCCAGCGTCCCGCCGATGCCGCCACGGCTTTCGCCCGCGCGCTCGAGCTGCGCGGTTCCGATCCGGCTGCTTACCCCGAATGGGCGCTCTGGCTGCTGCGCGGCGGCGCCCATGACGAGGCGGGCGACTGGCCGCAGGCGCGCGCCGCCCTGAGCGAAGCCTATCGGCTCGCGCCGACCGAGCCATTGGTGCTCAACTATCTCGGCTACGCCCAGCTCGAGCGGCGCGAGAATATGGCGGAGGCCGAGCGGCTGATCCGCGAGGCGCACCGGCTTGCGCCCGACAATGCGGCGATTACCGATTCGCTCGGCTGGGCGCTGTTCCTGAAGGGCGAGCGGGAGGAGGGGATCGCCCTGCTCGAGCAGGCCGCTCAGGGCGCCCCGGCGGACGTCGAGATCAACGAGCATCTCGGCGATGCTTATTATTCGGTCGGCCGCCGCGCCGAGGCGCGCTTCGCCTGGACGGCGGCGCGGGTCTACGCCGAGGGCGAGGACGCCACGCGGCTCGACGCCAAGATCGAAAGCGGCCTGACGCCCCAGCTCGCCGCGCGCTGATGCGCGAGACGGCCTATGCCAAGCTGAACCTGGCGCTGCACGTGCGCGGGCGCGAAGCGGACGGCTATCACCACATCGAAACCCTGTTCGCCTTTTGCGAGGACGGGGATGTGTTAAGTGCCGCGCCTTCGAACGAGTTGTCGCTGCGCGTCACCGGGCCATTCGCCGCCGCGCTGGAAGGGGCGGCCGACAATCTCGTGCTGAAGGCGGCGCGCGCGCTGGGCGTGAGCGACCGGGCGTTGGTCCTCGACAAGATGCTTCCGGTCGCCGCCGGGATCGGCGGCGGCTCGGCCGATGCGGCCGCCGCGCTGCGGCTGCTGGGCGGCGGCCGCGCCAACCTCGAGGAGATCGCCGCTGGACTCGGCGCGGACGTCCCGGCCTGCCTGCTCAGCCGAACCGCGCGCGGCAAGGGCAGGGGGGACCGGCTGGAAGCGGTCGAAGCGCCGGACCTGTCCGGAACACCGATCCTGCTGGTCAGTCCGCGCGTTCCGCTTTCCACCGCTACCGTCTTCGCCGGCTGGGATGGGGTTGACCGCGGCCCGCTCGGCGACTGGCGCGAAGGCCGCAACGATCTCGAGCCCGCCGCGCGCCGCCTCGTGCCGGAGATCGGCGCGGTGCTGGAGGCGCTGTCTGGCGCCCGCTTCGCCCGCATGTCAGGCTCGGGCGCAACCTGCTTCGGCCTCTACGACAGCGAGGCCGCGCGCGATGCCGCCGCCGCCCGGATCGCCGCGGCCCGGCCCGGCTGGTGGCTGTCCCAAACCAGGCTTCGCTGACCCGCGCGTCCCGGATCGGAACAGCGCTTTTTACCCGTTAACCATCGGGAAGCGCAGGATTCCGTTCTGGCACGGCCCTTGCTCCGCTGGTGGTGACGAGTCGAGGTGTGCCCGTGGGCCACCGACATTCGCCCGCGGTCCCCGCCTCCACCGGACGGGCGCCGCGGCCCCCTATTGGCCGGGCGCCGCTTAACTGGCGCCCGGCCTTTTTTGTCGAGACAAAGGGTCCCGTGCGCGGCATGGAAGGCGCTATGTTCCGCCTCGATCAGGACGGCGAGATCGCCCGGCTGACGCTCGAGCGGCCGGAGGCGCGCAACGCGATTCCGCTGGCCGGCTGGGACGAGTTGGGGGCGCGGCTGGAGGAGGTGGCGCGGTCGCCGGCCCGCATACTGGTCCTTTCAGGGGCGGGCGGCACTTTCTGCGCCGGGGCCGATCTCAAGGACTTTCCCGCGCTCAATCGCGACGCGGCGCTCCGGACGCGCTTCCGGACCGGCATGGGCGCCGGGCTCGATCGGCTGGCGGGCCTGCCGATCCCAACCATCGCCCGGATAGAGGGCGCCTGCTACGGCGCGGGCGTCGCGCTCGCCATGGCCTGCGACCTGAGGCTGGCGAGCGAGACCGCGCGCTTCGCGATCACCCCGGCCAAGCTCGGCATCTCTTATCCTCAGCAGGACGTGCACCGCCTCGTCTCCCTCGTCGGTCCGGGGCAAGCGGCGCGGCTGCTGCTCACCGCCGCGAGCATCGACGCCGCGGAGGCAGCGCGGATCGGCCTGGTCGAGCTGTGCGGCGCGCACGAAGCGCCGTTGCTCGACGCGATCCTCGCCAATGCGCCGGAGAGCCTCGCCGCGCTCAAGCGGGCGATCCGGCTCGAGTGCGCGACCGACGCCGGGCAGGACGAA
>NZ_JBQTJC010000286.1:0-23845 GCF_052387495.1 Sphingosinicella sp. | reverse complement strand
CCCGCGGTCGCGGCGATCACGCCGGCGCCGATCGCGGCGGAGGTCCTGGGATGGGCCCTGGCCTTGTCGGCGATGCTCCTGGCGCCGTCGCGCAGCATCGCGCCGCGCGAGGGGGAGTCCTCGCCCTCGGGCGCGGCCTTGGCATGGGGCATGGCGGTGTTGGGAATGGTGGACATGGGGTTACGCTCCACTGAAAGGTGTCGATGCCGGGCCAACGACCCCCCGCCGC
The DNA here is from genome assembly GCF_052387495.1 of Sphingosinicella sp. Classification (GTDB taxonomy): domain Bacteria; phylum Pseudomonadota; class Alphaproteobacteria; order Sphingomonadales; family Sphingomonadaceae; genus Allosphingosinicella. The sequence goes on along the minus strand of NZ_JBQTJC010000286.1, from coordinate 23,616 downwards.
CTCGGGTTCCGCGCGTCAGTCGTCGAGCGGGCCGAACCGCGCCTCGGTCTTGCCGAGCCGCGCCCGGATCGCCTCATTGAGGTCCGCGCTGACCAGGGTCGCGGCATTCCAGACGGCGACGTCGCGCAGCCCTTCCTCGATCGGCCGGCCGCGGCTGTGATTGAGGCTGCGCTTCGCCCCTGCAACGGCGAGCGGCGATTTGGCGGCGATCGTCCGCGCCAGCGCCATCCCGGCGGCAACCGGATCCTCCGCGATTTCGTTGACCAGGCCATAGCGCGCCGCTTCCTCGGCGCCCATCCGCCGGCCGGTATAGGTCAGCTCCCTGAGCACGCCTTGCGGGATCAGATAGCCGAGCCGCTGCAGCGTGCCGAGGTCGGCGGTGATCGCGACATCGACCTCGGCGACCTGGAAGAAGGCGTCGGCGCCGGCGACGCGGAGGTCGCATGCCGAGGCGAGATCGACGCCGGCGCCGATGCAGCCGCCCTGGATCGCCGCCACCACCGGCGGCCGCGCCGCCTCGACCGCGCCGAACGCGTCCTGCAGCCATTCGATGTGGCGAAGCCGCGCCTCGGCCGCGCGGCCGGGATCGTCGCTCTTCGGAAACTGGCGCGAGGCATATTCGAGGTCGAGCCCGGCGGTGAAATGCTTGCCCCGTCCGGAGAGCAGGATCGCCCGCACCTGCGGGTCGCGGCCGAGCGCCTGGAAGGTGTCGCCGATCGCGGCGAACATCTCCTTGTCCATCGCGTTGAACTTGTCGGGCCGGGTCAGCTCGACATGGGCGACGCCCCCCTCGATCTCCACCGCGATCCGCTCGCTTCCCATGCTCAAGCTCCCGCCTTAAGACCCGGCCATGACCCGCTTTACCGTGAACGGCCAGCCCGTCCACTACCGGATGGATCCGGAGACGCCCCTGCTCTGGGCCTTGAGGGACGCCTCCAACCTCACCGGGGCCAAATATGGCTGCGGCACCGGCCATTGCGGCGCCTGCACCGTCCATGTCGACGGCAATGCGGTGCGCAGCTGCCGGGTGCCGATCGGCGAGCTCGAGGGCAGCTTCGTCACCACCATCGAGGGCCTGTCGCGCGACCGCTCGCACCCGGTGCAGCAGGCCTTCGCCGCGGATTTCGTCGTCCAGTGCGGCTATTGCATCCCGGGCGTGGTCATGGCCGCCGCCGCTCTGGTCGACCGCAACGACAGCCCGACCGACCAGCAGATCGACGCCGCGATCTCCAATATCTGCCGCTGCGGCATTTATCCGCGCCTGCGCGAATCGATCCGCCGCGCGGTCAGGATCAAGACCGGGCGGGAGACCGTCTCCGCCGCGCCACCGCCGGGAATCAGCCCGGAGGACGCGGCGCGCGAGGTGCCGGCGATCCGCGCCGAGCCGCGCCGTCCGAGAGCCGGTCGTGCGCCGCCGAGTCGCTGATTTCGCTCGCTTTCTTTCGCTTCGATTGCCGCCCGGTTCAGCAACCGCTCATCCGGTCTGGTGCACAAGACATCCTATCGGGCGGAGCTTATCGCCGCCATGCAGTAAAGGAGTGATTCGATGCGCAAGGCATTGATGGCAATGATCATGGCGGCGACGGTGATGACCCCGATCGCGGCCGAAGCACAACGCCGCGGCGGCGACCGTAGCGAAGCGCGGTCCGAACGCCGCGAGGCGCGGCAGGAACGCCGCGAATCGCGTCAGGAGGCCCGCCAGCAGCGGGCGCCGCAGACGCGTCAGCAGGTCCGTCAGCAACGTGTGGCCCAGCCGCAGGCGCAGCCGGTCCCGGGCTGGGGCGGCTCGCGCACCGATCCGCGGATGCGCCAGCACCAGGAGCGTTACGATCGCACGGCGCGCGAAAATGCGCGGCGTTACGGTTCCCAGGAGCAATATCGCGAGGTCGTGCAGCAACAGCGCGCCGCGAACCGCGAGGCGCGGCAGGACGTCCATCAGGATCGTCGCGAAGACCGCCGGGATTGGCGGCAGGACCGCCGCGGCGACCGGCGCGACTGGCGCCAGGACCGTCGCGACCACCGCCGCGACTGGCGTCAGGACCGCCGCTCCGACCGGCGCGACTGGAACCGGAGCTGGCGCAACGACCGCCGCTACGACTGGCAGCGCTGGCGCTACAGCAACCGCAACATTTTCCGCGGGTCGCGTTATTATTCGCCCTATCGGGACTGGAGCTACCGGCGCTTCTCGATCGGGCTGATCCTGCAGCCGCTCTTCTACAGCCAGCGCTACTGGATCGACGACCCGTTCTACTACCGGCTGCCGCCGGCGCCGTACGGGACTCAGTGGGTGCGCTATTATGACGACGTGCTGCTGGTCGACGTCTATACCGGCGAAGTGATCGACGTGATCTACAGCTTCTTCTGGTAGGCCGCTCGCGGATCGAACTGAAGGACGGAAGCCCGGGGCGGAGACGCTCCGGGCTTTTCGCTTGTCAGGCCTTCGACCCCTGTCGCATTGGAGCCCCGACGATTCGTGGCGGAGCGTGAGCGTGGAACTGGAGGGTGACGACTACAAGGTGAGGATCGGCGAGACGGTGCGGCGGCGGCTACTCGCCAATCCGACGGTCTTGCAGATACCCTCCAAGACCCTGGAGATCTTCGTCGCGCGCGATTTCCTGACCCCGGCCGAATGCGCCGGGCTGATCCGGCTGATCGACCGCAATCGCATGCCCTCCCAGCTCCTCTCTCCCACGAGCGACCCCGAATTCCGCACCAGCGAAAGCTGCAATCTCGATCCGGACGATCCGATGGTGATCCAGGTCGAGCGCAAGATCGCCAACCTCATGGGGATCGAGCCGAGCCATGGCGAGACCATCCAGGGCCAGCGCTACGCGGTCGGCCAGCAGTTCAAGGAGCATCACGATTTCTTCCATATCGGCGAGCCCTATTGGGACGAGATGGAGCGCTGCGGCGGCCAGCGGACGTGGACCGCGATGGTCTTCCTGAACGCGCCGGCGAGCGGCGGCCAGACCGCCTTTCCCGAAGCCGCGATCAAGGTCGCGCCGCGCGTCGGCAATCTGCTCACCTGGAACAATATGACGCCGGACGGGCATCCCAACCGCGTCTCGCTGCACCAAGGCCTGCCGGTCACCGAAGGCGTCAAATATATCATCACCAAGTGGCACCGCGAGCGGCCCTGGCACCCGTCCGCCGTCCCGACCTACTGAAATCGTTTCGGGCGATTGCGGCGCCCGCCCTGCTGTATTATGGCACTCCCACACCAAGAGTGGGGATTTGCACAATGACCGTTCGCGCCTTCATGCTCGCCGCCGTCTCTTTCGCCGCTATCGCCGCCGCCGCGCCAGCGCTGGCCCAGACCCTGGCGCCCGCCCAGCCCGCCGCTGCCACCGCCCAGGAGACGCCGAGCCAGCGCCTCCACCGCCTGTTCCGCGAGAGCGACGAGGATTCGCTGCGGCGCAATCCGATCCAGGCGATGTTCCGCGGTGACTTCCGCTACGCCGACCGACTCGGCGACTATATCACCGACGAATATTTCGCCGCCGAGCGCGCCGCCGCCGAGCGCGACCTCGCGGCCCTGCGCGCCATCGACCGCGCCGCGCTCAACGCCACCGACCGGCTCGCCTACGACGTCTTCGAGCACCAGACGCGCAACAACCTGATCGACCTGCAGCCGGACATGCTGGCGCTGACCGCGGTGCGGCCGATCAACCATTTCTCCGGCTTCCACACTTTCTATCCAGTCTTCGCCTCGGGCCGGAGCGCGGCGCCGTTCCGCAATGTCGAGGATTACGAGAACAACGTCCGCCGCCACCAACAATTCGTCACCGGCATCGACCGCGCGATCGGCCGCTTCCGCCAGGGCCTCGCCTCGGGCGTGGTCGAGACCCAGCTCACCATCCGCAACGTGATCCAGCAGCTCGACACCCAGCTCGCCGTCGCGCCGGAGGAATCGCCTTATGCCGGGCCGCTGCAGAACTTCCCCGAGGCCGTGCCGGAGGCCGAGCGGGCGCGGCTACGCGCCGAGCTGATCGCGGTGATCCGCGACGGCATCTACCCCGCCTACCGGCGCCTGCGCGAGTTCCTCCAGACCGAATATCTGCCGCATGCGCGCGAGGGCGTCGGCCTCGTCCACATGCGCGGCGGCGACCGCCTCTACCAGCGCCGCATCCAGGACAATACGACGCTGCCGCTGACCGCGGACGAGGTCCACAATATCGGCCTGTCCGAGGTCGCCCGCATCCGCGGCGAGATGGACGCGATCCGTAGCCGAGTGAACTTCAACGGCACCCTCGCCCAGTTCTTCGAGCACCTGCGCACCGACCGCCAGTTCGAGCCCGAGAGCCGCGAATGGATGCGCGAGCGCTATTACGCGATCGGCCGCCAGGTCGACGAGCGGATCGGGCAGTATTTCTCGACCCTGCCGCGGGCCCGCCTCGAGATCCGCGAGGTCGAGGCCTTCCGCGAGCGCAACGAGGCGGGCGGCTCCTATCAGGACGGCACGCCGGACGGCTCGCGGCCCGGCGTCTTCTACTACAATGCCTACGATCTCCCCTCGCGCCGGACCTACGGGATGGAGACGCTCTACCTCCACGAGGGCGCGCCGGGGCACCACTTCCAGATCAGCCTCGCCAACGAGAATGAGGCGCTGCCCAATTTCATGCGCTTCGGCGGGAACACCGCCTTCGTCGAGGGCTGGGCGCTCTACGCCGAGACGCTCTGGGACGAGCTCGGCATGGAGACCGATCCCTATCAGCGCTTCGGCGGCCTCAACGACGAGATGCTGCGCGCGATGCGGCTGGTCGTCGACACCGGCATCCACTCCAAGGGTTGGACCCGCGACCAGGCGATCCAGTATATGCTCGACAATAGCGGGATGAGCCGCACCGAGGTGGTTTCCGAGGTCGAGCGCTACATCGCCATTCCGGGCCAGGCGCTCGCTTACAAGATCGGCCAGCTCAAGATCCTCGAGCTGCGCGCCCGCGCCGAGGCGGCGCTCGGCGACCGCTTCGACCTGCGCGAGTTCCACGCCCAGGTGCTGATGACCGGGGCGCTGCCGCTCGCCGTGCTCGAGCGCAAGATCGACGACTGGATCGCCAGCCGCCGCGCCGCCTGACCCGATTTCACAGGAGTATTCGAACCATGACCCGCAGCGCCTTGCTCGCCTTGCTCCTGCTGTCCGGCGCCGCGCCGGCGCTCGCCCAGGCGCCGCCGCCCGCCGCGGCGGCCGCGGAGACTGCGGGCCAGCGCCTCCACCGCCTGTTCCGCGAGAGCGACGAGGCCTCGCTCCGGCGCAATCCGATCCAGGCGATGTTCCGCGGCGACTATCGCTATGCCGACCGGCTCGGCGATTTCGGCACCGACGCCTATTTCGCCGCCGAGCGCGAGGCGGCCGAGGCGGACCTGGCGGCGCTCCGCGCGATCGACCGAAACGCCCTCAACCCCACCGATCGCATCGCCTATGACGTGTTCGAATATCAGACTCGGGACAATCTCGTCGATCTCGAGCCCGACATGCTCGCGCTGACCGCGGTGCGGCCGCTCAACCATTTCACCGGCTTTCACACCTTCTACCCGGTCTTCGCCTCGGGCCGCAGCGCCGCGCCGTTCCGCAATGTCGAGGATTATGAGAACAATCTCAGGCGCCACCGCCAGTTCATCGACGCGTTCGACCGCGTCATCGCCCGTTTCCGCCAGGGCCTCGAATCGGGGGTGGTCGAGACCCAGCTGACGATCCGCAATGTGATCGGCCAGCTCGACACCCAGCTCGCCGCGCCGCCGGAGGAATCACCCTATTTCGGCCCGGTCGCGAATTTTCCCGACGAGGTTCCCGAGGCGGAGCGGGCGCGACTGCGCCAGGCGCATCTCGAGATCATCCGCGACGGCATCTATCCCGCCTACCGGCGCCTCCGCGATTTCCTCCAGAACGAATATCTTCCGCGCGCCCGCGAAGGTGTGGGCCTCGTCCACATGCAGGGCGGCGACCGGCTCTACCGCCGCCTCGTCGAATCGAACACGACCCTGCCGATGACGCCCGAGGAGGTGCACCAGATCGGCCTGCGCGAGGTCGCGCGCAACCGCGCCGAGATGGAGGCGATCCGCCAGCGCGTCGGCTTCGAGGGCGATCTCCCGCAATTCCTCGAATATCTGCGCACCGATCCGCGCTTCGCCGCCGCCAATCGCGACGAGATGCGCGAGGGCTATTATGCGATCGGCCGCCGCGTCGATCAGCGGCTCGGTGAGCTCTTCTCGACTCTGCCGCGCACCCGCCTCGAGATTCGTGAGGTCGAGGAATTCCGCGAGCGCAACGCCTCGACCGGCTCCTATCAAAACGGCACGCCCGACGGCTCCCGACCGGGCATTTTCTACTACAACGCTTATGACCTCCCCTCGCGCCGGACCCACGGCATGGAGGCGCTCTATCTCCACGAGGGCGCGCCGGGGCATCATTTTCAGATCAGCCTTGCCAACGAGAATGAGGCGCTGCCCGCTTTCATGCGCTTCGGCGGCAACACCGCTTATGTCGAGGGATGGGGCCTCTATGCGGAGACGCTCTGGGACGAGCTCGGCATGGAAAGCGACCCCTATCAGCGCTTCGGCGGCCTCAATGCCGACCAGTATCGGGCGATCCGGCTCGTCGTCGACACCGGCATCCATGCCATGGGTTGGACCCGCGAGCAGGCGATCCGCTACATGCTGGAGAACAGCGGCGTCAGCGAGACTCAGGCGACGACCGAGGTCGAGCGCTACATCGCCATTCCCGGCCAGGCGCTTTCCTACAAGATCGGGCAGCTGAAGATCCTGGAGCTGCGGGAGCGGGCCGAGCGGGCGCTGGGCGACCGCTTCGACATCCGCGAGTTCCACGCCCAGGTGCTGATGACCGGGGCGCTGCCGCTCGCCGTGCTCGAGCGCAAGATCGACGACTGGATCGCCAGCCGCCGGGCAGGCTAACGCGCGAGCGCCTCTGCGATCAGCTTGCGGGTGTCGTCGATCCCGTAGAGGGCGATGAAATTGCCCATTCGGGGGCCTTGGCTTGACCCGAGCAAGGTTTCATAGAGCGCTCTGAACCAGTCGCGCAGCGCTTCTTTTTCGTAATGCGCATTGCCGACTTCGTAGATCAGATTCTGTATCTCGACCGGGTCATAATTCCCATGTTGGCCTAACCGATCATCCAAATCTCTGAGTGCTGATGCTTCAGCCGCAGTCGGCGCACGTCGATCCAGCGCTGGCGCTACGAAATCTCTAAAATAGGCGATTGCGTATCCGATCAGTCTGTCGATGGCGTCGTGGAGATGCGCCCATGCCCACTCATCGGGGTTCAGCTTCTTGAGATACTTGTCGACGAAACCCCACACCACACCATCGTCAGCCGTGCCTGCCGCGCCCACCAAGTTCAGCAACAGGCTGAAACTGATCGGCAAATCAACGTCGGGCACATTACCCGCATGGACGTGATGCACAGGATTGCCGAGCTTCTTCTCCAATTCCTGCTCGGGATACGCCGCTAGAAACTGATAATACTCGTCCACCGCCTTCGGGATTACCGAGAAGCTCAATTGCTTCGCCTTCCGGGGATCGCGGTAGATGTAGAAAGCGAGGCTCTCCTCGGGCGCGTAGGTCAGCCATTCGTCGATGGTGACGCCGTTGCCCTTGGTCTTCGAGATCTTCTCGCCATTCTCGTCGAGGAACATCTCGTAGTTGAAGCCCTCCGGCGAGCGGGCGCCGAGGATGCGGGCGATCTTGCTGCTCTGCGTGACCGAATCGATCAGATCCTTGCCCGACATCTCGTAATCGACGCCGAGCGCGACCCAGCGCATCGCCCAGTCCACCTTCCACTGCAGCTTGGCGCCGCCGGAGAGGATCGACTGCTCGATCCGCTCGCCCTCGTCCTCGAAGGCGACCATCCCTGTCTCGGCGTCGAGCAGCTCGATCGGCAGCTGCAGCACCTTGCCGCTCTTCGGGCTGATCGGCAGCACCGGCGAATAGGTCTTGCGCCGCGCCTCGCCCAGCGTCGGCAGCATCACGCCCATGATCGCGTCGTAACTGCGGAGCACGCTCTTCAACGCCTCGTCGAAGCGTCCCGAGAAATAGCAGTCCGAGGAGGCCAGGAACTCGTAGTCGAAGCCGAACCGGTCGAGGAACTGCCGCAACAGCCCGTTATTGTGGTCGGCATAGCTTTCGTGCCCGCAACCATAAGGGTCCGGCACCTTCGAGAGCGGCTGATCGAGATGTTCGTGCATCATGTCCTGGTGCGGCACGCCGGGCGGGACCTTGCGCATTCCGTCCATGTCATCGGAGAAAGCGATGAGCCGGCTCGGCCAGTCGACCATCTCGGCGAGCGCGTGGCGGACCATCAAAGTGCGCGCCACCTCCTGGAAGGTGCCGAGATGCGGCAGGCCCGAGGGGCCGTAGCCGGTCTCGAAGACGATGCCGCCCGTCGGCGGCCCGTCCGGATAGCGCTTCAGCAGCTTGCGCGCCTCCTCATAGGGCCAGGCCTTCGAAACTTTCGCCGCGTCTCGGAGCTCGGTGGGGACCGACACTGTTGCCCTTTCGTTCCGCAGGGGCCATCACCGGCGGATGGCGGCCTCTTTGCCCTATCCGGCGCTCCACGCAACCCATGCCGGCATCTGGATCTCGCATGGCGATGGCCGGGTCGAGGCGGTCGGGCGCGGCGCGGCGATCGCGCGCGCGGCCGAGACGCCGATGATCATGCTGAACGCGCCGTTGGTCGGCAACCGGCTCGGCTATCCCGATCTGAACGGGCTCGACCTGCTCGAACTGTACGCTTTCGTGCATCCGGCGCGGTTCGCGGTGCCGACGCCCAAAGGGATCGCCGACGCGCTCGGTCTCGCGCCGCCGGAAGGGGAGGAAGCGGCGGCCGAATTCCTGCGCGAGGCGGCCGCGACCTTGCTTGCGACGCTGGCGGGCGACTGGCCGGAGCGCGAGGGCGCCTGGGCGTCGGCGCAAGCGCTGCACCGGCTGCGCTGGCCCTGGGGCTCCGCGATCGCGCGGCGGCTCAGGCGACCCGAGCGTGACGAGCGCTGGCTGTTCAGCCGCCTGCCCGAATGGGAGGAGGGCGGCGGCCGCGCCCAGCCGCGCCCGGTCCGGCTCGACGAGGAGGAGACGCGCGAACGCCTCGCCGCTCTGGTCGGCCGCGGCGCGGAGCCGCGCGAGGGCCAGCGCGATTATGCCGCGGCGGCGGCGCGGGTGTTCGCGCCGCGCGCGCGGGAGGGACAGCCGAACCTGCTGCTCGCCGAGGCGGGGACCGGGATCGGCAAGACTTTGGGCTATCTCGCCCCCGCCTCGCTCTGGGCCGAGGCGGCGGACGGCGCGGTCTGGGTCTCGACCTTCACCAAGGCGCTCCAGCGCCAGCTAGACCGCGAGGGCGGGCGGCTCTTCGCGGACGAAGTCGAGCGCAAACGCAAGATCGTGATCCGCAAGGGGCGGGAGAATTATCTTTGCCTGCTCAATCTGGAAGATGCTCTTCAAGGCGGCTTTAACGGGCGCGCGGCGGTCCTCGCCCAGCTGGTCGCGCGCTGGGCGGCCTATTCGCGCGACGGCGACATGGTCGGCGGCGACCTGCCCGGCTGGCTGACCTCGTTGTTCCGCCGTGCCGGCGCGACCGCGCTTACCGACCGGCGCGGCGAATGCGTCTATGCCGGCTGCCCGCATTACCGGCGCTGCTTCATCGAGCGCGCGGCGCGGGCGAGCCAGGAGGCCGACCTCGTCATCGCCAACCATGCTCTGTTGATGGTCAACGCCGCGCGCGGCCGGGACGGAGGACAGCCGCCCACGCGGATCGTCTTCGACGAAGGCCATCACCTGTTCGACGCCGCCGATTCGACCTTCGCCTCGGCGCTCAGCGGGCAGGAGGCGATCGAGCTGAGGCGCTGGCTGATGGGCCCCGAAGGCCGCTCGCGCGGTCGCCGCCGTGGGCTCGCGGCGCGGCTGATGGATGTCGCCTCCTATGACGAGGCGGGCGCGGCGGCGATGGAGGCGGCGGTGCAATTCGCCGGGGCGCTGCCGTCGGACGGCTGGCTGCAGCGCCTCGCCGAGAGCGACCCTTTCGGGCCGATCGAGCGGTTGCTCGGCGCGGTGCGCGGCAGCGTCTACGCGCGTGCGACCGCGCAGGATGCGGGCTACGGGCTCGAGACCGAGCTGGCCGAGCCGGACCCGGCGCTTGTCGATGCCGCCGGCCCCGCCGTCGAGGCGCTCGAATCCCTGCTCCGTCCGCTCGTCGCCCTCGGCAAAAGGCTGGAGGCGGTGATCGAGGACACGCCCGATTGGCTCGACGCGCAGGCGCGCGCCCGCGTCGCGGGCGCGATCGGCGGGCTCACATGGCGCGCTCAGACCCTCTCCGCTTGGATCGCCCTCGCCGCGCGGATCGGCGGGCCGGCCGACCCGGATTTCGTCGACTGGCTCAGCGTCGAGCGGGTCGAGGGGCGCGAATATGATGTCGGGCTGCATCGGCGCTGGCTCGATCCGACCCGGCCGCTGGCCGAGACGGTGCTCAAGCCCGCGCACGGCGTGCTGGTCACTTCGGCCACTTTGCGCGGCGGCGAGGACTGGGCCGCGGCCGAAGCGCGCACCGGCGCCGCCCATCTGGACGCGCCCGCCGCGCGGTTCGAGACGCCGAGCCCGTTCGACTATGCCGCGAACAGCGAGGTGCTGATCGTCACCGACGTGAAGAAGGGCGACACGGCCGCGCTCGCCGGCGCTTATGCCCGTCTGATCGAGGCGGCGGAGGGCGGCACATTGGGCCTGTTCACCGCGATCAGCCGCCTCAAGGCCGTGCAGGCGCGGATCGCCGACCGCCTCGCCCGTGCCGGCCTGCCGCTCTACGCCCAGCATGTCGACCCGATCGACACGGGTACGCTTGTCGACATTTTCCGCGACGATCCGCATGCGAGCCTGCTCGGCACCGACGCGCTGCGCGACGGCGTCGACGTGCCGGGCGAATCGCTCAGGCTGGTGGTGATGGAAGGCGTGCCCTGGCCGCGGCCGACCGTGCTCCACGCCGCCCGCCGCGCGGCGGGCGGCGGCTCGGCCTATGACAACCGCGTCGTTCGCGCCCGGCTCGCCCAGGCGTTCGGACGGCTGATCCGGCGACAGGACGATCGCGGGGTCTTCGTCCTGCTTTCCGCGGCGACGCCGTCGCGGCTGCTCACCGCCTTCCCGCCGGGGGTGCGGGTCGCGCGCGTTCATCTCGACGACGCCATCGCGCGGGTAAGATCGCGCCTCGGCTCACCCGAATCGCGGGATGCGCATGAAGATCTTGACGCTGCTCCGGCACGCTAAATCGAGCTGGGCCGATCCCGGCCAGGACGATTTCGATCGGCCGCTCAACGCGCGCGGCATCGCGGCGGCACGGCGCATGGGGCGGGAGATGCGCGCGCTCGGGCTGAGCTTCGACGCGGTGCTGTCCTCGCCCGCCAGGCGCGCGTTCGAGACGCTGGACCGGGTGGCGGAGACCTATGGGCCCCTCGCGCGCGCCTATGACCGCCGCGTCTATCTGGCCAGCTCGGCAAGCTTGCTCGCCATCGTTCGCGAGACCGACGATACGATCGACCGGCTGCTGCTCGTCGGCCACAATCCGGGCTTTCACATGCTCGCCTTGCTGCTGACCGGGAACTCGGACGGCCCGCTTCATGCCGAGCTTGCCGCCAAATATCCCACCGGCGCGCTTGCCGAGATCGAACTCCCGATCACGCGCTGGCGCGATCTGGCGGAGGGCAGGGGCCGGCTGACCCGTTTCATTCGCCCGCGCGACCTCGATCCGGAAATCGACGCCGAAGCGGACTAGGCGTCGCTGGCGGCGAGGGCGTCGGCAAGGGTCCGGCGGAGCGCGCGCAACTGCTCGGCGGGGAAGACCGGATGCTGATTGGCCGGGGTCGGGCCGGTCGCTGCGACCGCTTCCTCGCCGGCATCGCCCCTGGCGAGCAATTGCTGGACGCCGCGGATCGTGTAGCCGTCGCGATTGAGCAGCGCATGGATACGCCGCGCCAGCGCGACGTCGTCCGGGCGGTAATAGCGGCGGTTCCCGGCGCGCTGCAGCGGTTTCAGCTGCGGGAAGCGCGTTTCCCAATAGCGCAGGATATGCTGGGGAACGCCGAGTTCGATTGCAAGCTCGCCGATGGTCCGGAAGGCGTGTTCGCTCTTGCGGCTGGGATTGGCCATTCGGGGCTCAGCCCGCGCGGGCGATCCGCTCGCGCATGATCTGGCTGGCGCGGAAGGTGAGCACGCGCCGGGGCGCGATCGGCACCTCGACGCCGGTCTTCGGGTTGCGCCCGATCCGCTCGCCCTTGTCGCGCAGGATGAAGCTGCCGAAGCCGGAAATCTTCACGTTCTGCCCGTCCGCCAGCGCGGCGCACATATGATGGAGCACACGCTCGACGATGCCGGCCGAATCGGCGCGGGAAAGGCCGATCTCGCGATGCACGATGTCGGCGAGATCCGCGCGAGTCAGCGTCCCGGCATCCGGTTTCCGAACTGTCCCTGCGTCGGCCATCAGCCGCCCCCTTGTGCGAGAGAATTCGGCAACCTTACCCGTGCTCTAGCGCAAGCGCAATCGGACTTTGGGCGAGATTGTTACGATCTCGAAAAGAATTCGCGTCAGTAGCGAACCACGGCCGCGCCCCAGGTGAAGCCGCCGCCCATCGCCTCGAGCACGATCAGGTCGCCCGGTTTGATCCGGCCGTCGCGCACCGCGACATCGAGCGCGAGCGGCACCGAGGCAGCCGAGGTATTGGCATGCTGGTCGACGGTGACGATCACCTTGGCGGGATCGAGGCCGAGCTTCTTCGCGGTCGCGTCGAGGATGCGCTTGTTGGCCTGGTGCGGCACCACCCAGTCGATCTCGGACGAAACGTGGCCCGCCGCCTCGAGCGTTTCGTCGAGCACGGCCGCGAGGTTGGTCACGGCGTGGCGGAACACCTCCTTGCCCTTCATCCGGAGCTTGCCGACCGTGCCGGTGGTCGAGACCCCGCCGTCGACATAGAGCAGATCGCCGTGGCGCCCGTCGGCGTGGAGGCGGGTGGCGAGGATGCCCTTGTCCCCGGTCTCCGTTGCCTTGAGCACGACCGCGCCGGCGCCGTCGCCGAAGAGGACGCAGGTCGCGCGGTCTTCCCAATCGAGGATGCGGCTGAACGTCTCGGAGCCGATCACCAAAGCATGGTCGGCCATCCCGCCCTTGATCATATTGTCGGCGATCGAGAGCGCGTACAGGAAGCCGGTGCAGACCGCCTGCACGTCGAAGGCGATGCAATCGTCGATGCCGAGCGCGGTCTGGACGCGGGTCGCGCTCGCCGGGAAGGTCTGGTCTGGAGTGGACGTGGCGAGCACGATCAGCCCGATCTCCTTTGCCTCGATGCCGGCCGCGGCAAGCGCCTTCTTCGCCGCCTCGGTCGCCAGGGTCGCCGTGGTCTCGCCGTCGCCGGCGACATGGCGCGCCTCGATGCCGGTGCGCTCGACGATCCATTCGTGGGTGGTGTCGACGCGCTCCGCCAGCTCGGTATTGGTGACGCGGCGCGGCGGCAATGCGGCGCCGGTACCGACGATCAGCGCGCGGCGGCTCATTTCGCCGCCTCCGCCTGCGGCGCGCGCTCGCGGACATGGGCGAGATCCTCGGCGATCTTGCGGGTGAGGTCCTCGCGCACCATCCGCGCCGCGACCCGGATCGCGTTGGCGACGCCCTTGGTGTCGGCGCCGCCGTGGCTCTTCACGACGAGGCCGTTGAGGCCGAGGAAGACCGCGCCATTGTGGTTGTTGGGATCGAGATGGTGACGGAGCAATTCGGTCGCCGGGCGGGAGATCAGGAAGCCGATCTTGGAGCGGACCGAGCTGGTGAAGGCGCGCTTCAGCAGATCGGTGACGAAACGCGCCGTCCCTTCGAGCGATTTGAGCGCGATATTCCCCGAAAAGCCGTCCGTCACGATCACGTCGACATCGCCGCGCGAGAGCTTGTCGCCCTCGACGAAGCCGTCGAAGCTCAGGTGAAGGTGCGGCGAATCCCGCAGGATGCCGGCGGCGGCCTTGAGCTCGTCCGTGCCCTTCAATTCCTCGGTGCCGATGTTCAGCAGCTGCACCCGCGGCCGCTCCAGCTCGAGCACCACCCGGGCATAGGCCGCACCCATCACCGCGAACTCGACAAGGTTGCGGGTGTCGCAATCGGTGTTGGCGCCGAGATCGAGCATGACGACGTCGTTGGCGCCGAGCGTCGGCAGCAAGGCGGCGAGCGCCGGCCGGTCGATTCCCGGCATCGTGCGGAGCGCGAGCTTGGCCATCGCCATCATCGCGCCGGTATTGCCGCCGGAAACCATCGCCTGGGCGGCGCCGTCCTTCACCGCGGCGATCGCCTGGCCCATCGAGGTGGTCTTGGCGCGGCGGATCGCCTGGCTCGGCCGGTCGTCACCCGAAACGATGTCGTCGCAATGGACGATCTCGCAGATCGAGGCGAGGCCGGCATGGGCGGCGAGCTCGGCCCGGATCGCCGCCTCGTCGCCGAACAGCAGGAAGCCGAGATCGTCGCGACGCTCAAAGGCAAGGGCGGCGCCGGCGAGCATGCCGGCCGGGCCGGCGTCGCCACCCATCGCATCGATCGCGATCCGCGGCGCGCTGCCCACTATTGCCGTCTCCCAAAGCCCTGTTCGAGCCGGTCTTACGCCTCGGTCTTCAGGATTTCACGCCCCTTATAATGGCCGCAGCTCTGGCAGACATTGTGCGGCAGGCGAAGCTCGCCGCAATTCGGGCATTCCTGATACTGGGTCGGCTTCAGCGCATCGTGGCTGCGCCGCATATTGCGCTTGGACGGCGAGGTTTTTCTCTTGGGGACGGCCATCGTGGCACCTGTTCCATTCTTGAAATTGTCCTTTGGCGAGCGCGGGTCGGTGGCGGTCAACGGCCGAAGGCCGCTGGCCTCGCGGCCTGATGCTCTCGCGGAAGGGTGCCGCCTATAGCGATTTCGGGGCCGGTTGCAAGCTTCGGCGCCCCATGCTTAGCGTGCTTTGTCAAGAGGAGGCACACCCGATGATCCTGCCGATCACGCTCACCGTCGCCGGCGCCGCCGCGATCCTGCACATCTGGCTGTCGCTTCGGGTCAGTCGGCTTCGGCGCCCGCTGAAGATCGGCGTCGGCGATGGCGGCAACGAGGTGATGCTGCGGCGGATGCGCGCGCACGGCAATTTCGCCGAGAACGTCCCGATCTTCCTCATCCTGCTCGGCCTGATCGAGCTCGCCCAAGGCGGCAATCTCTGGCTGTGGGGCGCGGCGATCGCCTTCATCCTCGCCCGCATTCTTCACGCCTTCGGCATGGACCGGCCCGGCGGCAACTTCCTCCGCGTCGCCGGCATCGCGATCAGCTGGCTCGCCCTGCTCGGCCTCGCCATCTACGCGATCCTGATCGCCTATCAGAGCCCCGCCATCTACGAAGGCATCCAGATCTCGCCGGGCCAGCGGGCGGAGGCGGTGCGGTCGTAACGCCCGGAAGCGGCGCGAATGGTCCGAATGTTCGCACTCGCCATGGGGGGTGCCGGAGACACCCCGACGCGCGATACGAATGGACTGAACGATGGAAGGAGCCGAATCGCACTATGACAGACGGCCGGCATGTAGGAAATGCCGTCTGTCCCGATCGACCGCTTTCGACCTGTTGCGGACTTTCAGGCCTCTTCGCGGCACCTGATCGTTATGCGACTGTGACCACCGTCAGGTCCTGGCGGCAGGCGAGGAATCGACCAGCGGCCATCGCGACCGGATCGGCGAAAGCTCGCGCGACACGCCAGTCGATCAGGAGCCACCTCACCGAGGTTGGTGGTTGCAATCCCACCCTCCCTAAAAAGCTCAAAACTGCAGCGCAGGCGTGTGGAGCTTCCGCTGCAAGCAAGATTTTGGATGTGCAGCCGGGGCGCGTCGGCCCCATCGGGACCTGCATTATACCAGCGAGCAGCTAGCTCGTTGCCATTCCCGATCAGGGCGTTGGACTGCAAATCGTACCAGATGCGCCCGAAAAGCTCCCCGGCCAGCGGCTCTTCAGGCGGAACCATCTGCGACGCCGCTAAGGCTGTGAGGACGATCAGCATTGGCATTATTCAATACCAATTGGAGCTCACTTTCCACCCACAACGGGCATCCGCCCCCTCCGCAGTCAGCCCCGCGCGAGCACGCGGTCGGCGACGAAGGGGTTGGTTCGCCGCTCCTGGCCGAAGGTGCTGACCGGGCCGTGGCCGGGGACGAAGACGGTGTCGTCCCCGAGCGGCCAGAGTCGCCCGGTGATCGCGTCGAGCAGATCCTGGTGATTGCCCATCGGGAAATCGGTGCGGCCGATCGAGCCCTGGAAGAGCACGTCGCCGACGATGGCGAGCTTCGAGGCCGGATGGTGGAAGACGACGTGGCCGGGCGTGTGGCCGGGGCAGTGATAGACGTCCATCACCACTTCGCCGACCGTCACCTGGTCGCCGTTGACCAGCCAGCGGTCGCTCTCGAACGGCTTGCCGGTGATCCCATAGGCGCGTCCGTCATCCTCGAGCCGGCTGATCCAGAAGCGGTCGTTCTCGTGCGGCCCCTCGATCTTCACCCCGAGCTCGTCGGCGAGGAGCTTGGCCGAGCCGCAATGGTCGATGTGGCCGTGGGTGAGCAGCAGCTTTTCGATCATCACGCCCTGCTGCTTCGCCGCCGCCTTGAGCCGGTCGAGGTCGCCGCCGGGATCGGTGAAGGCGCCGCGCATCGTCCTGGTGCACCAGATCAGGCAGCAATTCTGCTGCAGCGGCGTCACCGGAATGATCGCGACGCGAAGCGGCGGGGCGGGCGTGTCCATCGCCGGCCACATGGCGCGGCAATGGACGCGATACAAGCGCGCGGGGCTTTGATAGACCGGGCGCCATGAGACGATTCCTCGCCGCCGCGGCCTGCGTCACGCTCGCCGCCTGCACCTTCCAGGGCGGCGGCCTCGCCCCGTTCAACCCGGCTCCGATCGCGCCCGCCGAGCTCGATCTCGACGTGCCCTATGTGCCGACGCCGCGGCCGGTGGTTGCGGCGATGCTCGACATGGCCGAGGTCGGACCAGACGACTACCTGATCGATCTCGGCTCGGGCGACGGCCGGATCGCGATCGAGGCGGCCCGGCGCGGCGCCCGCGCGCTCGGCGTCGATATCGATCCCAACAGGGTGCGCGAGGCGATCACCGCCGCGCAGCTCGCGGGGGTCGAGCCCCGCGCCCGCTTCCGCCGCCAGGATCTGTTCGACACGCCGATCCGCGAGGCGACCGTGGTCACCATGTACCTGCTCCCGGCGATCAACCTGCGGCTGCGCCCGCGGCTTTTGACCGAGCTCAGGCCGGGAACGCGGATCGTCGCCCACGCCTTCAACCTCGGCGACTGGGCTCCCGACGCGCATCGCGAGGTCAATGCGGCGAATATCTATCTCTGGATCGTTCCCGCCGTGGCCGGCGGGCGCTGGCTGCTGAGCGACGGGGACGGCGCCGAACGCGTGCTTCAGCTCGACCAGCGCTTCCAGGAGGTGAGCGGCACGCTCGGCGGCGCGGCGCTGAGCGACGTGGCGCTGCGCGGCACCCGGCTGCGCTTCGCCGCGGGCGGACGGAGCTACGAAGGCGAGATCGACGGCGCGGCGATGCGCGGCGAGGGCTGGACCGCGCGGCGGGTGGAATGAGCGGCGCCGTCCCGTTCGCGGCCGAGCGCGGTCCGTTCGCCGGGACGCCGGAGCATCTCGACGCGCCCTTCTGGACCACGCCCGAGCCCGTCATCGAGCGCATGCTCGATCTCGCCGTGGTCGGGCCGGACGACAATCTCTTCGACCTCGGCTGCGGCGACGGGCGCATCCTGATTGCCGCCGCCCGCCGCGGCGCGCGCTGCACCGGGATCGAGCGCGACCCAGCGCGCATCGCCGAAGCCGCCGCCGCGATCGCCGCCGCCGGGCTGCAGGAGCGAATCGCTTTGCTTCAGGACGATCTGTTCGCGGCATCGCTGGAGGGCGCGACCATCGTCTCCCTCTATCTCCTGCCGCACGTGAACATCTTGCTCGAAACCAGGCTGCGCCGCGAGCTCAAGCCGGGCGCCCGCGTGATCGGCCACGCTTTCCCCTTCCCCAACTGGTCGCCCGCGCGGGAAGAGACGATCGACCGGCGCCAAATCTACCTCTGGCTGCGCTAGGCGCGCTCAGTCCTCCAGCGCGGCGTAGGTGAACAGGCGGTAGCGATAGCGCTGGCGGGCGCGCATGCCCTCCGCGATGCGGCCGTGGAGCGCCTCGTCCCAGCGGCTCCAGCGCGCGATGAAGGCGTCGGCCGCCGCCTCGTCGCCGCGATCCTGGAGGGCGAGCACCTCGCGCAGCAGCTCGGTGACGGCGCGGTGATAGCGCCCGTAATCGATCGAAAGGCGGCCGGTGCGCGCGTCGAAGCGCAGCACCTCGCGGTCGAGGAACCAGTTGAACTGCATCAGCTGCATCGTCTGATAAGGCTGCTCCCGGCGCGGCCGGACGTTCTGCAGCGTCCGATTGATCCCGCTCGCATAATGCGAGCGAAGCTGGTCCGCGGTGAAATAATTCCGCCGCCGCAACTCCTCGCCGGCGAAAAGAGAGACCAGGTCCGCCTTCGTCTCCTCGAGCAGATTGCCGTTGGCGCCGAGCGCCTCGTCGAGGTCGCGGCCGTCGCTGGTCCTGTCGACGCCGAGATAATGGCCCACCTCGTGCCACAGGGTGCGGTGGAAATTGCTGTAGGCGGTGAGATGGTCAGCGAACTCGGGCGCGACCACCGCCCCCCACGCCGATTCCACCGCGCTGAAGATTTCGGGCGAGCGCATGATGTTGGCGCGCAAAAGGATGGTGCGGCCGTAGCGGCGCGCGGTCAGCGCCTCGTTGGGCAGGATGCTCGCCGTATTGCCGCCCCGGGACTGGCCGAAATCGGCGATCACGTCGTAGACGCCGACGGGGATATCCTCGCGGATGCGCTTGCGCCGCTCGTAAGGGAGGGCGTCCTCGATCGCCTGCAGCCCCTGCATCCCGCGGCGCAGCGCCTCGGTCTCCTCGCGCCGGGTGGCGAGCAGGCTCAGCGAATAGAAGGCGCGGATGCCGGTCAACTCGTCGTCATAGGTCTCGTAAGCGCCGATCTGCGCGTTGAGATTGCCGAAGCGGCCGGTGATCCAGGCGGCGTCGCCCGATTCGTAATCGTCGGAGAGCAGGTCGCGGGCGCGGTTGCGGAGATAGCCGGCGAATTCGGCGTCGCTTGGCTCGGCGAGGTCGGCCGCATCGTAGAGCAGGGTGAAGGCCCGAACCATCCGGTCGGCATAAGCGACCGAATAAGGGACGGCGTAGAGCGTGGCGCGGTCCGGCCGCCGCGCCAGTCCCTCCAGCCGGGCGCGCAGGCCCGGATGGAGCGTGTCGAGCACGCGATGATGGCGCAGAACGAGAATGTCGGCGCGCAGGCTCGCGGCGTTGGCGCGGCGGACGACCGAGCGCAAATGGGTGAGCTCGGCCCGCGCCTCGGGATGGGCGGCGAGATAGGTGTCCCATTCGGGGCGGGTCAGGTCCCAGGGATAGACGTTGCGCCCCGGCGGGGCCGGATCGACCGCGACGAAGGGCTCGCGGCGATTGTCGAGCGTCGTCGCGATCGGGCCCTGGAAGAGGCGGTAAAGCGTGTGGCGGGCGTGGGCGAGCGGGTCGGCGTCGCGCGCACGGTCGGCCCGCTCGAGCGCGGCACGGACCGGCAGCGCGGCACGGTGCCTTTGCTCCTCGTAAATGTCCTGGAAGATCGCGCCGACCTCGAGCAGCTTCGAGACCGCGGCGCGCTCGCGGGGCGAGAGATGGGCGAGATCCGGCGCGAGCCGGATCGTCTGCGTCTTCTCCATGATCGGCTGCGCCTGCTCCAGCGTCCAGGCCTTGCCCGGCTGCGGCGCCTGCGCGGCGAGCGGCGCCAGCGCGAGGCCGGCGGCGGCGAGGGAAAGCAGGAGCAGGCGCGTTCTCATTTTTCTTTCTCCGGCCGCGCGGCGATTCTGGTCATTCGGCGATTGTGACGGTTATATGACACTCATGACGGCCGGCCCCGCGACGTGATCGAGCAATACGGAGTCCTGCCCTATCGTGTCGAGGCCTCAGGAGAGCTGCGCATCCTCCTCGTCACCTCGCGCGAGACCGGCCGCTGGATCATTCCCAAGGGCAATCCCGCGCCGGGCCTGTCGCCGCCGGAGTCCGCCGCGCGCGAGGCGCATGAGGAAGCGGGGCTGGAAGGCGAGGTCGGCGAGGAGCCGGTCGGCACCTATCGCTACGTCAAGCAGAAGCGCGGCGGCGACGCGACGCCGGCCGAAGTGCTCGTTTATCCGATGCTGGTGGCGCGCCAGCTCGACGAGTGGCCGGAAAAGGGGCAGCGCGCCTGGCGCTGGTTCGCGCCCGCGGATGCGGCGGCCTCGGTCGCCGAGCGCTCCTTGCGCTCGCTGATTCTGGGCTTCCGCCCGGCGGAGGCGCCGGGCTATGCGCGGCCGGGGCCATTCGGCGCGCCGCGCGAACGGACTGGGGGATTCGGGATGCTCAAGATGTTTCGCGCGATCATGCCGCGCGAGGACCGCTTCTTCGACATGTTCGAGCGGCATGCGGAGATCCTCGTCGCCGGCGCCGACGCGATGGAGGCGCTGTTCTCAGGGGAAGTCGGGATCGCGGAATCCTGCAAGCAGATCGCCCATCACGAGCATGCCGCCGACGACGTCACCCGCGACGTGCTGGTCGCGGTGCGCCGTTCGTTCATCACCCCGTTCGACCGCAGCGCGATCACCGCTCTGGCCTCGGCGATGGACGACGCGCTCGACGAGATGTGGCAGACCGCCAAGGCGATCACTCTCTATGAAGCGACCAGCTTCGAGCCGCAGATGCTCGAGATGAGCCGGCAGGCGCGCGAGGCGGCGCGGCTGGTGCGCGAGGGCATGCCGCTGATGCGCAATATCGGCCGCAACGCCCATCGCCTGCACCAAATCACCGAGGCGATCGTCCATCTCGAAGGCCGCGCCGACGAGCTCCACGCCGCCGGGCTCAAATCGATCTACCAGTCTCATGGTGCCGAACGGCCGATGGCCTTCATCGTCGGCCGCGAGGTGTTCAGCCATGTTGAGCGGGTGCTCGACCGGCTCGAGGACGTCGCCGACGAGATGCAGGGCATTGTGATCGATCACGCCTGATGGACGGCTATACCTACACGATCATCGCGCTGATCGCGGTCGCGCTGGCCTTCGATTTCCTGAACGGCCTGCACGACGCCGCCAATTCGATCGCGACCGTGGTCTCGACCCGGGTGCTGAGCCCGCAGCTGGCGGTGATCTGGGCGGCCTTCTTCAACTTCATCTCGTTCCTCTTCTTCGGCCTCGCGGTCGCGACGACGATCGGCAAGGGGATCATCGATCCGTCGATCGTCACCCCCGCCGTGATCTTCGGCGCGCTGATGGGCGCGATCACCTGGAACCTGCTCACCTGGTTCCTCGGCATCCCGTCGAGCAGCAGCCATGCGCTGGTCGGCGGGCTGGTCGGGGCCGGTATCGCCGCCGCGGGCGGGTTCAGCGCCATCGTCGCCTGGGGCGTGATCAAGACCGCGCTGTTCATCTTCCTCGCGCCGATCTTCGGCATGATCATGGCCATCCTGCTGGTGGTCGTCACCTCCTGGCTGTTCAAGCCGGTGGCGGCGACGACGTCGGATCGCGTCTTCCGCCGGCTCCAGCTGATCTCGGCCGCCGCTTACTCGCTCGGCCACGGCGCCAACGATGCGCAGAAGACGATGGGAATCATCATGGCCCTGCTGGTCTCGCAAGGGCTGCTCGGCGCTAATGACCCGGTACCGTTCTGGGTGGTGATCTCCTGCCAGGCCGCGATGGGCCTCGGTACTTTGATGGGCGGCTGGCGGATCGTCCATACGATGGGATCGAAGATCACCCGCCTCACCCCGCACCAGGGCTTCTGCGCCGAAGCCGGAGGCGCCTTCATGCTGTTCGGCGCGACCGCCTTCGGCATCCCGGTCTCGACCACCCACACGATCACGGGCGCGATCATGGGCGTCGGCGCGGCGCGGCGTGCCTCGGCGGTGCGCTGGGGCGTCGGCCGGCGGATCGTCGTCGCCTGGTTCCTGACGATTCCCGCCTCGGCGCTCACCGCCTGGCTGTTCTACGAGCTGACGCTGCTGGTCTGAGCGCTCAGCATTCGACGACGTTGACGGCGAGGCCGCCGAGGCTGGTTTCTTTGTAGCGCTCGTTCATGTCGAGGCCGGTGCGGCGCATCGTCTCGATTACCTGGTCGAGGCTGACGCGGTGCTCGCCGGTGCCGACCAATGCCAGCCGCGAGGCCTCGATCGCCTTCACCGCGCCGACCGCGTTGCGCTCGATGCACGGGACCTGGACCAGGCCGCCGACCGGATCGCAGGTGAGGCCGAGATTGTGCTCCATCCCGATCTCGGCCGCATTCTCCACCTGCATGGGGCTGCCGCCGAGCGCCGCGGTCAGCCCCGCCGCCGCCATCGAGCAGGCGACGCCGACCTCGCCCTGGCAGCCGACCTCGGCGCCCGAGATCGAGGCATTCTCCTTGAACAGCGAGCCGATCGCGGCGGCGGTGAGCAGGAAGACGCGCACCCCTTCGGGCGTCGCGCGCGGGGTGAAGCGCTGATAGTAGCGCAGCACGGCGGGAACGATCCCGGCGGCGCCATTGGTCGGCGCGGTGACGACCTTGCCGCCCGCCGCATTCTCCTCGTTGACCGCCAGCGCCCAGAGGTTGACCCAATCGATCGCGGTGAGCGGGTCCTGCAGCGCCCGCTCGGCCCGCTCGATGAGCAGCTGATGGAGCGCCGGGGCGCGGCGCTTCACGTTGAGACCGCCCGGCAATATCCCGCCGATCGCCATGCCCCGGTCGATGCAGGCCGACATTGCGACCTCGATCGCGTCGAGGCGGGCATCGATCTCCGCGTCGCTCAGCGCGGCGCGCTCGTTGGCGCGGGCGATGTCCGCGAAGCTCACCCCCTCCCGCGCGGCAAGCTCGAGCAGGTCGGCGCCCGAGCTGAAGCGGTAGGGCACGTCCCAGGCGCCTTCGGGCGGCGCGTTGCGGGCGACGTCCTCCTCATCGACCACGGCGCCACCGCCGACCGAATAATAGACCTTGCTCTCCTGCTCGCTCCCGGCTGTGGCGGTGAAGCGCATGCCGTTGCTGTGATGCGGCAGTTTCTCGCGCTGGTTAAAGCGCAGGTCCGCGTCCTCGTCGAAGCCGATTTCATGCGCGCCGCCGAGCATCAGGCGGCCGGTTTCCCGGATTCGCGCCACCGCCGTCTCCGCCTCGTCGGGATCGATTCCATCCGGACGCTCGCCGGAGAGGCCGAGCAGCAGCGCGCGGTCGGTGGCGTGGCCCTTGCCGGTCAGAGCGAGCGAGCCGTAGAGGTCGACCTCAACCCGGCTCGTGGCCTCGAGCAGGCCCTTGTCGCGCAGCGTCTCGACAAAGCGGCACGCCGCCGTCATCGGTCCCATCGTGTGCGAACTCGACGGGCCGACGCCGATCTTGAACAGATCGAAGACGCTGCAGACCAAGCTTCCTCTCCTCGGCGGCGGACATGGACCCGAGGGGCCGTCATGACAAGCGCCCCCTTCGTCCTGCTCGACGACGCCCGCGCGGACGGCGCCGCGGCGCTTTACACAACGCCCG
>NZ_JBQTJC010000285.1:0-19184 GCF_052387495.1 Sphingosinicella sp. | reverse complement strand
GGCCCCGGCCTTCGCCGGGGAACAGTTAGAGGCCCACCCCGATCGTGCTGCCGCCGTCGACGACGATCGCCTGGCCGGTCATGAAGGTCGAGGCGGGCGACGCCAGGAAAACGGCGGCGCCGGCGATCTCGTGCGGCTCGCCGATTCGCTGCAGGGGCGTGTGCGCGGTGACCAGCTTCAGCGTGTCGGGATTCTCCCACAAAGCGCGGGCGAAATCGGTCTTGATCAGGCCCGGGGCGATGCAGTTGACCCGGACCTGGTGCGGGCCGAACTCGGCGGCGAGGTTGCGGGCGAGCTGGAAATCGGCCGCCTTGGAGATGTTGTAGGCGCCGATCACGGTCGACGCCTTGAGGCCGCCGATCGAGCTGACGATGACGATCGAGCCCTCCCGGCGCTCGATCATCCCGGGCGCGACCATCGCGATCAGCCAGTGGTTGGCGACGACATTGTTGTCGAGGATCTTGCGGAACTGATCGTCGCTGATCCCCGCCATCGGCCCGTAATAGGGATTTGAGGCGGCGTTGCAGACGAGGATGTCGATCCGGCCCCATAAAGCGAGGGTTTCGTCGACGAGGCGCTGCAGCTCCTCCTTGGACGAGATGCTCGCCGGGACGACGATCGCGCGGCCCTCGCCATGTTTGGCGTTGATCGCGTCGGCGACCTCCTGGCAGGCCTCGGCCTTGCGGCTGGAGATGACGACTTTCGCGCCATGATCCGCCAGCGCCTCGGCGATCGCCCGGCCGATGCCGCGCGACGAGCCGGTGATCACCGCGACCTTATCGGTGAGATCGAACAGGTTCATTCCGTTCCTCCGTCGTCCCGGCGCAGGCCGGGACCTCAGCGAGACCCGCCGCGCCTTGTCGTCCCGAGACCCCGGCCTGCGCCGGGGTGACGGGTTATTCGAACACGATCACGGAGCGCGCCGCGTCGCCTTTCTTCATCTTCGCGAAGCCTTCGTTCACCTCTTCCAGCGAAATCGTCTCGGCGACGATCGTGTCGAGATCGAGCAGGCCGCGCAGGTAGAAATCGACCAGCCGGGGAATCTCCACCGGGAAGCGGTTGGCGCCCATGAACGCGCCCTGCAATTTCTTGCCGGAGAGCAGGTCCATCGCGCTCAGGCCGACCTGGTGATCCAAGGGCATCATGCCGAGGATCGTCGCGGTGCCGCCGCGGCGCAGCGCCTTGACCGCGAGCGCGCCGGATTCGGGCCGGCCGACCGCCTCGATGGCGTGATCGACGCCGCCCTTGGTCAGCTCGACGATCCGGGCCGCCGCGCCCTCCTCGGTCGGATCGAGCGTGTCGGTCGCGCCGAGCTTCTCGGCGAGCGCGCGCTTCTCCGGAACCGGATCGGCGGCGATGATCCGGCCGGCGCCGGCGATCCTTGCGGCATTGACCGTGGCGAGGCCGACGCCGCCGCAGCCGATCACCGCGACCGTCTCGCCGGGCACCAGCTTGGCCGCGTTGAAGATCGTGCCCGCGCCCGTGGTCACCGCGCAGCCGATCACCGCCGCTTTCTCCAGCGGCATGGCGGGATCGATCCTGACGCAGGCATGTTCGTGGATCAGCATCTCCTCGGCGAAGGCGGAGAGATTGAGCAGCTGCGCGACCGGGCTGCCGTCCGGCCGCGAGATGCGGGGCGGCGCGCCCTTCGGCCGGCGCGTGTCGCCGCCGAGGCAGAGCGCCAGCCGGCCGGTCACGCAGAACTCGCAATGGCCGCAATAAGCGGAGAGGCAGGTGACGACCGCGTCGCCGGGCCTGAGGCCGCGCACCTCGCTCCCGACCGCCTCGACGATCCCCGCCGCCTCGTGACCCGGGATGCAGGGCAGCGGGTGCGGATAGGTGCCCTCGATGAAATGGAGGTCCGAATGGCAGAGCCCGCAGGCGGCGGTGCGGACGCGGATCTCGTGCGGGCCGCAATCGTCGAGCCGCGCCTCGGCGATGACGAGCGGCTGCCCGGGGGTTTCGAGGAAGGCGGCTTTCATGCGCGCGCTCGCGTCATCCCGGCGCAGGCCGGGATCTCGGGTCGAAAGGTCGCGGACGCCTCCCTGAGACCCCGGCCTTCGCCGGGGTGACGATCAGGCCGGCGCATGCTTGGCATATTCCTGTCTGGCGATGGCGCGGGCGTGGACCTCGTCGGGGCCGTCGGCGAGGCGGAGGGTGCGGATGCCGGCATAGCTCTTGGCGAGCTCAAAATCCTGACTGACGCCGGCGCCGCCATGGGCCTGGATCGCGTCGTCGATGATCTGGAGCGCCATTTGCGGCGCCTTGACCTTGATCATCGCGATCTCGCCGGCGGCGGCCTTGTTGCCCGCCTTGTCCATCATGTCGGCGGCCTTGAGGCAGAGCAATCGCGAGCATTCGATGTCGATCCGGGCGCGGGCGATGCGCTCCTCCCAGACGCTGTGCGAGGAGATCGGCTTGCCGAAGGCGATGCGGGTCTGCAGCCGCCGCGCCATCGCCCCCAGCGCCTCCTCGGCGACGCCGATCGTGCGCATGCAATGGTGGATGCGGCCCGGGCCCAAACGCCCCTGCGCGATCTCGAAGCCGCGCCCCTCGCCGAGCAGCATGGCGGAGGCCGGGATGCGGACGTCCTTGAGCTCGACCTCCATATGGCCGTGCGGCGCGTCGTCGTAGCCGAAGACATTGAGCGCCCGCTCCACCGTCACGCCCGGCGCGTCGAGCGGCATCAGCACCATCGACTGCTGCTGATGCTTGGCCCCTTCCGGATCGGTCTTGCCCATCACGATCGCGACCTTGCAGCGCGGGTCGCCGGCGCCCGAGGACCACCATTTGCGGCCGTTGACGACGTAATCGTCGCCGTCGCGGCTTATCTCGGTCTGGATGTTGGTCGCGTCGGAGGAAGCGACGGCGGGCTCGGTCATCAGGAAGGCGGAGCGGATCTCGCCGTTCATCAGCGGCTTCAGCCACTGCTCCTTCTGCGGCCTCGTGCCGTAGCGGTGGAGCACCTCCATATTGCCGGTGTCGGGCGCGGAGCAGTTGAACACCTCGCTGGCCCAGCCGATCCGCCCCATCTCCTCGGCGCACAGCGCATATTCGAGATTGGTGAGCTGGGTGCCCTCGAATGCGAAGCTCTCGTCGACATGGCGCAGCGCCTGGCCGGGCGGCATGAACAGGTTCCAAAGCCCCGCCTCCTTGGCGAGCGGCTTCAGCTCCTCGATCACCGCGATCGGCTGCCAGCGGTCGCCTTCGTCGAGCTGCGCCTTATAATCCTTGTTGCGGGGGCGAATCCGAGTCTCGACGAAGTCGCGCACCCGGTCCCGATAAAAACGCTCGCGTTCCGTAAGGTCAATGTCCATCCGGCCGGATTCCCTGTTTCACGCGGTCGGCGGACGCTGCCAGAAACGGCAGATTTACGCCAGTGGGGGGCTCAGCGCGTCGCCACGAAGACGTGCGCGGACATCGGCGCGTCGAGGCCGTCCGGGCCTTCGAACGAGGCGAGCGCGGCCGCCACCGCGTCGGTGGCCGGCTCCAGCCCCGCGGGATCGTGCGCCTCGATCTGGGCGCGCAGCGGCGTGCCCTGGACGAGGCCGATCGCGGCGTCGCGTGCGCTCGCCGAGCGGCTGCGCTTGGCCACGGTCTCGCGCGCGATCCGGGTGAAACCGGCGGCGCGCAAATCGTCCTCGATCCGCGCGGTGTCGTGATAGCCGAACGGGACCCGCTCCATGAAGCTCCCCAGGTCCGGCGCGATATAGGGCCGGGCCGCTTCCGAGACGGCGCGCGAGCCGGGATTGGCGTCGAGCGAATCCCAGGCGTTGAACAGGAAGCGCCCGCCCGGGCGCAGCACCCGTCGCGCCTCGCGATAGGCGTCCACCCGCTCGGGAAAGAACATCACGCCGAACTGGCAGACGATCGCGTCGGCGCTTTCGTCCGCGAACGGCAGGGCCTGCGCGTCCGCCGCCTGGAACGTGACGTTGGAGGCCGCGACCCGCTGGGCGGCGACGTCGAGCATCGCCTGATTGAGGTCGGTGGCGACGATCCGTGCCTCGGGCAGCGCTCGCGCCAACCTCTCGGTGACCGCACCCGTTCCCGCAGCCGTCTCGACGATGTCGCGTGGACTCTCCGCCGCCACGCGGGCCGCCAGATCCTCGGCGTAGGGCGCAAACAGCATCGGCACGAGATAGCGGTCGTAAAGCCCCGGAATCGACCCGGCGAAAACGACGTCTGTAGAGGGCATGATCGTTCTCCCTTCCTTCGCATCAGAGACCTGCCAGAAAGGGAATCGCTGCGCCAGCTTGCCAGCTTATCCGTCGTTGCCGAGAAGCATGTTGTTGCAGAGGAGCCTTACATGTCATCCCGCCAGCCCGACCATGAGATCGACCCGCTCTTCCTCGAGCGCTGGTCGCCGCGGGCGTTTGACGGGTCGGAGGTGCCGGATGCGGATCTCGCGGCGATGTTCGAGGCGGCGCGCTGGGCGCCGTCGGCGTTCAATTCGCAGCCTTGGCGCTTTCTCTACGCGAAGAACGGCGACGCGGAGTGGGAGACCTTCCTGTCGCTGCTAATTCCGTGGAACCAGAGCTGGGCGCGCACGGCCTCGGTGCTGGTCTACATTCTCTCGGACACCACGCCCTTCACCGACAAGAAGACCGGTGAGCCGAAAGACTCCTCGACGCACGCCTTCGACGCCGGGGCGGCCTGGGTGAGCCTCGCGCTGCAGGCGACGCGGCTGGGCTATCACGCCCACGGCATGTCGGGCATCCAGTATGAGCTCGCCCGCAAGACGCTGCGCATCCCTGAGCGCTTCGCGCTGAACGCCGCCTGCGCCATCGGGCGGATCGGCGATCCCGTCCAGCTCGACGAGAAGCTCCGTGCCCGCGAGTTCCCGAGTGACCGCAAGCCACAGGCGGAATTCGTGTTCAGGGGCGGCTTCGAGCCGTCCTCCTAGGCTCTTGTGCCACCTCCGCTTCTGAGGGACACTCATCGGTCGGAAGGGGCTAGAGGCATGACGGTCGAGGCGGGGGCGAGCAGGGGGCGGGTGGTGACCCTGCCCGCGCGGCCCGCGCCGCTCCGGGGTTCCGCCGACGAGACCGCGGTGGTCGTGATCGACATGCAGAACGCTTAGGCCAGCGAAGGCGGCTATGTCGATCTGGCGGGCTTCGACATTGCCGGCGCGGCGGGGACGATCGGGCAGATCGCCAAGGTGTTGGAGACGGCGCGTGCGGCGGGGATGCCGGTCGTCTCTCTGCAGAACGGCTGGGACGCCGATTATGTCGAGGCGGGCGGGCCGGGCTCGCCCAACTGGCACAAGTCGAACGCGCTGAAGACGATGCGGGCACGGCCCGAATTGCAGGGCCAATTGCTCGCCAAGGGCGGCTGGGATTATGCCTTGGTCGACGCGCTGGCGCCCGAGCCCGGCGACATCGTCCTACCCAAGACCCGTTACAGCGCCTTCTTCAACTCGCAGCTCGATTCGACCCTGCGGTCGCGCGGCATCCGCAACCTCGTCTTCGTCGGCATCGCCACCAACGTCTGCGTCGAATCCACTCTGCGCGACGGCTTCCACCTCGAATATTTCGGGGTGATGCTGGAGGACGCGACCCATCATCTCGGCCCCGATTTTATCCAGGCGGCGAGCGTCTACAATGTCGAGAAATTCTTCGGCTGGGTCAGCACGGTCGCCGATTTCTGCGGCACGTTCGGCCAGCTTCCGCGCGATCAGGAGTGAATGCAATGCCCTTCGAGCCGATCAACCCGCCGCAATTCCCGACCCCGATCGCGCCTTATTCGGCGGGGACGCGGGCGGGCGACACCGTCTATGTCTCGGGCACTCTGGCGCTGGGCGAAGGGGGCAGCGTGCTCCATCCCGGCGACGCTGCCGCCCAGACCCGGCACGTGCTGGAGACGATCCGGATCACGCTCGAGGCGGCCGGCGCGAGCCTCGCCGACGTCGACTTCAACCACATCTTCCTCGCCGACTGGGCGGACTATCCGGCGATGAACGCGGTCTATGCGGACTATTTCCCGGGCGCGAAGCCGGCCCGCTACTGCATCAAGTGCGGGCTGGTGAAGCCCGGCCTGCTCGTCGAGATCGCGTCCGTGGCGCACAAGGGAGGCTAGAGCGATGGAAGTCGGCATCTTCACGCCCATCGGCAACAACGGCTGGCTGATCAGCGAGAATTCGCCCCAGTATATGCCGAGCTTCGACCTCAACAAGGAGATCGCACAGAAGGCCGAGAGCTACGGCGTCGATTTCCTGCTCTCGATGATCAAGCTGAGGGGCTTCGGCGGGAAGACCGAATTCTGGGAATATAATCTTGAGAGCTTCACTCTGATGGCGGGGCTCGCCGCGGTCACCGAGAAGATCAAGATCTACGCGACCTGCCCGACGCTCGTCATCCCGCCGGCCTTCTGCGCGCGGATGTGCAACACGATCGATTCGATCAGCCACGGCCGCTTCGGGCTCAACCTGATCACCGGCTGGCAGCGGCCCGAATATTCACAGATGGGCCTGTGGCCCGGCGACGAGCATTTCCGCAATCGGTACACGATGCTCGGCGAATATGCCCACATCCTGCGCGAGCTCTGGGCGACCGGCGTCTCCGACTTCAAGGGCCAATATTACGAGATGGACGATTGCCGGGTGAAGCCGCTCCCGACCGGCGAGATGAAGATCATCTGCGCGGGCTCCTCGGACGAGGGCCTCGCATTCTCGGCGCAATATGCGGATTACGCCTTCTGCCTCGGCAAGGGCGTCAACACGCCCAAGGCCTTCGCCTCGAACAACGAGCGGCTGATGGCGGCGACGGCGAAGACCGGCCGCGACGTCAGGATCTATGCCCTCTTCATGGTGATCGCCGCCGAGACAGACGAGGAGGCGATGGAGAAATGGATCTGGTATCGCGAGGGGGTCGACGAGGAGGCGGTCGCCTGGCTCGGCGCGCAGGGCGCGGCCGACAAGACCTCCACGACGACCAACGTGCGCCAGCTCGCCGACCGCGAGAGCGCGGTCAACCTCAACATGGGCACCCTGGTCGGTTCCTATGAAAGCGTCGCGCGGATGCTCGACGAGGCGGCGACGGTTCCGAACACGGGCGGCGTGCTGCTGACCTTCGACGATTTTCTGGAGGGGACGGAGAAATTCGGCACGCGCATCCAGCCACTGATGCAGTGCCGCCAACATGTCGCCGCCGTGCCGCTCGCCGCGAGTCCCGGTCTGGCGCAATAGGATAGCATCGGCGCGGCCGCGTTGCTAACCGGGCGCGCGATGACGATCCGGTTGCTTTCGCTCGCCCTTCTGGCCGCCCCGCTTGCGGCCTGCGCGGGCCATGTCGCCGATTATGTCGGCCCGCGCGAGGGCATCGTCGAGCCGCAGCTGACGCGCTACGGGCTGAACCTGCGCCAGTCGAACTGCATCGCCGCGCGGCTGTCGGCGAGCCTCAATCCGCGCCAGCTGCGCACGCTCGCCAGCGCGGCGGAAACCGTCCGCCAAGGCTATTTCGATCCGGACCGGCTGACCGTCCGCGACCTGCTCCATGTCGCGAGCTCGCAGTCGGATTCGGCGATTGGCCTCGCCCTGGTCCGCGCCGCGGCGAGCTGCGACGCGACGCCTGAGCTGATCGCGAGAGCGGAGGCGCCGCGGATCATCATCGCGCCGCCGCCGCCGCGGCCGCCGGCCTGGCTCAACCTCGGCGCGGCGCCGACCGGGCAGGCGATCGCAATCGACGCCTCGACCCTGGAGCAGCAGGGCACGACCCGCACCGCCTGGTTCCGCCTCACCGACCCGGCACCGGCCCCGCCGAACCGCAACACCTACCGGCTGCGACTCGATTGCACGGCGCGGACGATCAACTCGCTCGCCCGCCGCCGGCAGGAAGCGGACGGCAGCACCTCCGAGTTCGTCGAATATCCCGACAATCCGCTGCCGGTGGAGGGCGGGACCGTGATGGAGATCGCCTTCCTCTCGCTCTGCAGCTAGGCGATCCGCTCCGGCACCTCGGCGGCTTCGCGGGTCAGCGTCTCGGGCGGCGCGACCGCTTCCCAGGGGAAGACATACCAGCGCTTGTCGGCGTCGCGATCGAGCTCGCTGCCGTGATATTCGGAATGCGAGCGCGAGCGGATGTTATTGACGAGGACGGCGATGCGCAGGCCCGCGGGATCGCCGCTCTTGGCGTCGATTGCGGCGCGCAGATATTCGATCGTGCCGCCGCTGTCGTTGATGTCGTCGACGATCAGGATGCGGCTGCCATCGCGGATCTTCGCCGCGAGCCGGTCGAGCAGTTCGTCGCCGAAGCCCGCCTCGCCGGTGCTGTGATCGACCGAGAGCAGGGCGATGCCGGTGCGGTGCGAGAGATAGGCGGCCGGGACCAGCCCGCCGCGGCCGATGCCGACGAGGAAATCGGGCCGCCAGTCGTCCGCCTCGATCAGCCGGGCGACTGTCTCCATCTCCTCGAGGAAGCGCTCATAAGGGACGTAGAAGAATTCGGGCGCCGGCATGGCCGCGTCATAAGGCGCGCGCGCCGGGGCGGCAATCGGCGAGGCTTGCCGGGGGGCGCTCCGCTTCGTAGCCATGCGCGATGTCCGCCAACGCCATCCCCGAGCATCTCGACGTCCTGATCGTCGGCGCCGGCATTTCCGGGATCGACGCGGCCTATCATCTGAAGACGCGGCTGCCGAAGAAGTCCTGGCTGATCCTCGAGGCGCGCGACCGGATCGGGGGCACGTGGGACCTGTTCCGCTATCCCGGGGTGCGCTCGGATTCCGACATGTACACATTGGGTTTCCCGTTCCGGCCGTGGCGCGGCGAGCAGGCGATTGTCGAGGGGGAGGCGATCCGCGCTTATGTCGAGGACACGGCGCATGCGTATGGTATCGACGAGCGGATTCGCTTCAATCACAAGGTAGTGCGCGCGAGCTGGTCGAGCGAAGAGGCGCGCTGGATGGTCGAGACCGAGAGCGGCGCGCGGTTCACCGCAGCCTTCCTGTTCATGGGCAGCGGCTATTACGATTACGAGCGGGGCTACCGGCCAGCATGGCCGGGCGAACGCGATTTCGCCGGGCCGATCCTGCATCCCCAATTCTGGCCCGAGGATTTCGATCCGGCGGGCAAGCGCATCGCCGTGATCGGCAGCGGCGCGACCGCGGTGACCCTGGTGCCGGCGCTCGCGCAAACGGCGGCGCATGTCACGATGGTGCAGCGCTCGCCGAGCTATGTCGTCGCGCGGCCGTCGCGCGACAAACTGGCGCGGCGGATCGGCCCCGGCCTCGCGCGCTGGAAGAACGTGCTGCTCGGCCTGTTCTTCTTCTCCCGCGCGCGCAAGAGGCCTCGGGCGGTACGCGCGCTGCTCATACGGATGGCGGCGGCGGAGTTACCGCCCGGCTATGCGGTCAGGACGCATTTCTTGCCACGCTACAACCCTTGGGATCAGCGGCTTTGCCTCGTCCCGGACGGCGACCTCTTCGCGGCGATCCGCGAGGGCCGGGCTTCGGTCGCGACCGGGGAGATCGAGCGCTTCACGTCGGAGGGGCTGAGGCTGGCCTCGGGCGAGACGGTCGACGCGGACGCGATCGTCACCGCGACCGGGCTGGTGGTGAAGCTGCTGGGCGGCGTCGCGCTCGAGGTGGACGGCGCGCCGGTCAACGTCGCCGACCGGTTCAACTACAAGGGCATGATGCTGAACGATGTGCCGAATCTGATCCTCTTTTTCGGCTACACCAACGCCTCGTGGACGCTGAAATGCGACCTCACCGCACGCTACGCCTGCCGGCTGATGTGCCACATGGACCGGCGGGGCTACGCAATCTGCACGCCGCGCCTGCGCGAGCCGCCCGAACGCCTGCCGATGCTCGATTTCAGCTCGGGCTACGTCCAGCGCGCGGCGGCGAGCCTGCCCGCCCAGGGGCCGGAGGCGCCCTGGCGGGTGCATCAGAATTATCTCAAGGATCTCGCCGCGATGCGCTTTCGCTCCGTGGCGGATGGAGTGATGGAATTCGCCAGGCGAGGTTGACTCGCCGCGCGCCGCGCGGCACCTGACGTTTACGTAAAGGAGAGGGGGCCGATGACCGATCTCGACGCTTTTCGGCAGGACGTCCGCGCCTGGCTCGAGGTCAATTGCCCGGCCGAGATGCGTCAGCCCATCCGCGACGAGAGCGACATGTGCTGGGGCGGGCGCAACCCGGTCTTCAAGAACGACGCGCAGAAAAGCTGGATGGAGGTCATGGCTGAGCGCGGCTGGACCGTGCCGGATTGGCCCAAGGACTATGGCGGCGGCGGGCTTTCGGCGGCGGAGACCAAGGTGCTGAAGCAGGAAATGGCGCGGATCGGCGCGCGCAACCCGCTGATGAGCTTCGGCATCTCGATGCTTGGCCCGGCGCTGCTCAAATATGGCTCTGAGGAGCAAAAGAAGCATTATCTGCCGCAGATCGCGCGCGGTGAAATCCGCTGGTGCCAGGGCTATTCGGAGCCGGGCGCGGGCTCGGACCTCGCGAGCCTGCAGACCAAGTGCGAGGACAAGGGAGACCATTGGCTGGTCAACGGCCAGAAGGTCTGGACCTCTTATGCCGACAAGGCCGACTGGATTTTCTGCCTCGTGCGGACAGACCCGGCGGCGCCCAAGCATCAGGGCATCAGCTTCCTGCTCTTCGACATGGCGAGCCCGGGCGTCTCGACCAAGCCGATCCTGCTCATCTCCGGCAATTCGCCCTTCTGCGAGACCTTCTTTGACGACGTGAAGGTGCCCAAGGACCAGCTCGTCGGCGAACTCAACAAGGGCTGGGACGTCGCCAAATATCTGCTCGGCCACGAGCGCGAGATGATCAGCGGCATGGGGCTGGGCGGCCAGGCGGATTCGCTCGGCGCGGCGCTCGCCGATGCGCTGGCCGACGATCCGCTGCTGCGCGCCGCCGTCGCCCGCTTCGACGTGGACGCGATGGCCTTTCGCGCGATGAGCGAGAAATTCATCGACGAGCTGAAGGCAGGGCAGGCCCATCCCGCCCAGCCCTCGATGATGAAATATGCCGGCACCGAGCTGAACAAGGCTCGGCACGAGCTGGTGATGGCGGCGGGCGGCTCCGACGCGCTCGAATGGGAAAGCGAGCGTTCGCGAAACGGCAAGGCGGCGCGCGAATGGCTCAGGACCAAGGCCAATTCGATCGAGGGTGGGACCAGCGAGATCCAGCTCGGCATCGTGGCGAAGCGTATTTTGGGGCTGCCGGGAGCATGACTCAGTCACGTCATCCCGGCGAGGGCCGGGATCTCGGCGAGAACAATCGCCGACGCCCTTCACCCGCTGAGACCCCGGCCTTCGCCGGGGCGACGGAGTAGGACATGCCGCTCTATCTGACCGATGACCAGGCGATGCTGCGCGACACGGCGCGGAGCTTCATGGCCGGGGAAGGCGCGATTCCGAAGCAGCTCCGCCACTGGCGCGACAAGGGCTGCGGCGACGGCTTCGGCCACGGCCTGTGGAAGCAGTTCGCCGAGATGGGCTTCACCGGCATCCTGATCGACGAGGCGGACGGCGGGCTCGGGCTCGGTCATGTCGAGGCGGGGATCGTGCTCGAGGAGATCGGGCGCAACCTCACGCCCTCGCCCTTCCTGACCAGCGCGGTCGCCTTCGTCGAGGCGCTCAAGGGCAGCGCGCATGCGGGGCGCTGGTATCCGGGCATCCTCGCCGGCGAGACGGTGGCGGCGCTGGCGATCGACGAGGGGCCGAAGCACCGGCCCGAGGCGATCGAGATGCGCGCTGAGCGCTGGGGCAATGGCTTCAAGCTGTCGGGTCGCAAGCAGTTCGTCGTCCACGGCGCTTCCGCGGATGTCACTCTGGTCGCCGCGCAGACCGAGGAGGGCACGACCCTGTTCGCGGTCGAGAAGGACGCGAAGGGGCTCGAGGTCGAGGGCGTGCGGCTGGCCGACGCCAGCATCGGCGCGCGCATGACATTCGAGAATGTCGAAGTCGACGCAGACGCGGTGGTGGGCGAGCTCGGCGGCGGCGAGGTGGTGCTGTCGCGCGTGCTCAACGCCGGGCGGACGGGCGCGGCGGCGGAGCTGATCGGCGTCGGCTCGGCGGCGATGGACATGACGGTCGATTATCTCAAGCAGCGCAAGCAATTCGGGCGGCTGATCGGCGAATTCCAGGCGCTGCAGTTCCGCTCGGCGCATCTTTATTCCGAGCTGGAGATCGCCCGCGCCGCGACACTGAAGGCGCAGCAATTGCTCGATGAGGGCAGCGACCAGGCCGAAGCGATGGTCTCGGTCGCCAAGGCCAAGGCCGGCCGCGCGTCTCTCCTCGCCGTGCAGGAGGGCGTCCAGATGCACGGCGGCATCGGGATGACCGACGAATATGATATCGGCCTCTACATGAAGCGCGACAGGGTGCTGAACGAGCTGTTCGGCGATCCCGCCTACCACGCGGACAAGGTGGCGCGGATGAAGGGATACTAGGAATTCCTCCCCGCGATTTCGCGGGGAGGGGGACCATGCGAAGCATGGTGGAGGGGTCCTAAGGCCGCAAGAAGCCCCTCCACCAGCCTTCGGCCGGTCCCCCTCCCCAGGAAATCCTGGGGAGGATTGGGAGATACGCATGCCCCTCGATCCCGAAACCTTCGACGCGCTGATCGCCGCGATCCGCCGCTTCGTCGCCGAGCGGCTGCGGCCCTTGGAGGAGCGGGTCGCCGAGGAGGACGAGGTTCCGGAGGAGATCGTCCGCGAGATGCGGGAGATGGGGCTGTTCGGCCTTTCGATCCCGGAAGAGTTTGGCGGGCTCGGCCTGACGATGGGCGAGGAGGTGCGGGTTGCGCTCGAGTTCGGGCGGACGACGCCGGCCTTCCGCTCCGTGTTCGGGACCAATGTCGGGATCGGCAGCCAGGGGCTGGTGATGGCCGGCTCCGACGCGCAGAAAGCCGAGTGGCTGCCGCGCATCGCCTCGGGCGAGATCGTCACCAGCTTCGCGCTGACCGAGCCCGGCGCGGGCTCCGACAGTGCCTCGGTGCAGACCCGCGCGGTCCGGGACGGCGAAGTCTACAAGCTTAGCGGCACCAAGCGCTTCATCACCAATGCCGACAAGGCCTCGCTGTTCACCGTGATGGCGCGGACGGGCGGGGAGGGAGCGCACGGTGTCTCCGCCTTCCTCGTCCCCGCCGATCTCCCGGGCGTGTCGATCGGCAAGCCCGAAAAGAAGATGGGCCAGCAGGGCGCCCATGTCTGCGACGTCAATTTCGACGAGACGCCAGTGCCCGTCGGGAACCGGCTCGGCGAAGAGGGCGAGGGCTTCAAGATCGCGATGCGCGTGCTTGATCGTGGGCGGCTCCACATCGCCGCGGTCTGCGTCGGTGTCGCCGAGCGGCTGATCGCCGACGCGGTCGCTTATGCGAGCGAGCGCAAGCAGTTCGGCAAGGCGCTGGCCGATTTCCAGCTCGTCCAGGCAATGATCGCGGATTCGAAAACCGAGGCGCTCGCGGCGCGCGCGCTCGTGCTGGAGACGGCGGAGCGCAAGGATACGGGCGAGCCGACCGTCCTCGAGGCGGCGGCCGCCAAATATTTCGCGAGCGAGATGGTCGGCCGCGTCGCCGACCGCGCGGTGCAGATTTTCGGCGGCGCCGGCTATATCGCCGATTACGGCATCGAACGGCTTTATCGCGACGTGCGGCTGTTTCGAATCTACGAAGGCACCAGCCAGATCCAGCAGCTCGTCATCGCGCGCGAGACGATCAGGAACGGGGGGTGAAATGCGATATCTAGCCTTGGCTGCGGCGCTGGCCGCGGTTTCCGGACCGGCGCTGGCGCAGGGCGATCTGCGCGCGGCGGTGGCGGCGGATTACCGCGCCAATCTCGCCGAGCTGTTCGATCATTTCCATCGCAACCCCGAGCTTTCGGGCCGCGAGACGCAGACCGCGGCGCGGATGGCGCGGGAGCTGCGCGCATTGGGCTATGAGGTGACGACCGGGGTCGGCGGCACCGGCGTGGTCGCGATCCTGCGCAACGGCGAGGGGCCGACCGTGCTGATGCGCGCCGACATGGACGGGTTGCCGCTGGAAGAGCGTTCGGGCCTGCCCAATGCCTCGCGCGCCCGGCAGGCGGGGCCGGACGGGACCGAGCAGCCGGTGATGCACGCCTGCGGACACGATGTGCACATCACCGCTTTGGTCGGCGCGGCGCGGCAGATGATCGCGCGGCGGGCGAACTGGGCGGGCACTTTGGTACTGATCGCGCAGCCCGCCGAGGAGACGATCTCGGGCGCGCGGGCGATGATCGAGGACGGACTCTACACCCGTTTTCCCAGGCCCGATTACGCGCTCGCCTTCCATGTCGCCGCCGAGGTGCCGGCCGGGCGGATCGAGGTGCCGCCGACGATCGTCGCCTCGAGCGCGGATTCGGTGACGATCCTGGTGCGGGGCGTCGGCACCCACGGCGCCTATCCCCACATGGGCGTCGATCCGGTGCTGGTCGCGGCGCAGATCATCGTCTCGCTGCAATCGATGGTCGGGCGCGACATCAATCCGGTCGAAGGCGCGGTGATCAGCGTCGGCTCGATCCACGGCGGGGTCAAAAGCAACATCATTCCCGAGCAGGTCGAGCTGCAATTGACCGTGCGTTCCAACAACCCGGAGATCCGGACCCGGCTGCTCGACGGCATCGACCGGGTCGCGCGCGGGACGGCGCTGGCGCTGGGCGTGTCCGAGGACCGGCTACCGACCGTCACGCGCTCGGCGACCGAGACGACGCCGCCGACGCTCAACGACGCGCCGACCGCGGCGGTGGTGCGCGAGGCGATCGCGACCGCGATGGGCGCCGAACGGCTGATCGAGACCGCCCCGTCCGGCATGGGCGCGGAGGATTTCGCCTATTTCGTGACGCCCGAGAGCGGCGTGCGCGGCGTCTATTTCAGCGTCGGCGGCACCTCGCCTGACCGCCTCGCCACCGCTGCGGGCCACCACTCGCCCTTATTTCGGATCGAGCCGGAACCGGCGGTGACCGCGGGCGTGGAGGCGATGGTGGTCGGCGCCGAGGCGCTGTTCCGCCGGCGCTAGCGCCTCCGCAGCAGCACGTTCATCTGCGCGGCGGCGATCGGCTTGGCGCGGTCGAGCTGCCAGGCATGGGCCTCGACATTGGCGACGCGGTTGCCAAGGCGGCTGACCTCGGCGCTCGCGAACGTATCGTGCTGGGCGCCGCCGCGCATATAATGGACGGTGACGTTGACCGGCTTGACGGTCACGCCCTCGCGCTCGCCGAGCGCCTCGTAAAGCGCGCCGAAGGCGGCGAATTCGAGCAGGCCGGCGATCGCGCCGCCGTGCAGGAAGCCGGGGCGCCCGAGCACGACGTCGCCGAACGGCATGATGTAGCGGAGTTCACCCTCGTCCGAGCGCTCGGCGCGGATGCCGAGGAATTGCGCGTAGGGCGGGAGCAGGGTCATCGCATGAGCCTCGGGCAGATGGCGTCGAGCTTGGCGAGCATGGCGGGATCGCGCGCGTCGGGGGCGGTGATGATCGCTTCGTCGAGATTGGTGTCGATCGGGGACGCGGAGCGCTCGGGCGGAAGCGCCCTCGCGAGCTCGACGATCAGCCGCCGCGCGGCATCGGCATTGGCGTGGAGCCGGGCGACGATGGTCGCGACGTCGACAGCCTCGCCCTCGCGCCAGCAATCGTAGTCGGTGACCATGCCGATCAAAGCGTAGGGCAGCTCGGCCTCGCGGGCGAGCTTCGCCTCGGGCATCGCGGTCATTCCGATCACGTCGCCGCCCCAGCCGCGATAGGCGCGGCTCTCGGCCCGGGTCGAGAATTGCGGGCCCTCGATCGCGACATAGGTGCCGCCTCGGGCGACTTCCGCGCCCGCCGCTTCCGCCGCCTGGGCGACCCAAGCGGAGAGGCGCGGGCAGACCGGATCGGCCATCGAGACGTGCGCGACGAGGCCGGGACCGAAGAAGCTCGGCGGCCGGGCGACGGTGCGGTCGATGAACTGGTCGACGACGACGAAGTGGCCGGGCGGCAGCTCCTCGCGCAGCGAGCCGATCGCCGAGATCGCGACGAGATCGGTGCAGCCGGCGCGCTTCAGCGCATCCACATTGGCGCGATGGTTGACGTCGCCGGGCGGGATGCGGTGGCCCCGGCCGTGGCGGGGCAGAAAGACGAATTTGATGCCGCCGATCCGCCCGATCAGCAACTCGTCCGAGGGTTCGCCCCATGGTGTGTCGACGGCAATCGACTGGGCGTCCTCGAGCGCGTCGATCCCGTAGAGGCCGGAGCCGCCGATGATGCCGATCGTCCACCCGTTCATGCGCTTCCCCTGGGGCCGACGAGGAGGATGCGCAAGTCGTTGACGTTGGTGCCGGTCGGGCCGGTGACCAAGGGCGAGACTCCGCTGCCGTCGAAGAAGGCCCCGGCGGCGCCGGTGGTTCCGTCGAGCCCGTCGGTATCGGCGGTTAGGCCTGCGATCCCCGCCGCGTCCTTGAGGCGCGCGGCGGCGGCCCTGGCATAAGTGAGGTTGCGCCCACCCTGCCCGTTGCCCTCGTGCGCCGAACTCAGCTCGCCGCCGGAGATCAGCGCGGTGCCGGGCGCGGCGGCGTGGGCGCGTTCGGCATGTTCGGCGCCGGTGCGCGCGGCGTCGCCATAGCATTCGCGGAGCATATCGACCCGGTACCCGAGCGCTTCAGCGTTCGTCTTGGCCGCGTCGAGGGCGTCTCGGGCACTGGCGATGATCCGGAATTCGCCGGGCACTTCTTTCGGGGTCTCCGACCAGCCCGTTGTCGGAGCCGCGATCCCATAATGGGCAAGAACGGCGCGCGCCTGGTCCAATGTCGTCGGATCGGCGACGGTGGGGCCGGAGCCGATATCCTCGGGCCGGTCGCCGGGGACGTCGGAGACGGCGAGGGTGAGATCGGCGCGGAGGCGGCCGCCCTTGATCCGCGAGAGGTGGCGGCGGACGCAATTGACCTCGCCGATCGGCGCGCCGCAGCGGAGCAGCTTATTAGAGAGGACTCTTTTATCGGCCAGCGTCAGCCCGTCGCCCGGCAGGCAGGCCAGCGCCGAGGCGCCGCCGCTCAGCAGAACGAGGACGAAATCGTCCGGTCCGGCGCTACCGGCCAGCGCGAGCAGCCGCTCGGCCGCGGATACGCTCGCCTCGTCCGGCAGCGGATGGCCGGCGTGGACCAATTCGATCGAGTCGAGTGCGCCAGATGTGCCGTGAGGGACCACCGCGATGCCCTCGGCGCACGCCCCGTAATGCGCCTCCACGACCTCCGCCATCGCCGCCGCCGCCTTGCCGATTGCGAGGACGATCAGCCGGCCATTCGGCGCGGGCGGGAGATAAGCGGGCAGGACCGTGCGCGGATGGCAGGCGGCGACGCCGGCCTCGAAGATCCTGACGAGATGATCGCGCATCCGCTCTTTTTGTGCGCCCACGCCCGCGCTAGCAACGGGCTATGGCGGCGATCGGCATCAAGTGGAGGCGGGCGGCGATCTGGCTGCTGAGGATCGTGGCGGGGCTCGCCGCGGTCCCGATCCTCTATTTCCTCGCCGCCTTGCTGCTCGGCCTGGTCCCGGCGAACAATGCCTGGCGCGAGGCGGAGAGCGGGATCACGCTCTTCGTCCGCACCAACGGCGTCCACACCTGGCTCGTGATGCCCAAGACCAACCGCTACATGGACTGGCGTCCCTATGTTCCCGGCGCGCATCTCGCTGAGCCGCGCTGGGGCGAGGGCAATTATATCGCGATCGGCTATGGCGAGCGGAACTTCTACCTGAACACGCCGACCTGGGGCGATCTCTCGCTCGCCACTGCGTTCAACGCCGGCTTCGGGCGTGGCACCACCCTGCTCCATGTCGAGCACGACCATAATCCGACTGAGGATGCCGACACCCGGCGGATCGTCTTCCGGCCGGAGGAATATCAACGGCTGGTGGCCTTCATCCGCCCCCGCTTCCGGCTCGATGCGCAGGGCCGAACCCTGCCCGTGATCGGCCGCGGCTACCGCGCGAACGACATGTTCTACGAGGCCCATGGCGGCTACAGCTTCGTGATGACCTGCAACGAATGGACCGGCCGGGCGCTCCGCGCCGCCGGCGTTCGGATCGGGCTGTGGACGCCGCTCGAGCAGAGCATCATGTGGCGGCTCGATTGAGCGTCGCGCTTGCGCTAGAGACGTGGCCGAAACGACGACCTTGAGGGGAGGCTCTAATGGCGAAGATTCTCGGCAATTTCCATCTGGCGCTGCTGATCGGCGTGGTGCTGCTCGTGGCGGCGATGTTCGGGCTGCATCGTGAGGCGATGTCGGCCGGGATTTACCCCTGGTCCGAGTTCCTGCGCTATCTGCATGTCTTCGCGGGCATATTGTGGATCGGGCTGCTCTATTATTTCAACTTCGTGCAGATCCCGACCATGCCCAAGGTGCCGCCCGAGCTGAAGCCGGGCGTCACCAAGCATATCGCGCCGGCTGCCCTATTCTGGTTCCGCTGGTCTGCGCTGGCGACGGTCGTGCTGGGGCTGCTCGTCGCGGAGATGACCCAGGGCGGCTATTCGGGCCGGGCGCTGATGCTCGCCGATGGCTATCGCACGATCGGCATCGGCATGTGGCTGGGCCTGATTATGGCGGCCAACGTCTGGTTCGTCATCTGGCCGAATCAGAAGAAGGCGCTCGGCATCGTAACGGTGGCGGACGACGCCAAGGCGCGTGCCGCGAGCGTCGCAATGATGGCGTCGCGCACTAACCTCATCCTCTCGCTGCCGATGCTCTATTGCATGGTCGGACAGACTCACATCGGCGGCTAGCGCGACAGACCGATACAAATTCGGAGCGCATCGGCCATATTTGCGTGACACTGTTCGAGGAGTAGGGGCGGCTTATGCGTCGATATGCTGCCCTGTGTGCGCTGGCTCTGGCGGCCTGTACCACCCTCGGACCCAATTACCGGGCGCCGGACGCGGCCGGCCTCGCCGTTCCGGAAGCCTATTATGGCGAGGGCGCGCCGCCCGCGCCGCGGGCCGACCTCTCGCGCTGGTGGGAGACGGTCGACGATAGCCTGGTGACACGGCTGATCGGTGAGGCGAGCGCCGGCAACCTCGATCTCGCCGTGGCCGCGGCGCGGCTCACCCAGACGCGCGAGGCCCTAGTCCAGGCGCGCGCCGGGCTGGTGCCGACGGTCGGCGCGGGCGGCTCCGCAGGGCGCAGCATCGGCGCGGGCGACGACCGGACCAGCTTCAACCTCGGCGCCGACGCTTCCTGGGAGATCGACCTGTT
>NZ_JBQTJC010000284.1:0-4288 GCF_052387495.1 Sphingosinicella sp. | reverse complement strand
CCAGCGCGACGAAGGCGGCGAGCGCGGTGAGCTTGATGACGACGAGGACGATGTTGAGCGTCGCGATCTCGCGGGTACCTGCTATCAGCATCCCGCAGACGGCGAGGGCGACGAGCACGGCCGGAAGGTTGATGAGGCCCGGATTCGGATCGGCGAACGGCCCGGCGAGGAGTGCGGCGGGCAGGGCGACGCCGATCGATTGCAGCCAGCCGACCAGATAGCCGGCCCAGCCGACCGCGACCGCGCTGCACGCGACCGAATATTCGAGGATCAGGCTCCAGCCGACCACCCAGGCCAGGGTCTCGCCCAGGGTCGAATAGGTATAGGTGTAGGCGCTGCCCGAAGTCGGGATCAGGGTGGCGAGCTCGGCATAAGCGAGCGCGGCGCAGGCGCAAACCGCGCCGGCGATCATGAAGGCGAGGATCACCGCGGGCCCGGCCCGGTCGGCGCCGACGCCGGTCAGGGTGTAAATGCCGGTGCCGACGATCGCGCCGACGCCGAGCGCGACGAGGTGCGGCCAGCTCAGCGACTTCCTGAGGCGGTGATGCTCGGCGAGCGTGTCCTCGGCATGGATCGGCTTCACCGGCCCCCAGAATGATCGCGCCATGCCTTCCCCTCAATCCCTGCCGAGCTGCCGTTCGAGATCGTCCAGCGTCTCGCCGATATGATCCGCAAGCAACTTCGCCACCGCCTTGCGATCACGCGCGAGCCAGGCGGTCAAGATGGCGCGATGCTCCGCGTGGGCGCGCGCGTCCCGGCCGAGCGGCTCGAGATGCTTGCGGACGTAGCGGTCCGAAAGGATGTGCAGCCGCTCGACGATGTCGAGAGTCACCGGGCGTTGGGCGGGGCGGACGAGGGCGAGATGGAAGGCGCGGTTGAGCGCGCCGACCTCGCCGCCGCGCTCGAGCAGGGTCAGCGCGGCCTGCGCGGTCTCGCGTTCGGCGTCGGTGGCGCGGCTGGCGGCGAGGACGGCGAGCTCGGGCTCGAGCCGGAGGCGGAGCGCATAAACCTCGCTCGCCTCGGCGGCGCTCAAGGGACGGACGAACCAGCCGCGATTGGGCTCGGCGCGGACCAGCCCCTCGCGCTCAAGCCGCGCCATCGCCTCGCGCAACGGGATCTTGCTCACCCCCAGCTCGGCGGCGATCGCGTCCTGCCGCAGCGGCCGCTCCGGCGCGGCGTCGCCGCTCAGGATGCGCTCGCGCAGGAGATCGACCAGGGTCATGTCACCGAGAAGCCGGCGTGGAAGGGATCATCGCTGTCGATCCAGATCGTATTGTGGCCCGTGGCGATTGCGGAGCCGGTGATCGACGGGATGATGGCGGGGATGCCGCCGATCTCGGTCTCGGCCTCGACCCGGCCGGTGAAGCGGCTGCCGATATAGGATTCGTGGACGAAATCCTCGCCGACCTTGAGCCTTCTGTTCGCGTGGAGATGGGCGAGCCGCGCCGACGTGCCGGTGCCGCAGGGGCTGCGGTCGATCGCGCGCTCGCCGTAGAAGACGGCGTTGCGGCCGTGCGCGCCTTCGCCCTTGGGCGCGTCGGCCCAGAGCAAATGGCTGACGCCGCGGATCGTCGGATCGAGCGGATGGACGGGCTCGATCGCCTCGCGAAGCAAGGCGCGGATCGTGCGGCTCAGCTCGACGATCCGGGCGGCGCCGAGAGCGTCGAGGCCGGAATAAGCGCCCTGCGGCTCGATGATGCCGTAGAAATTGCCGCCATAAGCGATGTCGATGCTGAGCGGACCGAAGCCGGGGACATCGACCGCCACGCCGCGCGCCGTGACATAGGAGGCGACGTTGCGAATCGTCACCGAGGTGACCTTCGCGCCGTCCTGCCTGTAGGCGATGTCGATCAGGCCGGCGGGGACCTCGATCCTGAGCCGGCCGGGCTCGCGCGGCGCGATCAGGCCGTGCTCGATCGCGAAGG
The DNA here is from genome assembly GCF_052387495.1 of Sphingosinicella sp. Classification (GTDB taxonomy): domain Bacteria; phylum Pseudomonadota; class Alphaproteobacteria; order Sphingomonadales; family Sphingomonadaceae; genus Allosphingosinicella. The sequence goes on along the minus strand of NZ_JBQTJC010000284.1, from coordinate 2,363 downwards.
TGACGATGCCGATCGTGCCGTGGCCGCACATCGGCAGTGCGCCGCTCGTCTCGATGAAGAGGATCCCGCAATCGGCGTCGCCGCAGGGCGGATAGAGGAAGCCGCCCGACATCATGTCGTGCCCCCTCGGCTCGAACATCAGCCCGGTGCGGATCCAGTCGAAGCGGGCGCTGAAATCCTGCCGCCGCTCCGCCATGCTCGCGCCCTGGAGCAACGGCGCCCCGCCGGCGACCAGGCGGACCGGATGGCCCGCGGTATGGCCATCGATGCAGAAGAAGGTATGGCGGCTCACGCGGCGACGGCGACGTCGAGCGGCCGCGTCGCGGCGGCCTGCTCAACCATCGCGATCACCTCGGCGCGGCGGGCGCCGGCGAGCGGCAGGCGCGGCATCCGGACGCGCTCGGAGCCGCGACCCATGATCTGCTCGGCGAGCTTGATCGACTGGACGAGGTCGTGCTCGGCGTCGAGGTGGAGCAGGGGCATGAACCAGCGATAGATTCGTCGCGCCTCGTCCCAGTCGCCGCGATTGGCGGCGGCGACAAGGGCGACGGATTCCTGCGGGAAGGCGCTGGTCAGGCCCGAGACCCAGCCGGTCGCGCCGAGCAGCAGGCCTTCGAGCGCGACGTCGTCGAGGCCCGCCATCACCGCGAAGCGATTCCCATAGCGGTTGATCAGGTCGGTGAAGCGACGCGGATCGGGCGCGCTCTCCTTGATCGCGGCGACGTTCGGCACTTCGGCGAGCGCGTCGAGCGTTTCGAAGCCGATCGTGACGCGATAGGCGGGCGGGTTGTTGTAGAGCATGCAGGGAAGGCCGCTCGCGCCCGCGACGGCGCGGAAATGCGCCTCCAACTCCGCCGGGGTCGGCACATAGACCATCGCGGGCAGGACCATCAAAGCATTCATGCCAATGCCTTCCGCGTCGCGCGCGAACTCCGCGGCGCGGGTGGTGCCGAGCTCCGAGACGCCGGCGACCAAAGGCACGCGCCCGCCGACCGCCTCGACCGCGGCCTTCATCACCGCGCGCTTTTCTTCCGGCAGCAGCGAGTTGTTCTCGCCGCAGGTGCCAAGGATGACGAGCCCATCCACGCCGTCGTCCACCAGCGCGGCGAGTACGCGTTGCGTCGCGTCGATGTCGACTTGGTCGTCGGCGGTGAACTGGGTGGTCGCGGCGGGATAGACACCCGTCCAAAGCTGGCTTGCCACGCGAGTCTCCATTGAAGCGGGTTCGCGTAAATCGTATACGATTCGAGATGGCAAATGCAATCGTGATCGGCGGCGGGGTGATCGGCTCGGTCGCGGCCTATCGGCTGCAGCAGCGGGGCATCGCCACGCGGCTGATCGATCCCGACCCCGAATGGCGCGGCGCGAGCCTCGGCAATGCCGGCCACATCGCCGCCGACGAGGTCCATCCCCTCGCTTCGCGCGCAACATTGCGCAACCTGAAGCGCAACCTGTTCATGCGCGGCGGCCCCGTCGCGCTGCCGCTGCGCGACATCGCCGCCTGGCTGCCCTTCGGCCTCCGCCTGATTGCCGCCAGGAAACGCTACGACGCGGGCGTGCGTCCGCTTAGTAGCCTGCAAGCCGAGGCGCTCCCCGCTTGGCGCCGTCTGGTCGCGTCGCTGGGAGCGCCGGCGCTGCTGCGCGACGCGGGGCATTTCGTGGTATGGGATACGCCGGAAAGCGCCGCCGCGGGCCGCGCGCTGCTGGCCAGAACCGAAACCGGGAACACGAGCTGGCGCAACGCCACGGACGCGGAGCTTGCCCATCTTGCCGGCCTGATGAAGCCGCCCGGCGGCGCGGTCCGCTTCGATGGCACAGGTCAGATCACCGATCTCGGTCTCCTCGCCGAGACCCTGGTCGCCCGCTTCGAGGCGCTGGGCGGCATTCGTTTGCGCGGCGCGGCGCGGATCGAGGGTGACGCCGTTCGGCTGGTCACGGGCGAGCGGCTGGAGGCCGACACCATCCTCGTCGCCGCCGGCCCCGCCTCAAGTAGGCTGCTCCGCCCGCTCGGCCACAAGGCGCCGCTGATCGCCGAGCGCGGCTATCATATCCAGTGCGCCGGCGCCGGCTGGCCCGAGGAGATGCCGTCGATCCTCTTCGCCGACCGGCATATGTTCGTCACGCGCTTCCGCTCCGGCCTGCGCGCGACCAGCTTCGTCGAGTTCGGTCGTGCGTCGAGCCCGCCCGATCCGCGCAAGTGGCGACGGTTGCGCGACCATGTCCGCGCGCTCGGCCTGCCGTTCGAGGAGCCGATCGCCGAATGGATGGGCGCGCGCCCGACGCTGCCCGACTATCTGCCGGCGATCGGCCGCAGCGGCCGCATGCCGAATCTCTGCTACGCCTTCGGCCACCAGCATCTGGGC
>NZ_JBQTJC010000283.1:0-6025 GCF_052387495.1 Sphingosinicella sp. | reverse complement strand
TTTCTCGACGACGACAGCGAGGGGCTCATCGCGACCCGCGCCTTCCTCGATCGGCGGATCGACGACGTCATGCGCTTCGAGAAGTTCAAGGGCCGCTGGCGCGGGACGGGCGCACGGCTGCCCTCGCGCAGACGCTTCCTGGGGCGGCGGCGCTATCCGGCAATCTGAGCCGCCGCGCGTCCAGCGCAAGTCTTCCGTGCCGCTCCTCAGAAAGACTTAACGCCTTGGCGCTATTGCGGCGGCGGGACGCGGCTCGAAAATAGGAAGCCGCGCGGGGAAAGCAGACGTGTCGGAAGCACTCAGCACCGTCAGGTTGCCGCGCTGGTCGTTGACCCGCTGGCTCGTCGATCCGGGCAGGGACGTGCCTGAGCCGATCCGGGCATCCTTGTTCAACGGCCTCTACGGTTCGCTCCCGATCTTCCTCGGCGGCATCCTCAACACCCTGCTGGTCTCGGGCGTTATCGCCGCGCGCAATCCGACGCCGCTCTTCCTGTTCTGGGCCGGCGCGGAACTGCTACTCGCCATGGTCCGCCTGCCCGTCCTGATCGCGGGGCAGCGCGCGATCCGCGAGGGGCGGCGCGGGCCCGACGATCTCTACATCCTGCTCGCCTTGCTCTGGGCGAGCCTGGTCGGCTTCGGCGCCTTCATCTGCCTGACCAGCGGCGATTGGGTGGCGGCGACGCTCGCCTGCCTGTCCGGCGGCGCAATGATCGGCGGCATCTGCTTCCGCAATTTCGCCGCGCCACGTATGGCGGCTTTGATGATCCTGCTCAGCCTCGGCCCCTGCCTGGCCGGCGCGATCCTGTCGGGCGAGCCGCTCTTTCTCGCCACGGCGATCCAGATCCCGATCTACCTGTTTGCGATGACCAGCGCCGCCTTCCGAATGAACCGGGTGATGATCGCCCGCATGCAGGCCGAGATGGCGATGGACCATCGCGCCCGTCACGACGACCTCACGGGTCTGCTCAACCGTTCGGGCCTGGCCGCGGAGCTGGAGCGGGCGGTGGACAATGACGTCGCCTATTATTTCCTCGATCTCGACGGCTTCAAGCGGGTCAACGACACGCTCGGCCACGCCGCCGGCGACCGCCTCCTCGCCGAGATCGCGGCGCGGCTGCGGCGGGCCGCGGGCGAGCGGGACATCCTCGTTCGCGTCGGCGGCGACGAATTCCTGATGATCTCGCCCTGCGAGGACCGCGCGGCGGCCTGCGCCCTGGCCGAGGAGCTGATCGGCGCGCTCGCCGACGCGCCCTATCTGATCGGCGATCAGGGGATCGACATCGGCGTCAGCATCGGCGTCGCCCTGAGCCGCGAGCATGGCCGCGATTTCGCGACCTTGATCGAGGCGGCGGACCAGGCGCTTTACCGGGCCAAGGCCGCCGGCCGCTGCCACTGGTCGATCGCGACCCACACGCCCAGGCTCGCCGTCCACCGCCGCGAACCCGAACCCGCGGAGATCCCCCTCGCCGCCGCCGGCTGAGCCGGCTGAACCGCTATTGATAATCACTCGCAACGTGTCTAGTCCCCGGCCGGTTCGTATTCGCCGCGGGGAATCATGGCCCAGCTTCTGATCCGCCTGTCTCGGCGGCTGCTTCCGATCCTGCTGCTCGCCCTGCTCGCCGGCCCTGCGGCAGCCCAGGACAACGGGGCCCAGGTGACCTGGCGGCTGCTCGACTACATCGCCGTCGACTATGCCGGCGCGGTTCAGGATGGCCGGATCGTCAGCCAGTTCGAATATCACGAGATGCGCGAGTTCACGGCGACGGTGGTCGAGCGGCTCGGTCGGCTGCCCGGGAACCCGGCGCGCGCCGCTTTGATCGCCGATGCCCGGGCGTTGGAGCAGGCCGTGGCCCGACGCGCCCCGCCGGAGGAGGTCGCGCGCATGGCACGCGCGCTCGGCGGCCGGCTGCTCGCCGCCTATCCGGTTCCGCTCGCGCCCCCGGCCGCGCCGGATCTGGCGCTCGGCGCACGAGTCTATGGCGAGCAATGCGCCTCCTGCCACGGCGCGACGGGCCTGGCGGACGGACCGGCCGCCCGCGGCCTCGAGCCGCCGGCTATCGCCTTCGCCGACCGGGACCGGGCGCGCGAGCGCAGCATCTTCGCGCTTTATCAGGTGATCGAGCAAGGCCTCGAAGGCACGGCGATGCAAAGCTACGCGGCGCTCCCGGCGGAGCAGCGCTGGGCGCTTGCCTTCCACGCCGGTCGCTTCGCCTATCCCCCGGCGTTGGTCGAGGCCGGGCGCAATCACTGGCGCGAGGATGCAAGGGTCCGTGCCCGAATCCCCAACCTTGAGGCCCTCGTCTCGATTACGCCCGCCACGCTCGCGCGCGAGTTCGGCGAGGATAAGGCCAATGCCGTCATCGCCTTTCTGCGCGCCGAACCCGGGGCGCTGACTCGAACCGACGCCCCCCAGTCGCTCGGAGTCGCCCGCACGTTGCTGGGCGAGGCTCAGGCGGCCTATCGCCGTGGCGACCGCGACGAGGCCCGCGAGCTCGCGCTCGCCGCCTATCTCGACGGCTTCGAGCCCGTGGAGGCCCTGCTCAGCGCCCGGGCCGGCGGCCTCGTCGCCGAAGTCGAAGGGGAAATGAACGGGTTGCGGGCCGCTATCGCGCGCGGCGCTCCCACAACCGAGATCGACGACCGAATCGCGCGCTTGCTCGCCTTGTTCGATCGTGCCGAGACCGCGCTTGCCCCCGAGGCGGGAGGTGGGGCTTCCGCCTTTCTCGGCGCGTTCGCGATTCTGCTCCGCGAAGGACTCGAGGCGCTGCTGATCGTGGTCGCGATGATCGGCTTCCTGAAAAAGGCGGAACGGCCGGACATGCTGCGCTACGTCCACATCGGCTGGGCCGGCGCGCTCGCGGCCGGGGCCGCCACTTGGTGGGCTGCCAGCCACCTCATCTCGATCAGCGGCGCGGACCGCGAAATGACCGAGGGCCTCGGCTCGCTGCTCGCCGCCCTGGTTCTGCTTTTCGTCGGAATCTGGATGCACGGCAAGGCGCAGGCGGGTGCCTGGCAGGCCTATGTGCGCGAGCGGCTCGGTCACGCGCTCACCCGCAGCTCGGCCTGGTTCCTGTTCGCCCTCGCCTTCATCGCCGTCTATCGCGAGGTGTTCGAGACGATCATTTTCTTCGCCGCCTTGGGTGGACAGGGCGACGAAGCGGCACTCGCCGGTGGAGCCGCCGTTGCCGTCGCGCTTCTGGCGCTGGTCGCCTGGGCGATGCTCAAGCTTTCGGCACGGCTGCCGATCGGCAAGTTCTTCGCCTACAGCGCGGCCCTGATCGCAGTGCTGGCCGTCGTGCTCGCGGGGAAGGGACTGGCGGCGCTTCAGGAAGCGGGGTTCATCGGCGTTTCTCCGATCGAAGGCGGGCCGCGCAGCCCGATCCTCGGCCTTTATCCGACCACGGAGACTTTGCTCGGCCAGGCGGCGATGATTGTGCTGCTCGCGATCGGGTTTCTGTGGGCGCGCCGCCGACCCGCTTGAGCTTGGCCTGACCGCCGGCTTGCCTTATGCCGGGGCAAGACATTTTCGGAGGAACAAATGGCGGGCGTGAACAAGGTCATCCTGGTCGGCAATCTCGGCGACGATCCCGAGGCGCGGTCGTTGAACAATGGCGGCGAGGTGGTGAACATGCGCGTCGCCACTTCCGAGAGCTGGACCGACAAGGCAACCGGCAACCGCCAGGAGCGGACCGAATGGCACCGCGTCGTCATCTTCAACGAGAATCTCGGCCGGGTCGCCAAATCCTATTTGCGCAAGGGCTCGAAAGTCTATCTCGAGGGGCAGATCCAGACCCGCAAATGGCAGGACCAGAGCGGCGCCGACCGCTATTCGACCGAGATCGTGCTGCAGCGTTTCCGCGGCGAGCTCGTCCTGCTGGACCCGAAGGGCGGCGGTGGTAGTGGCGGCAGCTATGGCGGCGACGATTATGGCGACAGCAGCAGCGGCGATGCGCCCCGCCAGCAGTCGCGTCCGCAGCCCGCCTTCGACAGCGACCTGGACGACGACGTTCCGTTCTGATGGGCCCGACAGCCCGTCATCCCGGCGGAGGCCGGGATCTCAGGGAGACACGCCGAGTAATCGTGTCCTGAGGCCCCGGCCTGCGCCGGGGCGACGGCTATTTGCCGAGCTTGCCCCGGAGCGCGGCGAGCGCGCCGAACGGGCCCGCTTCCTCTTCGCTCTGCACGCCCGCTTGCTTGAGCGCCGTCTCGGCGTCGGGGCTGCGGGGATAGGGGTCGAGGGCGAGCGCCAGCGTCTCCGCCGCGGCTTCGCCGAGGTCGATCGCGCCGCCTTCGTAGAAGGTCACGTCCAGCTCGTTTTCGCCGAGCTCGATCTCCTCGTCCGGTCCGGACTCGGGCAGGGGTTGGAACCGGATCGAGAAAGGCTCGTCGATTCTCGCCTCCACCGGCGCGCCCGTGGCGACGCAGGCCTGGGTGACCGCCGCCTCGATCCGGCCCGTGGCGGCCACATCGGTTCCCGTCCGGACCAGCTCCGCCTCGGCCGCGAGCCGGTCGATCGCGACCAGGCCGAAGCGGGCGGCGAGCACGGCGCGCTCGGCTTCGTCGGCCTCGATCGCGACCCGGCGCGGCGCCTCGCCGATCGTATCGAGCGGGACCGGCCGGCTGAATTCGGGGGCCGTCATAGCTTCGGCAGTTCGCCGGCGAAAAGGGCGGCGAGGTTCGCGGCGGTGAGTCCGTCGCGAATCGTTTCCAGCCGCGCCGCGACGGTCGCGACCGCGTCCACCGACGGCGGGGCGTCGTGGAAGATGTTGCGCCGGACCGCCTCGTCCAGCCCGCTCTGTGCGTCGCGAAACGCACCGAGGCGCCCGCCCAGCGCGCTCATCATCTGGCCGACATGCTTGCCGACGACATAGTCGCCGATCCCGATCTGGCGAAGCGAGCTGTCCATGTCGTCGATGAAGGTCTCGGTGAGCCGCACCGAGGCCTCGCGCGCCGCCTCGCCCTCCGTCTCCAGCCGGAGCAGGACCAAAGCGGTCAGCGCCGCGATCATGTCGAAGCGCCCGTCGAGCGAGTCCGGCACGCCGGCGCGGTACCAGGCCGGATCGCGCCCGGCGGCGACGATCGCGTGGTAGAGAGGCGCCAGCGCGGCGCGCTGCTTGCTCTCGCCGAAAATGCGCTGCAGCAGGGACAAGGAGGGCTTCCAAAAATATCGGGCGGCTTGCGCCGGTTAGCCGATGTTCATATTGGGGGACCTAGTCAAGTCCGCCGCCCGTGTGGGAGCCTTCGGCCGGGCGATCAGGAGATTGTGATTCGATGAGCTTCCCACAGGGACCCCGCCTCGTTCTGGCCGCGTTCGGCGCCGCCACCTTGCTCGGCGGCTGCACGCAGATCAGAGGCCACCAGGGCTATCTCGTCGACGAAACCCTCATTTCGGCGATCCAGCCGGGCGTCGACAACAAGGAATCGGTGGTCGGGACGCTCGGCCGCCCGAGCTTCGTCGGCCAGTTCGACGAGCAGGAGCGCGACTGGTATTACGTCTCGCGCAATACCCGCCAATACGCCTTCCGCTCGCCGCGCCCCACCGCGCAGACTGTACTCCACGTCCGCTTCGACGCCGCCGGCAATGTCGAGCGGGTCGAGCGCACCGGCCTCGATCTCGCCGCCAATATCCGCCCGACCAGCGACGAGACGCCGACCCTGGGCCGCAACCGCAGCCTGTTCGAGGAGCTGTTCGGCAATATCGGCGCGGTCGGCCAGGCCGGCCGCCGCGGCCAGACCGCCGACAACCCGCAATAGCCTTTAATTCCTCCCCGAGATTTCTCGGGGAGGGGGACCAGCCGCAGGCTGGTGGAGGGGCCTTGGCTCAGGGAGAATGCCCCTCCACCGCGCTTCGCGCGGTCCCCATCATCAGGTTGGCCATGCCCCGCATGGCCAAGGATCGTCTGGGAGACGATCCGACCCGATGATCCTGCAAAGGCAGGGGAGGATCTGATTAGCGGACGATATTGCCGGCGGCGAGCACGGCGAGGGTGACGAGATCGGAGGCGGTCGCCGTCATCGGCGCGAT
>NZ_JBQTJC010000282.1:0-16624 GCF_052387495.1 Sphingosinicella sp. | reverse complement strand
ACGCGACCGGCTGAACCCGCCCGCCCGGCCCGCGGCGCCGCGCCGCTCGCCGGCGCCGCCGCCGCGCGCATCGGCGCGGTTGCGGAAGCCATAGGTCTCGGCCCAAGCGCTGCCGCCGCCGCCCGAGGGCGCGAGCCACGAGACGCCGTCACTGGCGGGCGTCCCCGGCGCGCCGAACAGGCCGGGCGCGCCCTCGCCGCCGATCCGGGTCAAGAAGCGCGAGGCGAGGTCGTAGAGGCCTGACTGGACGGCGGCGTGGACGGTGCCGATCGCGGCGATGGTGCCGGTCAGCTCATAGGTTTCGGAGGTCGTCTCGGTGATCGTGTCGGTGCGCGTCTCGTTCACCGCGTATTCGGTGCGCGTGATCGTGTTGATGTTGATCGTTCCTGGCTCGACCGTGAACTGGGTGGTGCCGGGCGGGCCGCAGGCCGGTCGCGTGCCGCTCGGCAGCGCGCCGATCGCGGCCTCGCAGCTGCGCCCGTCGCCGATCGCGATCGTCGCCGGGCCGAACGTCAGGACCGTGGTGACCGTGTCGCTGCTGCCGGCAAGGCCGAACACCGAGGCTGAACTGGTCGTCGAGGTGACGGTGCGGCTGACCAGCACCGGATCGGAGATGATGACGATGCCGGGCCCGCCGCCGGCGGTGATCGCCGCCCGCGCCGCCACCAGCCCGTTCAGCACCGTCGCGCTGCCGAACGCGTCGTTGAAGACCTGGTCGAACAGGGCCACGCCGCCGGCCAGCCGGCCGACGATCCGCGTCTCGAAAAGGCCGACGCGCTGCACCGTGATGGTCGGCGCGTTGAAGACGATGGCGTCGGTGAAGGTGGTGGTGGCGGTGTTGGTCGGGCCCGATCTTCCCACCGTCAGGATCACGTTGTTCCCATCGTAGCTGAGGGTCGGGGTCAGGCCCCCGAAGTCGCCTTGCGTGACCAGGCTGCCGAAGGTGCCGGTGAGCCCGTTCGCGGCCGTGAGCAAAGTATATCGGGTGCCGGCGCTGAAGGTGCCGCCGAGGCCCAGCGCGGTGAGCGTGCCGGCGAGCGTCGCGCTGCCGCTGACGTTGACCCGGTCCGCGGAGGCCGCCGCGACCTCGACGAGGAAATTGCCGTTGGCGGCGAAGCTGAGATTGCCGGCGTTGGAGAGGGTGCCGATCGAGGTGCCGGGCGCGAGCGTGCCGCCGTCGGCGATGCTCGTCGCCCCCACCGTGCCGGTGCCGCCAAGCGTGGCGCCGCCGTTCACCGTCACCGTGCTGCCGGCGATCGCGCCGGTGACCAGCAGAGTGCCGCCGTTGATAATGGTGGCGCCGGTATAGGTGTTGGCGGCGGAGAGGGTGAGCGTTCCGGCTCCCGCCCAGGTAAGCGAGCCGCCGGCGCCGCCGAACTCGCCGCCGTCGGCGATCACGCCGCTGATCGTCATATCGCCGCCGAGGCCAAGCAGATCAAGGTTGCGGGCACCTAGAAAGACATTGCCCGCCCCCGAAAGCCGGCCGATGGCGACGCTCGCGGCAACAAGCGACGGGGTTTGTTGCGGGTCTTCCGAAATATCGAGGATTCCGCCCGCATTGTTGACGATCGTGACGTCGTTGCCCTGCGCTGTCAGCCGGAAGCGAACCGCCCCGCCATCATTGTTGGTGATGGTCGGCGTTCCGGCCGAGCCGGTCTGGAAGAATTGGGTCGAGCCACCCTGATTGTTGGTGATCGTCGCGGTTCCGGCGGTCGCCAGTTGCTGGAAGAGGGTGACGCCGCCCTGGTTGTTGGTGATCGCCGCCGATCCGGCGCTGCTGCTGTCGCCGAAGAGCGTGCTGTAGGAGAAGTTCGCGGCGCCGCTGTTGACGATGGTCGCGTTCGCGGCTGTGCTGGTTGCCACGAACGCGGTGTTACCGCCGCTCTCGTTGGTGATGCTGGCGCTGCCCGCGTTCGCCGCATCGCTGAAGACTACTCCACCAAGCCCCACCACTCCCGGGCGTCCGAAACTGAATGTCGAAACGCTTCGATTGAGGATTCGCGCATTGCCGGCGGTCGAGGAATCGAAAAAGGTGACCCCGCCGACATCCGCCGTGTTGTTGATGGTGGCATTTCCGGCCGTGCTGGTATCGAAAAAGACAGCGGAGCCGGTAAATCCGTTCGGGCCGTTGTTGATGGTGGCGCTGGCGGCCGTGCTCGATTCGTGAAAGGCGGTACCGCTGCCGACATTGTCGATGACGGCGGTGCCGGCCGAGCTGGTCTGATAAAAGTTGGTCGCCGCGCGCGAAACGTCGCCGGTGTTGAAGCTGGTGATCGCGGCGTTGCCCGCGGTGCTCGAATTGAAGAAGTTGAGCGCCGCGCCGCCACCCGCAACCGTATTGGCAACGGTGACGTAAATGACCGGCCGGAAAGCCGAGTTGTTGACGATGCCCTGCCCAAGGATGTTGAGGCCGCTGCCTCCGCCCTGGCTGATGATCCGCGAGTCGAGATTGAAGGTATAGGCCGGAGCATCGGCGTCGAACAGCAGCCGGCCGACCTGGGTCGTGCCGGGCGAGAAGACGAGGGTGGTGCGGGTCGATGGACCGAAGCGGGCGGTGCCGATCGGAACCGCGTCGGGATTCCAGTTGGAGCCTGTGTTCCACAGGTTGGTGGCCGGCGCCGCCAGCCAGCGCTCCTCGTCGGTGGCGTTGAACTGGCTGAGATTGAGGACGACGCTGGTCGGCGTGTAGCTGAGGGTGGCGAACAGGCCGCCGAAATTGCCGGCCAACGTGAAGACGGAGAAGGTGCCGGCCCGCCCGCCCATCGTCATCAGCGTGCTCTGGCCGGGCGCGTACGCGCCGCCGCTGGCGGCGGCGACGAGCCGTCCGCCGAGCAGGGCGTTGCCGGTGACCTGGATGCGATCCGCGGAAGCGGGCGCGACATCGGCGATGTAGCTGCCCGAATCCCAGGTGAGGTTGCCGGCGATGGTCAGGGTGCCGATGCCGCCGGCCGTGCCGGGATTGATCGTGCCGGTGCCGCCGGTCGATGCGACCGTGCCGGTGCCGCCCAGCGTGCCGCCGCCGTTGACCGTGACTCCGCTCGACGAGGCGATCGAGCCGTTGACGAGCAGGGTGCCGCCGTTGACGATCGTCGCGCCGGTGTAGGTATTCGTCGCGCTAAGCGTCGTCGTCGCGTTGCTCGGGCCGGTCTGGGTCACCGTGCCGGTCCCCGAGATCACTCCGTCGATCGCGAGCGCGCCGCTGCGCGCGAAGATCAGCTGGTTGTTGTTGACGATGTTGCCGCCGAGCGCGCCGGTGGCGCCGCCCGAGCCGAGCCCCACGCCGCCGCCGCTGACGGCGTAGGTGCCGATCTGCAGGATGCCGCCGCGGCCGAGCAAGGAGATGACCTCGCCGATGGTCGTCGTGCCGGCGAAGGCGCTGCTGTCGCCGGTCAGGATCGTCGTGCCGAGCATCACGTCGACAAGGCCGCTGCCGGCGATGGTCGGGGCGAACAGATAGCCGGTGGCGTTGTGGAGGAAGCGAAGCTGGCCGGTCGGGCCGAGCTCGACGTTCGCCGCGTTGAGCGTGCCGGGCGCCGCGGTCGCCGCGCCGCCGATCGTCAGGTTGGGCGAGCCGCTGCCGGGTGCGCCGATGAATATCGTGCCATTGCCGCCCGCGACGTTCACGGTGGCGCCGTCGCGGATGATTACGCCGCTGTTGCTCCCCTGGACCAGGCCGATCGAGAGGTCGCCGGTCAGGTTCCAGGTTGCGGCGTTGACTTCGACGACGGCGTTCGCCCCCGGCGTGATTTGCGAGGCCGGCGCATCGGAGCCGATGAACGCGGCCGCGCTGTTCACGGTGGCGCCGTCGGCGATCGAAAGACGGCTCGAGGTGATCGCGGAGGGTGACGACATCAACAGGTCGCCGCTGTTCCAGGTCGTCCCCGCGCCGGTGACGAGCATTCGGCCGTTAACGAACGCCGAGCTGCTGGTCGCGGTCGCTCCGCTTTGCACGGTCAGCGCCGGTTGGCTGGACGCCCCGGTAAGACTCAGCGCCCCCATGTTCCATGTCGAGCCGGCGCCGCTCACGCTCGCCGAGCTGGACCGACCCTGCGCCTGTTCGATGTTCGTGCTGGCGCTGGTGACGGCGCCCCCATTCTCGATCGTCAGAGTTCCCGCGGTATTGCCCTGGAAGAGTGCTCCCGGAACAGCGAAGCGAAGGCTGCCGCCGATCGTCCAGATCGAACCGGCTCCCGTCACCCGCACGTCGCCCGCGCCGCCGGCTTCACCGATGACGGCGTTTCCGCCGCTGTTCAGCCTCCCCCCGCCCTGGATGGTGAGGCGTCCGTTGGTGCCGCTGCCGGAGCCAACCGAGGTCGCCCCGGCGCCCGTGATCGAACCGGTCAACAGCAGCGTGCCGCCGTTGACCGTCGTCGCGCCTGTATAGGTGCTCGCGCCGGAGAGCGTCAGCGTGCCGGTGCCGACCTTGGTCAGCGAGCCGCCGGTGCCGCCGAGATCGCCGCCGTCGCTGATGACGCCGCTGATGATGTCGTCGCGGTTGAGCGCGCCCAAAGTGAGGTTGCGGCCGCCGAGGGCTACGTTGCCGACGCCTGAGAGCGAGCCGATCGCGGTCGAGGCCGCGCCTCCATCAACCTGGGAGATGTCGACCAAACCGCCTGTTTCGTTGACGATCGTGGCGCCGGCGCCGCTCGCGTCGTTGAAGATGCGCAGGCCGGTGCGGTTGGTGATCAAGGCGTTCCCGAGGCTGCTCGCGCTGTTGAACGTTGTGCCGCTCAGATTGGTGATCCGGGCATTGGCGGCCGTGCTGCTGCCGGAGAAAATAATATTGCCGAAGGGGTTGCTGATCGCCGCATTGGCGGCGCTGCTATTGTCTCTGAACTCCAGCCTTCCGAAGCCGCTTCCGCCGATCGTGATCTGCGCGGTCCCGGCATTGCTGTTGTTCTCGAACGAGATACGGCCTTGGCTGCCCTCACCAAGCAGTGCGGCGTTGCCCGCACTGCTATTGTTGGCGAAGCGCAGTGTGGAACGATTGCCGACAATGAACGACTGCGTCGCCGACGAATTGTTGACGATGCCCTCGCCGAGGAAGGTGAATTCGTCCGACTGCAACGTGAAGGTGTAGGCCGGCGCATTCGCGGTGAAGACGAAGCGGCCGATCGTGATCGGCTGCTGGTTGACCTGATTTTCGAAGAAGATGTCGGTCTCGCTGGTCAGGCCGAACGTGGCTGTGCCGGTCGGGACGACGCCCTCGACCCAGTTGCCGGGTCGCTGATAGTCCGACCGGCCGCCGAACACGACGTTCTCGGGATTGGCGCTCCAGGTCGAGTCCTGGGCCAGGGCCGGTGCGGTCATCAGGGCGGCCAGCGAAGCGCCGGCGAGGGCCACCAGCCGCAAGCTCCTGAGACCATTGCCCATCATCGTCTCCCCGTGCGCGAGAATCGTGCGAGCGGGATGTTAGGAGGCGCGCCGGATCCATGTTATCGGCGTAACCGGTCAGACGCGGACAAATGCGGGCATGGCGAGCAGCGGGGGCAATGGCGCAGCCGCGAAACGGCTGAAAAGCTGGAAGGAAATCGCGTCCTTCTTCGGCACGGACGAGCGCACCGTGCGGCGCTGGGAGGAAAGGGGCCTGCCCGTACATCGCGTTCCCGGCGGCGCGCGGGCCACCATCTACGCCGATGCTGGCGAGCTCGAACGCTGGTTCAGCGGGCGCAAGGAGGAGCCATCGCCGGCGTCGCAGCCCACTGCGCCCCGCCGGCGATGGCTAGCGCTTGCCGCCGTTCTCGCCGTGCTTGCGGGTGTTGCCTCCTTCATTTTCGTTCGCGATGCGGATCCTGCGCCGACGGCGACGGCCGCGCCGCGGCACGAGCCGCCGCAGCGAGCGGTCGATCTGTACACCGCCGCGACCTACCAGGCGGAGCGCGCCACGCCGGACAGCTTGCGGCGCGCGCTCGGCCTTTACGGTCAGGCGATCGCCGAGGATCCGGCCTACGCCGCGGCCCATGCCGGGCTGGCCAGCGCCTATATCCGTCTTCGCGTCTTTTCGGCGATGACCGAGGCGGAAGCCTATCCGCGCGCCCGGGCTGCGGCCGAGCGGGCGCTCGAGCTCGATCCGAGCCTGGCCCAGGCCCATATCGCGATGGGGTTCGTCACCTTCTATTCGGACTGGGATTTCACGCGGGGGCTGCACCATTTCGGTGAGGCCGCGCGGCTCGATCCCCGCGGCGCCAGCGGCCGTTACCAATATGGCCTGGCGCTGCTCCGCGCCGGCGACTTCGCCGCGGCCCTGCGCGAGCTGGATGTGGCACAGCGTCTCGATCCGCGCTCGCGCGGAATTCTCGCCGACCGGGGCTTCGTTCTCTATCTCATGGGGCGGCGCGAGGAGGGTTTGGCTCTGATCCGGCAGGTCACAGCGGACGATCCCGATTACATGCTGCCGCACCATTATCTGTCCCTGATCCATCTCGGCGAGGGCAATTGGCGCGCCGGCCTCGACGAGGCCGAGATCGCCGCGCGGCTGCGCCAGGACCAGGGCCGCCTGGCGCTCGCCGGGCCGGCGCGGCGCGCGCTGGAGCAAGGCGGCGGGCCGGCGATGCTGCGGGTCGTGTTGGCCGGACAGACGCGACGGCACGCGGCAGGCCAGGAACCAGCCTATGTAGTGGCCGAGTTCCATGCCTTACTGGGCGAGCGCGAGGCGGCGTTGCGCTACTTGCGCCGGTCGATCACCGCGCGGGAGGCAGTCGCGCTAACCATGCGGTTCGATCCGCTGCTGCGCAACCTCCATGGCGATCCGGAATTTCGACAGCTGGCGGCGCGCGTGGGGCGACCGAATTAAGCCAGCCGTGACAACGATCGCGAGACCCCACGTTCGAAGCCGACGACGGTCTTCCGCCGCCGGTGCCGGCATACCCCCATTTCCGGGACTCGCGGCCCCCACCCCGATCCGGCGATAGCCTTCCGGTCAACCGGAGGAGCTTTCAATGGTTCTCGTTGTGGAACGCGCGCGGCAGCCCCTCGCCGACGAGACGCTGCGGTCCATGTTCGAGGCGCGCAAGCGGGTTTTCGTCGACCTCCTGAAGTGGGACGTGCCGGTGTTGGAAGGCCGGTTCGAGCTCGATCAGTTCGACGACGAGCAAGCCATCTATCTCGTCGTCCACGACGATGATGGCGGCCATCTCGGATCGGCGCGGCTCCTCGAGACGGTGCGGCCGCACCTGCTCGACACGCTCTTCGCCGATCTCTGCGCGGCGCCTCCGCCGTGCGGCCCCAACGTCCTGGAGATCACCCGCTTCTGCCTCGCCCGACCTCTTGCCGAGAACGGTCGAGGCGCTGGACCGACACCTTCGATCACGTTCAGAAAGGGCCTCCGTCGAAGGCTCCAGGCCGCTCGCACCTCGGAGGCCAATGCGGCAAGCGCGTCCTGGATATTCGGCGGCGGACAAGGTTCCGGGAGAAGATCTCCGGTGGCGGGTTGGAGCATCAGTGCCGGACGCAGGCCGGGCGATCCCGGATCCTCGATCAGCATTGCGCGCGCGGTCAGCGCGCGAAGACGTTCGGCATCTCCCCGGTCGATCTCCCCCGCGGCGAGGCGGACGAAGGCGGGCGTGGCAGCGAAGGGCAGGCAGAAATAACGATCGGCTTCGACATCGAGAAAGATGACGCGGCCTCCGCAGAGGCACCAATGGAGGTTGTCGCGAAGGCGAAATGTCATCTGCGGCGACCGGGGGGTCGCGCGCGCCCGCCGGGCGCGCGCGTCCTGGGTTAGTCGTCGGTAAGACCGAGGGCGACCTTGAGGGTGCGCTCCTGGTCCTCGAAGCCGATGGGGCCGCCCCGCGTTTCCGCGGTCGCGGCGCCGAACTCGATCAGATCGTCCTGAAGATATTCATGGTTCATGGCATTTCTCCACATTGGGTTGATGTCATGGCCGTGACCATGGGAGTCTATCGCCGCTGCGGCGAAATCCCCACCTTATATGCGAGATGTATCACGAATGTTTTGCTGCCTGCCGGCACCGCTGCCGAACTGAAGCCGGGCGTTGAGAACATGCTTGGACATGCGCTGCCGCCTTTAGCCGCAAGCGGCCTGGACATGCGCGGCGGCCACCCGGCAATCCGGTCCGGTTCCACCAGCGAGCTCCTCACGCCGCGGCGCCGATGTTCGGCTCTGACCCAAGCTGATACCGGGGCGCCGGAAGTGCAAGCCCGGCCGTTCGAGGCGCTGGGAGATCCGGTTTGTCCGCTACTGCGGCTGAGGCTGCGGATGCTCCGCCTGCCCGACATGCTCCATATGGGTCATCATCTGCGACATCATCTCGTGACACTGCCGCATGCGCTCCATCATCTGCCGTCGCATGGCCGGGTCCGCCATCATCCGGCCATGGTCCATGCCCTGCATCCGGTCGTGACCCATGTTCTGCTTCGGCTGGCCCGCCTGTGGCGCGGGCGTCTGATGCTGGTGGTCCTGCGCTTGCGTCGCCTGCGCCGCGGCCGCCGTGATGGCGAGGCCGCCGACCAGGCCGAGCCCGGCGGATTTCAGATCGATCTTCGTCATCGCTTTCTCCTCTTGCTGGCGAACCTCGCCCTTGCCTCATTCCGGGCCCTGGCCCTGTCATGCGCCGGCATCCGGCGCATGGCCTTCGATATGCTATACGCACTGGCGACCGAAGCTCCTCGCCCAAGCGAACCGATTCCGGCGGGCGACGTCCGTTTGGCGCCGAGCCTTTTTGTCGCCCGTCGATCCGCTCGCCAGTGGCGGACGACCGGCGCATCGCTCCTTAGCACACGTCATCGGGCCGCAGCGCTCCGTAATGTAACGGATAGCGGATCGCCTGCGTCCGGATCGGAGCGCCGCGGCTCGGGCGAGGGCATCCCCGGCCCAACTCAGAAGGGGGCAGATCAAAGTCATGGTTCCGATGAAGAGAATGATCCTGTTTCTCGCCGTCCTGGTCTCCGGCTCCGCGCTGGCCCAGGAACCCGACCGCACCCAGGACCGCGCCGCGGTGGTAAATGTGCTGCGGCAGTACCCCCCCCCCCGCGACCGAGCGTATAGGGCCCCTCAATACGGCTTAGGGTATAAGGCGAAATTATACGGAACACCGTATATTGACAGAATATACGCCACAGCGTATATCACTCCGCCGAAGGAACCCGTCATGTCCCAGCTCGCCCGCTCTCCCGACCAGCTCGGCGCGATCCTCCAGCGCCAGCGAAACCTCAAGGGCCTGACGCAGAAGCAGCTCGCCAGCCAGCTGGGCATGCGGCAGGCCACCATCTCCCAGCTCGAGGGCGGCCTCCCGGGCGCGCGCCTCTCGACGTTGATGGACGTCCTGGCCGCGCTCGACCTCGAGCTGGTGATCGATCGCCGAAGCAAGGGCAGGGCCCAGGATATCGAGGACATATTCTGATGGCGCGCCGCAGGACGCACGTTCCGCTCAACGTCTATCTGAACAATCGCCTCGTCGGCCGGCTCACCAAGGAAACCAGCGGCGCCGTCGAATTCGCCTACGATCCCTCCTGGCTCGGCTGGGAGCACGCGTTGCCGGTGTCCTTGTCGCTGCCGCTCAGGGAGACGCGCTACACCGGGGCGCCCGTCGCCGCGGTCTTTGAGAACCTGCTGCCAGATTCTCCGCCCATAAGAAGCCGCGTCGCCGAGCGCGTCGGGGCGGCCGGAGCCGATGCCTACAGCCTGCTGTCGAAGATCGGCCGGGATTGTGTGGGGGCGCTACAGTTCGTGCCGGACGGAGAGCAGGTTCCGGCGCACGAGAAGATCCAGGGGATCGCGCTCAGCGACGCGGAAATCGAAGGCCTTGTTTCCAATCTCGCCCGGGCGCCGCTCGGCCTCAGCGAAGAGGATGAGTTCCGGATCTCGGTCGCCGGCGCCCAGGAGAAAACCGCCCTGCTCTGGCACGAGGGCCGCTGGAAGAAGCCCATCGGCACGACGCCAACCACCCATATCCTCAAGCCCCAGATCGGCCAGATTCAGACGAGCTCCGGCCTGATCGACCTCAGCAACAGCGTCGAGAACGAATATTATTGCCTGAAGCTCATGGAAGCGCTCGGCCTGCCGGCGAACCAGGCCAGCATCGCGACCTTCGGCAAGAAGAAGGTGCTGATCATCGAGCGCTTCGACCGCAGGCACGCCCGCGACGGACGGCTGCTGCGCCTGCCCCAGGAGGATTGCTGCCAGGCGCTGTCGGTCCCGCCCGGCCGGAAATACCAGAACCATGGCGGCCCCGGGATCGTCGCGATCATGAAGCTGCTGCGCGCGAGCGACACGCCGACCGAGGACCAGCTGGCCTTCTTCAAGAGCCAGCTCATCTTCTGGCTGATCGGCGCCACCGACGGCCATGCCAAGAATTTCAGCCTTTTCCTGAACCCAGGCGGCCGTTTCGGTCTGACGCCCTTCTACGACGTGCTGACCGCCCAGCCGAGCTTCGATCGCAAGCAGATACCGCAGCGGGCATTCCGGATGGCCATGTCGGTCGGGAGCAGCCGCAAGTATAAGATCCTCGACGTCCACGGCCGGCATTTTGCGGAGACGGCCAGGGAAGCGGGGCTGGGGCCGGCGCCGATCAGGGCGGTGATCGACGAGCTTCGCGCGGCCGTCGAGCCGGCCCTGAAGCGCTTGCCGGACATGCTGCCCGAGGGCTTTCCCGCCAGCGTTCACAGGAGCGTTGCAAGGGCCGCGCTCGCGCGAATGAAGCAATTGGAAACAGCCGAAGTCTGAGCCGCGCCCGCCGAAAGCCATCGTGTCGCACCAAGACGAGCGGGGGTGCTGTCAAACTAACCGGAATCTGGTTCGCTAGCCCGCCATAACGCGGTCGATGAGCTACCTCGCGATGGAACGGTTCAGCCCAATTTATCGAACAAACTGAATATCCGCCCGCGTCCGCAGCCCCCCGAACCATATCGGAAAACAGCCTCTCATTTGCTTTGACAGTACCCGCGGGATCGGAGCGTTGGTCACGGTACTCAGCGCGTCATCATCGGCTAGGAGGACCGAAAGGCGCACCAGGTGAAGGCCTGTGTCGCTCCCCAAGGAGTGACGTGCTCTTCGCGCCATGCCTCGACCAACTCGATCGAAGGTCCCAATTCTCGGGCCAGCTTGTCCGCGTCGTACCGTTCCACCGGCAACCCGCTGCAGCGCTCAGGTCCGTCGAGAGCGAAGGTCGCAACGACAACCAAACCGCCCTTAGCGAGTCCCCCAGCCAAGGCTTCGCGATAGGCCGCCCGCTGCTCCGGCTGCACGAGAAAGTGGAAGACCGCGCGGTCGTGCCACACGTCGTATCTGCGCGTCGGATGCCACGTCGTGACGTCAGCCACTTCCCACACGACGTTATCGGTCGCGCCCCCCAATCTGGCCTTTGCGCGATCCAACGCCGAGGGCGCGATGTCGAGTACGGTTACGTCCCGCCACCCGCGCATAAGGAGAGCATCGATCAGTGTGGACGCGCCACCACCGACATCGATCAGCGATGACGACGGTTGCGCGCCGAGGCGATCCAGAGCTCGCAGCGATGGCTCCGGCTCCGGCTGGAACCAGCTTACGCTGGTCGGGTCCTTCTCCGTGTAGACCCGGTTCCAATGCTCATGGCGATCGGTGCTCATGTCGGACAGCCTAGAACGTCAGGGTGCGATCCGCCACAGCGATACAGTCGGCAAGCTCGGTCATGTTGCTCACAGCTGCGCCTTCGAGCACAATCTGTGGCCGCAGCCCACGCGCATCCATGCAAGATCCGCACAGCAGCACCCGTCCATTGCCGAGCAGGACGCGCTTCAACATGCGCTCGATGTTGTAATAGCCCTCAGGCGTTTTCTGACCAGCCAGAGCTGCGGCGACAGCGTCCGCCATCAGAAACACGGTTACTTCGGCATCCTCTTGTTTGAGCAGAGCATTCGCCACTCGCAGCGCGTTGTAGCACCGCTCGTTGCCATAGGGGGCCTCGTTGATGATGATCAGCGACTTCACCGCAACCTACCTCCAAATGAGGCAGTCTGGGCAAAAATGGCGGGTTTGACAACGCACCCGTTATGGTAAAGGCGAAGTTCCGTCGTCATTGACCAGAGGCAGGTTTTGGGAAACGCGCCGACCCATCGCAACGATCGAGTTGGGCGCAAATCAGACCCGCCGAACGTTCGCCTGCCTAGCCATAATGCCCGGCAGCGATGGCCACCATCCATCCAAGCTGGTTTGGGGAAAGCCAGTGGTCCGGCGAAGCCAGGGGTTCATAGGCATCGCCGTCATAGAGCAACTCCCCATCGACCATCTGCAGACCGAGTCCACAATCCCAATATATCGTGGTCACCGAGCCCCAAACCCAGGCGTAGAACCGGCTAGTCTTCTGGGCATGGGCCCGAGCGCCCTCGAAGCTGTCAAGCGGCGCTGTCAAACTAACCGGAATCTGGTTCGCCAGCCCGCCCTAACGCGGACGATGAGCTACCTCGACGTGGAACGGTCCAGCACAATTTATCGAACAACCTGAGAATCCGGCCGCGTCCGGAGCCGCCCGAACCATATCGGAAAACCGCCTCTCATTTGCTTTGACAGTACCCTCGGATTTCGACGAATGCGATCACTTCAGAAGTTCGCTTCGGTCCACGCCTGCTAACGCGCGGCACCTTTGGTCTGACAGGGCCTCCTCGCGTGCCACCCTCGCGATCGCGCGGGGCAAGGCAGACCGTCGTCATGTTCGGCACGGTCCCTCAGAATCGGAAGCCCACCTCGACGCCGTAGAGCCGCCGCGCGCCGGGCGAGATGAAGGACCCGCCGAACTCGATGGCCGGGATCACCTCGTTCAGATAGCGCTCGTCGAGAAAATTGTTGGCGAAGATCGTGGCCCGCCAGCGCCCAGCTTCGATGCCGAAGCGCAAATCGAGCACCCCATAGGCCTCGCGGCGGTTGACGTCGTAGCGCGCGTCGCCGACGGAGCTGGGCAAGGCGAGCGCCGAAATCGGCAGCAGGCCGCTGAACAGGGTCGGCCTGGTCTGGTTCTGGACGGTGTGAAACCAGGTCGGCCCGGTCATCCGGTAATTGGCGCGAAAGACGAGGTTGAGCGCGTCGCTGATCGGCGCCTCGATCTGAGTGCCGAGGTTGATCGTATAATCCGCCGTGTAGGGCGAGCTGTTGCCGACCGTATAGGTCCGCGAACTGTTGCGCTTGATCTCGGAATCGGTGAGGTTGAACGAGCCGAATATGGTCCAGCCGTCGACCGGCTCGGCATTGAGGCTGAGCTCGGCCCCCCTGATGTCCACCCTGTCGATGTTCGACACGACGCGCAGAAGGCCGAAGCCGCCGACGAAGAATTCGAAGAACTGCATGTCGGTGATGCGGGTATAATAGCCCGCCAGGCTGTAGTTGATCGGCCCGACGCGCCCCCTGATCCCCACCTCGAAGGCGCTGGAGCGCTCTCGGTCGAACTGGTCCTCGATCGTCACGTCGGCGTCGATGCCCGGAATGACCGGATTGTTGAAATTCTGGTCGACGATCGCGGCCGAGCCCTGATTGTTGAAGCCGCCCGACTTGAAGCCGATGCCCCAATTGGCGTAAATGTTGGTGCGCGGCGCTACTTCCCAGCGCAAGCTGATCCTGGGCTGGAGCTGCGAGAAGGTCGCGCGTTGCGGCGCGATCGGCCCGAAAGCCTGGCCCGGATTGATCGGGCCACCGGTGAACGGATCGGTCGCGGTGGGCACCAGCGAGCGCACCCGCCGGCGCTCGATGTCGTAGCGCAACGCCAGGCCGAGATCGATCGCGTCGGTGATCTCCCACTCGAGCGAGCCGAACACGGCATAGACGTTGGTGCGGAACTGGTCGGCGAACAATTGCGAGGTTGGGTTGCCGGACGTAGGGGGATTATAGAGTTCCTCGATGGCCCCCTGTCCGGTGTCGGCGCCGAGGCTGACGCCCACGGTGCGGTCGATATTGAGATAATAGGCGCCGAGCTGCCAGTCGAGCGGTCCGTTGCCGTTCGAGATGAGGCGCACCTCGGCGCTGATGTCCTCCTGGTTGCGCCGCTGGTACTGGGTCCCGTCGCAGGTCGTCGGCGAATAGGCGCCGAACACGGAGCCGTTGGCCGGAGCGAAGATGAAAGGCACCGGAATCTGGCCTATGAAGCCTGGAGGATTGACCGGAAAACCGGTCAGCGCCGCAGTCGAGGTGAAGCATGCGTTGACCGCCGGCTGGCCTGCCGGCTGCGCGGCGAAGATGTAGCGGGCGAAGTCGGCGGATGTGCCGTCCGCGACGAGGTCGTTCCTGATGTTGCTGTAGAGCGTCCAGGCGCTGAGCGTCACCGGTCCGAAATCATGGTCGATCCTGAGCGACGCCTCGAATGTCGTCTGGTCGTTGGTCGGCCGGATGTTCGAATAATAGCGGAAGGGATGGTCGTTCACATCCTCGTAGAAAGCGCCGCCCAGCGCCGGGATATGGAATGAGGAGTTGAAATTGATCGAAGCGCCGCGCAGCTCGCCATACCGGACCTTGGCGTCCAATGTGGTCGCCGGGCCGAGCGCGGCGACGATCCGTCCGTCGATGTTCCACGCCTCCTGGTCGTCGACAACTCTCCGGTCCAGAAACAGGTTGCGGTAGAAACCGTTAGTGGTCCGATAGTCGCCCGACAGCACGAAGCCGACGCCGTCGGCGATTGGGCCCGAAACATGGCCGTTCAGACTTGCCGTATTCACGTTCGCGTAGCTCGCCTCGACAGCGCCGGTGAAGGTCTCGGTCGGCCGCAGCGTCTGGATCACGATCGCGCCGGCAGCGGCGTTACGTCCGTAGAGGGCGCCCTGCGGCCCCCTGAGGACTTCGATCTGGCGCAGTGTCCCCTGATTCTGGTTGAGCGCGGCGGTGTTGGTCTTGAGGATCCCGTCCACCACCAGGGCAACCGAGCTTTCCGCGTCGCGCGCGCCGTTGATGCCGCGGATGTTGATCTGGGTGTCGCCCGCCTCCGCCGTGCTGGTCACGATCGTCACGCCAGGCGTGAGCTGCACCATATCCTCGGCAGTCTGGATATTGGCGCGTTCGATCGTCTGCGCGGTGAACGCGGTGATCGACGCCGGCACGTCGCTCAGCAATTCCGATACGCGCCGGGCCGTCACCACGATATCACCTTCGTCATCGACGTCGGGCGCGGCCGTCACGGGTGGAGCTACCTCCCCTGGCGGCGTCTGCGCCTGCGCCGGGTTGGCGGTAGCGAGGCCAAAGGAGGCCGCACCGCACAGGAACGAGACAGACCGCCGCATCTAGACCTCCCCTTTTATGATATATGGCCCCGGTTTCCCCCGAAGGTCCACATTGACGGAACATTATTGTATACAAACCCTGCCCGTCAAGCCCTGGTCATTGGGCGCAACGGCGAATCGCGGGAGGATGCATGTCCAAGGCGTCTGAACTGGCTTACCGCTACATCAGGGGATCGATTCTCGAGGGAAGGTTCGCCGCAGGCACACAGCTGCGGGAAGAATTCCTCGCCGAAGCCTGCGGCGTATCCCGAACGCCCGTCCGCGAGGCGCTGCGCCGGCTGGAAAGCGAGCATTTCATCCGTCGCACCGAGTCCCAACGCACCTTCGTCGCCGACTGGTCAATCGACGAGATCGGGGAAAGCTTCGTTCTGCGCGCCATGCTCGAGGGCCATGCAGCCGCACGCGCGGCGGAGCGGATCGAGGACTCGGCGATCACTGCGTTGATCGACCTGAATCGCGCAATTCAGCGCACCGTCGAAGGCGAGTCGATCGACGTGGACGCCTTCCTCGACAATAACCGGGATTTCCACGGCATCATCCTAAAGTCGGCGGGCTCGGAAAGGCTCGCGGCGGTGCTCGGCGGGCTGATTGAGCAACCGATCCTCCTGCGCACCGCGCGCCAATATGACCGCGAACAGATCCTCCGCTCATTCTCGGAGCATGACGAGCTGGTGCTCGCGTTTCGCCGCCGCGATCCGGACTGGGCCCGCGCGGTGATGACCGCGCACATCCGGCGCGCTTTCCATGCCTATCGCGATGCCTTTCTCGGCGCCCCGGGCGCGATACAGGTGGCGGACGCCGCCGAATAGGTCGGAATATGGCCGCACGAGCTACTTGACGCGCTAGCCCGGAGAGGTATCTTTGTATACAATAATGGACCGCTGGAGAGGTTTTGTCTGAATGGCCGCCGGTGAAGCCGTCGAAATTGTCGAAGTGGGGCCGCGCGACGGGCTGCAGAATGAGCGGACCTTGGTCTCGACCGCGGACAAGGTCGCCCTGATCGGCCGTGCAGCGGCGGCCGGAGCGCGGCGGATCGAGGTCGCCAGCTTCGTCAATCCCCGCCGCGTTCCGCAGATGGCGGACGCGGACGAGGTCGTGGCCATGCTCCCGGATCATCCCGGCCTCGTCTATATCGGGCTCGTCCTCAACGAGCGCGGCGCGGAGCGAGCCCTCGCCACCCGGATCCACCAACTCGGCGCGGTCTGCGTCAGCACCGACAGCTTCGCGATGCGGAACCAGGGGCAGACCAGCGACGAATCGCTTGCCGTTGCCGGAAGGATCGTGACGCTTGCAAAGTCGGAGGGGCGGGCGGCGCAAATCACGATTGCCGGCGCGTTCGGCTGTCCGTTCGAGGGCGAGGTTCCACCCGACCGGATCGTCATGATGGCCGCCGCCGCCGCCGAGGCTGGCCCGGTCGAGGTGGCGCTCGCTGA
>NZ_JBQTJC010000281.1:0-12029 GCF_052387495.1 Sphingosinicella sp. | reverse complement strand
GTCGCGCCAGGCATCGCCGAAGCCTTGTTCGCGACCGCTTTGGGTCTGTTCGCAGCGATTCCAGCGGTGATCGCCTACAATCGCTTCAGCTTCTCAATCAACCGCATCGAGGCCCGCCTCCAGCGCTTCGCCGACGGCTTCCACGGCACCCTCTCCCGCGAGCTGGAGGTGGAGGCCTAGATGGCGATGGGCCCGATCCTCGGCGCCGGACGGCGTTCGCGGCGCTCGCCGATGGCGGAGATCAACGTCACGCCGATGGTCGACGTGATGCTCGTGCTCCTGATCATCTTCATGGTCACCGCGCCCCTGCTCGCGACCGGCGTCCAGGTCGATCTCCCCGAAAGCAAGGCCTCGGCGCTCGACCAGAATAATGAGCCGATCGCGGTCTCGGTCGACCGCGCCGGGCAGGTCTATGTCGACGACGCCCCGGTGGCGCCGACCGATCTGTCCGCGCGTCTCGGCCAGATCGCCGCCTCCAGCGACGAGCCCGGCGGCCCGCGCATCTTCCTGCGCGCCGACCGCAGCCTCGATTACGGCCGGGTGATGCAGGTGATGGGCGAGCTCGACCATGCTGGGCTCAGGCGCGTCTCGCTGGTCAACACCCCGCTTGAAGAGGCGCGCTGATGGAGCGGGCGGAGGCAGCGGGCCTGGGCGTCGCGGTGGCGGGCCATGCCGCCCTGCTCGCCGCGCTCACCCTCGGCCTGTTCGCCGCCGCCGGCCCGCCGCCCGCGACCGACACGTTCGACGTCTCCTATGTCGATGACATCGCGCTGACCTCGGCCTCGCCGATGCCCAACGCGGCGCCCCCGGCGCCGAGCGAGGCACCGGAGCTCGGCACCCCCGAAGAAGCGGCGGCGCTGCCGTCGCTGTCGGCGCCCGCTCCCGTTCCTTCGCCCGCCCCCGTCCGCCAGCCGATTCAGCCGAGCCGGCAGGCCGCGCCCTCGCCGCCCGACCCGCGCCTTCGCCGCCGCCCCGAGGAAGTTCGCCGGGGCCAGGGCGAGCGCAGCCGCGGGAGGAGACGCCTGGACCTCGATCCCAATAGCTTCGGTGCAGATTCGTCGCCTTCCCGCTCGCGTGCCACGCCGGCCGCGACTTATGGCCAACAAGAGCGCGCCAGCGTTCGTCAAGCCATCGCCCGTGCGCTTATGCGCTGCCAACGACAGCCGCTGCCCGCGCCTGAAGCGGCGGCGATCCGGGTCGAATATCGCATCACGCTCAATCGCGACGGCTCGCTCGCCGAGGCCGATTTCCTGCGCGTGATCAATCCGAACCCGGCGCTCGCGCAATACGAGCGCCGGATGCGCGATCTCGCGCTCAACGTGATCACCTCCTGCACGCCGATCCGCGGCCTCCCCGCCGAATACTACGAGGTCCCCGGCGGTTGGCGCCAATTCCCCTATCAATTCGATCCAAGGTCGGTCCGATGAAAAGACTCAGTCGCTTTGCCTTCATCACCTGTTTCCTGCTCGGTGCCGGAGTCGCCGGCGCGCAGGACCAGCCGGCGGCCCCCCAGCCGGACGACGAGCCGGTCACGGTGGGCGAAGGCGTCACCGCAGCGATCCCGATCGCCGTTCCCTACATGCCGACGCCGCAGCCCGCCGACACCGCCGCCGGCAACACGCAGGGGCTCGGCCGGCAGGTGGCGGAGATCGTCGTCGCGGATTTGCGCAATTCGGGCCTGTTCACGCCGATCGGCCCGAACGGGCTGCCCGGCGTCTCCTTTCCGCAGGTGACCGCGCCCGATTTCGGCGCGTTCGGCCCCACCGGCGCGCAGAACCTCGTCCAGGGCTTCGTCCAGGCCAATGCCAACGGCACGCTCACCGTCGGCTGCTACCTCTACGACATGGCGGCGCGGACCGAGCTCACCCGCCAGGGCTATGTCGTCCAGCCGCGCGACTGGCGCCGTGCCGCGCACCGCTGCGCCGACACCATCTATTCGCGGCTCACCGGCGAGGGCGCCTATTTCGACACGCGCATCGTCTACGTCTCCGAGACCGGACCGGCGCGGCGGCGGATCAAGCGCCTCGCGATCATGGATTATGACGGCGCCAACCACCGCTTCCTGACCAACGGCCAGTGGACCGTGCTGACCCCGCGCTTCGCGCCCAATCAGCAGACGATCACCTTCATGACCTACGAGAACGAGCGGCCGCGGGTGATGGTCTACGAGCTCGATTCGGGGCGGACCCGGCCCCTGGTCGATCAGCCGCACATGACCTTCGCGCCGCGCTACTCGCCGGACAGCCGCCATATCATCTTCTCGATGGCGGTGAACGGGAATACCGACATCTATCGCATCCCCGTCGGCGGCGGCGCGCCGCAGCGGCTGACCAACGCCCCGGGGATCGACACCGGCGGCTCCTACTCGCCCGACGGCAGCCGGATCGTCTTCGAAAGCGATCGCGGTGGCTCCCAGCAGCTCTATGTGATGGACGCCAATGGCGGCGGCCAGCGCCGGATCAGCTTCGGCGGCGGCGGCTATGCGACGCCGGTGTGGAGCCCGCGAGGCTACATAATCGACTTCACCCGCACCTGCGGCTTTAGGATCGGGGTGATGGCGCCGGACGGCTCGGGCGAGCGCATCCTGACCAGCGGCGGCGGCGCGGAAGGGCCGAGCTGGGCGCCCAACGGCCGCGCGATCATGTTCACCCGCGGCCTTTCGGCCGGCCGGCTTTGGTATGTCGACGTGGCGAGCGGCGCGACGCGGCAGGTGCCGACTCCGCTCGGCGGATCCGATCCCGCCTGGTCGCCGTTACGCGACTGAAGATTTGCATTGAACTGAGGGTTAGAGGAGTGATTCGATGAAGAGACTGACCAGCCTGGTGACCATCGCCGTCGCCTTGTCATTCGCCGCCGGCTGCGCGCCGCGTAACCGGACCCTGCCGCCCGAGCCGCCGAGCAGCTCGACGCCTGGCGATCTCGACGGCAGCCAGGATGGCTCGATCTCGGGGACCGCGGTGCCCGGCTCGCGCGCCGATTTCATCCAGTCCGTGCCCTCCGACCGCGTCTTCTTCGCGCTCGTTTCCTATGCGATCGACGATGAATCGCGGCGCACGCTCGACGCGCAGGCGCAGTGGCTCGCCGCCAATCCGAACGTCCGGGTCACGATCGAGGGCCATGCCGACGAGCGCGGCACGCGCGAATATAATCTCGCGCTCGGCGATCGACGCGCCAATGCGGCGCGCGACTATCTCCAGTCGCGCGGGGTGAGTCCCACCCGGATGCAGACGATCAGCTGGGGCAAGGAGCGCCCGGCGGTCGAAGGCTCGAACGAAAGCGCCTGGTCGCAGAACCGCCGCGCCGTGACGGTGGTGCCTGAATAATCAGGAGCGCCGTCGCTCCGGCGGCCGAGACCAGGGCGAATCGGGCCGGAACGCCTCGTCGAGGAGGCGGGCCAGCCTGAGCCCGCCGCGCGCGACCTGGCGGCGGACGACCGGGATCAGGCGGCGGACGATCTCCTCGGTGACGACCGGGCGCGTGTCGGGCGACGCCACGCACGGGTCGGCCCGGATCGTTCCGTAGGCGAATTCGCGGCTCGCCGCCCAGCCTTCGCGCAGCCAGGCGGTGATGTCGCCCTGTCGCATCGCCGCTCTGTCGGCTTCGGAAAGCTCGGCGAGGATGCCGCGCGCGTCGCCCTCGGGCTGGGAGATGCCGCGCTCGGCGAGATAGCCGTCCCAGACCAAGTGGAGATTGGTCCGCCCCGAGATGATGCCGTAATCCACCGGGACGCGGTTGCCGCCGAGGTCATTGTGGTCGCCGGCGTGCATCGGCTGGTGCAGGTCGCCCATCAGGTGAACCAGAAAGGCGAGCGCCATCAGCCGCTCGCGGATGGGCACGCGGACATCGGCGAGCAGGCGCAACTGCCGCTCGATCTGCCGCGAGACGCAATTGCCGTCCGGGCAGGCGGCGTTTTCGTCGAAAGCCTGGCAGATGTTCACATTCTGATAGTGCCAGGGCGAGGCGTAGCTGAACCGCTCACCCAGATTCTTGATGCAGTCGGGCCAATAGCTGGCGAGCTCGATCGTATTGGCGCCGCAGGTCGGAGTCTCGAGCAGGCGCGACTGGCGGAGCAGCCGGTCGATCTCCGCCCGGGTCGCCGGGCTGACGTTGAGATAGGCGATCCGCGCCACCGTCTCATGGCCGAATTCCCACCAGGCCATGGCCTGGGTCGGCAGCAAAAGCAGCGCGAGCGCCACGAGGAGGCGACGGATCATTGCGCCGGCTCGTCCCCGTAGATCGCGACCGAACGGCCGGAGGGCGAGGCCTGGCCGCGATACATGCCGGGCGTGTTGAAGCTGTAGACGCCGTCCCCGCGCGGGGTGACGACGATGACGCCACCAGTGCCGCCCAGCGCCTGGACTTCCGCCATCACGGCGTCGGCCGCCTCCTGCGGTGCTTGTCCGCCCATTCGCATCCGGGCGCAGATTTCGTGGGCGACGCCGGCACGGATGAAATATTCGCCCGCCCCGGTCGCCGAGACGGCGCAGGCGCGGTCGTCGGCATAGGTGCCGGCGCCGATGATCGGCGAATCGCCGATCCGCCCCCAGCGCTTGCCGGTGAGGCCGCCGGTCGAGGTGGCGGCGGCGACATGGCCTTGGCGGTCGAGCGCGACCGCGCCGACCGTGCCGTATTTGAGGTGCACGTCGAAATGCTCGGCGGAGGGGCGCGAGCGCAATTCCTCGAGCTGGCGGCGGCGCTCCGCGGTCT
This sequence comes from Sphingosinicella sp., assembly GCF_052387495.1. Classification (GTDB taxonomy): domain Bacteria; phylum Pseudomonadota; class Alphaproteobacteria; order Sphingomonadales; family Sphingomonadaceae; genus Allosphingosinicella. The sequence continues at coordinate 7,322 of NZ_JBQTJC010000281.1, read as the reverse complement.
GGAAATATTCCGGCGGCTCCTGCGGCAGGCCCTGCTCGATCGAGTATTGATCGGCGCCCTCGCGCGAGAGGAAGACATGGGGGCTGTTCTCCATCACCGCGCGGGCGAGTCGGATCGGGTTGCGCGTCGCGGTGACGCCGGTGACCGCCCCGGCGGCCCGGTTCGAGCCGTCCATGATCGAGGCGTCCATCTCGATCGTGCCCTGATAGGTGAAGACCGAGCCCCGGCCCGCATTAAAATGAGGAGCGTCCTCGAGCACGCGCACCGCCGCCTCGACCGCGTCGAGCGCGCTGCCGCCGCTCGCGAGGATCGCCGAGCCCGCCTCAAGCGCCTGGTCGAGCGCGGCGCGGATCGCCGCGTCCTGCTCAGGCGTCAGCCGCGAGCGCTCGATCACCCCGGCGCCGCCGTGGATGACCAGCTGCCAGGCGGGGCGGCCGTCCTCGTCTTGCGCATTGGCGGCGGCGGGGATGGTCATGCTCATCAGCATCGCTCCAAGCAGCAACTTCAGGAAACGCATCGGCGCCCTCCTTTTCGAGCGCCGCTCTAGCAGATCGGGCGGCTATCGCCACTCCCGGGCGCGCGGCCGAAACGATTTCGCTTGCACGACTCGAATCATATAAATATGATATCATCATTACTGGGAGGAAATTGACCATGAACACAACCACCGACAGCAATGCGCTCACACTGTCCAGTGAGCGCCGGGCGCATACGAGCAGCGGCTATCTGATGCTGCTCGTACTGCTGCTCACCCTTGTGATGATCGGCGCCGGCATCTGGCGATTGCTCGCCGACGAGGCCGGCCTTGGCGCGATGCTGCTCGTGGTCGGCGCGATCGCCTTCCTGTTCGTGCTCTGCGGCTTCTACCTGCTCCAGCCGAACCAGGCGGCGGCGATCCTGCTTTTCGGGGATTATAAGGGCACCGACCGGACGCACGGCCTCCGCTGGGTGCTGCCCTGGCTGATGCGCAAGAAGATCTCGACCCGCATCCACAACATCACCTCGGACCGGATCAAGGTGAACGATCTGCGCGGTAATCCGGTCGAGATCGCGACCAACGTCGTCTGGCGGGTGACCGACACCGCCCAGGCCCTGTTCGATGTCGCCAGTTACATGGAGTTCGTCGAGATCCAGATCGAAAGCGCGGTCCGCGCGATTGGCGCCAAATATCCCTATGACGATCTCGAGCATAAGGAGGTGACGCTGCGCGGCGACGCCGAGGTGGTGAGCGAAGAGCTCGAGCGCGAGCTCCAGGACCGCGTCTCGCGCGCCGGCATCACCATCGACGAATGCCGCCTCACCCACCTTGCCTACGCCCAGGAGATCGCCCAGGCGATGCTCCGTCGCCAACAGGCTGAGGCGGTGATCGCGGCGCGCTCGAAGATCGTGATCGGCGCGGTCTCGATGGTCGAGAACGCGATCCAGCTGCTTTCGGAAAAGGACGTCGTCCACCTCGACGACGAGCGCAAGGCGGCGATGGTTTCGAACCTGATGGTCGTGCTCTGCTCGGAGCACAGCACCCAGCCCGTCGTCAACACCGGCTCGCTCTACCAATAGGAGGGCGGGCCGGTGCCCGATCCGAAGAAAGCTTATCCGTTGCGCGTCGAGCCCGCTCTCTGGGCGGCGCTCGAGCGCTGCGCGGCGGCGGACTTCCGCAGCGTTAACGCCCAGATCGAGGTGCTGCTGCGCGAGGCGCTCGCCCGCCGCGGCGTCAAAGTCGCCCCACCCGAAGCGCGCAAGCGCGGGCGGCCGGCGAAGGAGGGGGAACGATGATGGCGATGTGGTGGCGACTGACGGCGCTCGGCCTGATGGGGACCTTGTCGATGGCGCTCGTTTCGTTCGAGCAGCTCGGCCCCGCGCCGATCGATCCGCTCCTGGTGCGCGCGCTCGCCGTCATCCAGCCGACAATTTTCGTGATGCTCTGCGCCGCGCTCGGTCTGTGGGCGGCGCCAAAGGTTGAGCTTGACGCCCCGGTGGTGCGGGCATGGGCGGAGCGCAGGCCGCTGTGGCCGACGCTCCGTCCGCAACTCGCACCTGGATTGATGGGCGGGATCGCGATTGCAGCATTGCTGGTCGCTTTCTGGATGGCGGTGCGCGCACAGCCCTTCGCCACTCCGATTCTAGCTTTCGAAATGCCGCTGGTGACCAAGCTGCTCTACGGCGGCATCGTCGAGGAGCTGCTGCTGCGCTGGGGACTGATGTCCCTGTTCGTCTGGGCTGCGTGGCGGCTGGGCGGCGCCAAGGACGTCGTGCAGCCCTGGACCGTCTGGGCCGGCCTCATCGCGTCGTCACTGTTATTTGCCGCAGGTCATTTGCCGGTCCTCCATGCCCTGCTGCCCGATCCGCCCGGATGGTTCGTCGGTCTGGTGCTCGGCGCCAATTTCATTTCCGGCCTGCTGTTCGGCTGGCTGTTTTGGAGGCGGGGGCTGGAAGCGGCGATGCTCGCCCATGCGCTCGCTCATCTGTTCGCCGCGGTCGCGCTGGCGGTGAGGTAACCTTAAGAGGAGAAGAATGATGTTCATGGCCTTTCATACGACCGAGCGGCGCCGGCCTTGTCTGATCGCCATCTTTTCGGCCGCCCTGGCGCTCGGCGGCGCGCTCCTGCTCTTCGCCCGCTGATATTGCCAGGCGCCCGCGAAGCGCCCTAAGCACGCGTGGGCAGGAAGGCGGGAGTGATGCGGCTTGCGAGACGGGAGTTCATCCGGCTGGGCACGGCGGCGGCCGGAGTCGCGCTGATGGGCGAGGCGGCCCTATTTGCCCAAGAGGCGGCACCCGGCCTCCAGCGCATGACCGGCGACGTCGTCCCGATCGGCCGCGAGGAGTTCGCCCGCCGGCTTGAGAAAGCGCAGCGGCTGATGGCCGAGCAAGGCTTGGCCACGATCCTGATCGAGCCCGGCGCCTCGATGACCTATTTCTCGGGCGTGCAATGGTGGCGGAGCGAGCGGCTCACCGCGCTCATCCTGCCGCGCGCGGGCGAGCCCTGTATCGTCACCCCGCATTTCGAGGAGCCCTCGGTCCGCGAGAGCCTCAAGATTCCCGCCGAGATCCGCGTCTGGAACGAGCATGAGGACCCGCTCGCACGCGTCGCCCAGTTCCTCGCCGACCGGCGCCTCTCCGGACCCGTGGGAATCGAGGAGACGGTCCGCTTCTTTGCCGTCGACGGTCTGAGGCGAGCGCTGCCCAACGCCGAGATCCGCGCCGGCGCCGGGGTGGTGCGCGGCTGCCGGATGATCAAGTCGGCGCCCGAGCTCGCGCTGATGCAGACGGCGAACGACATCACCATCGCCGCCTATCGCCACACCTATCCCCGCATCGCCGCCGGCATGACCCCCGCCGACATCGGCGCAATCATGAACGACGCCACCGCCGCGCTCGGCGGCACGCCGCAATTCGCGCTCGTCCTGCTCGGCGAGGCGAGCGCCTATCCGCACGGCTCCGGCCAACCGCAGCAGGTGCGCGAAGGCGAGGTCGTGCTGATGGACTGCGGCTGCACCGTCGAAGGCTATCAGTCCGATATTTCCCGCACCTTCGTCTTCGGCGAGGCCAATGCCGAGCAGCGCCGGGTCTGGGAGCAGATGCATCGCGGCCAGGAGATCGCGATGGCGGCGGCGCGGATCGGCGCGCCGGCAGGCAGCGTCGACGATGCGGTGCGCGCGCAATATGAGGCCTGGGGCTACGGCCCCGCCTACGCCTTGCCGGGCCTCTCCCACCGCACCGGCCACGGCATCGGCCTGGACGGCCACGAGCCGATCAACCTCGTCCATGGCGAGGCGACGCCGCTCGCCGCCGGCATGTGCTTCTCGAACGAGCCCGGCATCTACATTCCCGGCCGCTTCGGAATAAGGCTGGAGGACTGTTTCTACATGACCCAGGCGGGCCCCCGCTACTTCTCGAACCCGCCACCTTCGCTCGACAATCCCCTCGGCTAGGGCGTCCGCCTTTCGCTTGTAGCGGCAACCGCCTATATGTGCGGCCATGTCCATCCGTCCGTGGCGCGATATCGCGCGCCGTCCGTCCCGCCAGATCATGGTCGGCAACGTGCCGGTCGGCGGCGGCGCGCCGGTTTCGGTGCAGACCATGACCAACACGCCGACTTCTGACGCGAAGGCGACGATCGACCAGATTCGTCGCTGCGAGGAGGTCGGGGCCGACATCGTCCGCGTTTCCTGCCCGGACACGGCGTCGACCGCGGCGCTCGGCGAGATTGTCCGCGCCGCCAATGTCCCGATCGTCGCGGACATCCACTTCCACTACAAGCGCGCGCTAGAAGCCGCCGACGCGGGCGCCGCCTGCCTGCGCATCAATCCCGGCAATCTCGGTTCGTCCGAGCGGGTCGCCGAGGTCGTGCGCGCGGCCAAGGCGAACGGCTGCGCGATCCGCATCGGCGTCAATGCGGGCAGCCTCGAAAAGGACCTGCTGGAGAAATATGGCGAGCCCTGTCCGGAGGCTCTGGTCGAAAGCGCGCTCGACCATATCAAGCTGCTCCAGGATCACGATTTCCACGAATATAAGGTGGCGGTGAAGGCGTCGGACCAGTTCCTCGCCGTCGCCGCCTATCAGCAGCTCGCCGAGGCCGTGGATTGCCCGCTCCACCTCGGCATCACCGAGGCGGGTGGGCTGCGCGGCGGCACGGTCAAGTCCGCGATCGGGATCGGCTCCTTGCTCTGGTTTGGCATCGGTGACACGATCCGAGTCTCGCTCTCGGCCGAGCCGGAGGAGGAGGTCCGCGTCGGCTTCGAGATTTTGAAGGCGCTCGGCATCCGCAACCGGGGCGTCCGGGTCGTCTCCTGCCCATCCTGCGCGCGGCAGGGCTTTGACGTCATCCGCACCGTCGAGAAGCTAGAGGAGCGGCTCAGCCATATCCGCACGCCGATGTCGCTTTCCGTGCTCGGCTGCGTCGTCAACGGCCCCGGCGAGGCGCGCGAGACCGACATCGGCATCACCGGCGGCGGCCAGGGCAAGCACATGGTCTATCTCTCCGGCGTCACCGACCATCATGTCCGCGACGAAAACATGATCGACCATATCGTCGCCCTGGTCGAAGCGAAGGCCGCCGAGATAGAAGCGGCGAGTGCCCTGACCGCAGAGGCCGCGGAATAGGCCCGCGAGGGCGGGCGTCAGAAATAGATGTCGACGTAGTCGGTCAGACCGTCGCATTGCTCCATCTGCTGGAGCCGCCAGTAGCGGCGGCGCTGCGTCACCCGGAACTCGTAGGTGCCGTCGCGGACGCAGTCGCGCCCCGCGTCCGGCGTGTCGCTGATAGCGATCCGCCCGTGAAAGGTGAAGCTGCTGGCGCCGATCTCGAGGACGTCCCCTTCCAGCGACAGCCGCCCCGGCCCGCCGCGCGCGGTCTGCACGCCGCTCAGGTGGACCAGCCCGTCGCGCTCGCTGACCCGGACCTGACCGCGATGCTCCCAGCCGATCCATTGCAGGGTGATGCCGCTATTGCCATGCAGCCGCGCCAGCGCCGCCGGGTCCTCGACTATCGTGCGCTCGCCGGCCGCCTGCGTAGCAAGCGCCAACGCGACGAGACTGACTAGGATTTTCATGGCGATCTCCCTAGGCGGCGAAGCTCAGGCTCGAAGTCTATCTCGGGAGCGGCCGTTGCGACAGGGAAAGGTGCGAAGCTCGACGGCCACGGCCTTCGCGGTCGCCACGTTGGGCATCGCGCTCTTTTCCGGCATGGATGCGGTGATGAAGCATCTCGCGCTGGCGATGGGCACCTACAACGCCCTGCTCTGGAGGACGCTCGCGGGAGCGACCATCGGTGCCGCCTTTTACTTCGGCGGCCGCAATGCCTGGCCGGGGCGGGAAGCGATGCGGGTTCACCTGACCCGCGGTCTGCTCGGCGTGCCGATGGCCCTGCTCTTCTTCTGGGGCCTGGCCCGCGTGCCGATGGCGCAGGCGATCGCGCTCGCCTTCGTTGCGCCTTTGATTGCGCTTTATCTCGCCGCGATCATCCTCAAGGAAAAGATCGAGGGCCGCGCGATCCTTGCCTCGCTGCTCGGCTTCGCCGGCGTGCTGGTGATCCTCGCGGGGCAGGCGGAGGCGGAGATGGGGCCGGACGCTTTTCGCGGCGCGCTCGCCATCCTGGGCTCGGCGGCGCTCTACGCCTACAACATCATCCTGATGCGCAAGCAGGCGCTGCTGGCGCGGCCGACCGAGGTCGCCTTCTTCACCAGCGGCATCATGGCCGGGAGCTTCCTGCTGGCCGCGCCCTTCCTCGCCGAGCCGCCGCCAATGGCGGAGCTGCCGGCGATCGTCGGCGCGGCCCTGCTCGCCTTCGGCTCGTTGCTCCTCCTCTCCTGGGCCTATGCCCGGGCCGAGGCGCAGCATCTCGCTCCGGTCGAATATACCTCCTTCATCTGGGCGGTGATCCTGGGCTTCCTCATCTTCGGCGAGCGGGTCCAGCCGCTGACCCTCGCCGGGGCGGCGATGATCGTCGTCGCCTGCCTGATCGCCGCGACCCGCCGGCCGCCGCCGGACCCGGACGTCGAGGCGGGGGTGCACGCCTGATGGCCTGGTTCTGGCTGATCCTGGGCGGCCTGTTCGAGGTGGGCTTCACCACCTCGCTGCGCTTCGTCGACGGCTTCCGGAACCTGCCCTGGACGCTCGCCTTCCTCGCCTCGGTCGCGATCTCGATGGCGCTGCTTGAATATGCCGCGCGGACCATCCCGATGGGCACAGCCTATGCCGTCTGGGGCGGGATCGGCGCGATCGGGACGGTGCTGGTCGGCATGGTCTGGTTCGGCGAGCCTGCGACGACGCTCAGGATGCTGCTGATCCTAGGCATCGTGATGTGCATCGCCGGGCTGAGGCTGACCGCATGAGCATTGACGAAGGTCTCATTGAATGGGTCAAGGAGGCGCTCGAGCCGCTCGGCACGGTGACCATGCGAAAGATGATGGGCGCCGCGACGCTCTACCTCGACGGGGTGATCTTCGCGGTCTCCGACGACGGCGAAATCTGGTTCAAGGCCGATGCGGAGAGCGCGGCGATCTGGGACGAGGCCGGCTGCGAGCGCTTCACCTTCACCGAGAAGGACGGGACGGTGCAGGTGATGAACTACCGCCGCGCGCCGAGCGACGTCTACGACGACGCCGAGGCGATGCAGCATTGGGCTCAGCTCGCGGTCGAGGCCGGGCTCAGGGGCGCGGCGAAGAGGCGCCCGATACGGTCTAGCGCGCCGCCGGCCTGAGGTGCGGCGCGACCTCGTCGCTCTCCTCGATCGACTCCAGGAAGCGCGGGTCGAAGCGGCGCCGCGATGCCTGCTCGTAGGCATGGCCCAATGACAGGATCAAAGCGTCGGACCAGCGCGGGCC
>NZ_JBQTJC010000280.1:0-11178 GCF_052387495.1 Sphingosinicella sp. | reverse complement strand
CGGAGTCACGCTCGGCGCCGGCGTGGGCGCAGCGCGGGTCGCGGCCTTGTTCTCGGGCGGCGGCAGGTTCTGCGGATCGCCGAAGCCTTCGGGCAGCAGCGATTCGGGGGCGTCGCGCTCCTGGCTCAGCGCCGGAATCGCGGCCATGAAGGCGGCGGCACTGGCGAGGAGGAGCGCCTTAGCCGGCCAGGACTTCATTCGTCACATCCTGCTCGATTCGCTGGGTGGGCACTTCGCTGTTCCGCGTCGACAGATAGACAAGGAAGCCGACGATCAGCACCAGAAGGACGAGCAGGATCAGCCCGACGGGCGACCGGCGGCGGCGGGCGGGAGCGAAACTGGACCTGCGCATGGCGCGCCTTTTGCCCCAGCCCCGGCCGCTCTGTATAGCCCCCTGACGATGAGCAGAGCGCCCCACCGCCCCGGCCGCGCGATCGTCCTGGTCGGCCCGATGGGCGCGGGCAAGTCGACGATCGGGCCGCTGCTGGCGGAGCGGCTCGCCCGCCCCTTCTTCGATGCGGACGACGAGATCGAACGCGACGCCGGCTTTAGCATCGCCGAGATTTTCGAGCGGTGCGGAGAAGCTGAATTCCGCACCCGTGAGCGGCAAATGATCGCGCGGCTAATCGAAGGCCCGCCCGCGGTGATCGCGGCCGGCGGCGGCGCCTTCGCCGATGCGGACAGCCGCACCCTGATCCTGGCGCGCTGCATCGCGGTCTGGCTCGACGCCGATGTCGAGACGCTGGCCGCGCGCGTCCACGCGGCTCCGCAACGTCCGCTGCTGCGAAGCGGGGACCCGAAGGCGGTCCTCACCGGCCTCGCCGAGGCGCGGAACCCATATTATGCCGAAGCCCAGCTCCGCGTCGAAAACGGCGCGTCGTCGCCCGGAGAGGTCGTCGAAAGGATTGTCGCGGGATTGAAAGCGCGCGCGGCATGATCCGGATCGAGGCGCCGACCTATCCGGTCTTCATCGGCCGGGGCCTGCTCGGCCGCGCCGGCGAATTGCTGCCGGAAGGCCGCCATCACCTCGTCACCGACGAGAATGTCGCCGCCGCGGGCTGGCCGGACCGGCTCGCCCTCGCCCCGACTAGCCTGCATGTCCTTCCCCCGGGCGAGGCGCACAAGACTCTCGTCACCGTGACGCGCCTCGCCGACGCTCTGCTCGACGCCGGAATCGCGCGAGGCGATTTCGTCGTCGCGCTGGGTGGCGGGATGGTCGGCGACGTGGCCGGCTTCGTCGCGGCGATTCTCAAGCGCGGCTGCGGCCTGGTCCAGGTGCCGACCACTCTGCTCGCCCAGGCCGATTCGGCGATCGGCGGCAAGACCGGCGTGAACACCCGCCATGGCAAGAATCTGCTCGGCGCCTTCCACCAGCCGAGCGCGGTGCTGGTCGACGTTGACACGCTCGACACCCTGCCGCGGCACGAGCTGACCGCCGGCTATGCCGAGGTGGTCAAATACGGGCTGGTCGGCGACGCGAACTTCTTCGCCTGGTGCGAGGCGCACGGCGCGGCGCTGATCGCCGGCGATGCCGAGGCGCGGCTCCACGCGGTCGAGACGAGCGTCCGTACCAAGCTCGCCGCCGTCACGGGCGACGAGCGCGACACCGAAGGCCGCCGTGCTTTGCTCAATTTCGGCCACAGCTTCGGCCACGCAATCGAGAGCGAGACCGGGCTTCCGCACGGCGAAGCGGTGGCGATCGGCATGGCGATGGCCTTCCGCCTGTCCGCCGCGCGCGACCTTTGTCCGGCCGATGATGCGCGCCGGGTCGAAGCCCATCTGCGCTCGGCGGGGCTGTCCGCGCGCCTCCCGCCGGTGAATCCCGACGCGCTGCTCGCGCGGATGGCGCAGGACAAGAAGAACGACGGCTGCCGGATGCGGCTCGTGCTGGCGGAGGGGATCGGCCGTGCTTTCCTCGCGCACGATGTAACAACGGACGAGCTCGCGGCCTTTCTCGACGCCGAGGCGAGCTGAGCTCAGCCGGGCTCGTCGGTCGGCCGCTCAGGCTCGGTGATCGTCCGCTCGATGCTGGCGCGCAGGTCGCCGGTTTCGAGCTGCGCCTTGAGCCGCTCGCGGTCGCGGGCGCGGTAGAGCGCCTCGCTGCGGTCGATCTCCTCCTCGTCGACGCCGACCTGCTCCATCGCGAGCCGCGCCATCCGGATCGCCGATTCAAGCAGCTCGCGGACCGCCGCCGCAACCGGCGCGCCCCTGAGCTTGAGCAGCGCCCGCCGGTCATAGGCCCGCACCAGGATGGCGGCCTTCGGGAAAGCGGCGTGGATCGCCTCCACGCGCTCGGCATCGAGCTGGTCGCCATCGAGACAGAACAGGATCAGCTGCGCGTCGGCGGCGCCCGCCTGGCGAAGCAAATCGAGCCGCGTTCCGTCGCCATAGTAGACCTTGGCGCCGAAGCTCCCGGCGACGTCGATCATCTCGATGTCGGTGTCGATCAGGGTCACCTGAATGCCCTGGGCGAGCAGCATCTGCGCCACCGTCTGGCCGAAGCGGCCATAGCCGACGATCAGCGCGTTCGCGCCGTCCGCGACCGGCCCGGGCCGCTCGCCTTTCTCGGGGATCGGCTCCATCCGCATGTTGCGCGTCGCCATCATCAGGAACGGCGTCGCCGCCATCGATAGGGTAACGATCGCGGTGAACAGGCTCGCCGCCTCGGGCCGGATCAGCAGCGCTTCCTGCGCCTGCGCGAACAGGACGAAGGCGAATTCGCCGCCCTGGCTGAGCAGCAGGCCGAGCGCGAGCGCGGGCCGCCACGGCATCCCGAACAGGCGAGCGAGACCCATGATGATCGCCGCCTTCACCGCGATCAGCGCGATCGCCATGGTCACGACGAAGATCGGCCGCGCCGCGATCACGCCGAGATCGACCATCATCCCCACCGCGACGAAGAACAGGCCGAGCAGGATCGAGCGGAACGGCTCGACATCCGCCTCCAGCTCGTGCCGGTAGGGCGTGTCGGCGAGCATCACGCCCGCGATGAACGCGCCGAGCGCGGTGGAAAGGCCGAGCGTCTCCATGACGGCGGCGCTCGCGATCACGGTGAACAAGGCGGCGACGATGAACATCTCGCGTTCGCCGAGATTGCCGATCAGCCGGAACAGGGGCCGCAGCGCATAGCGGCCGGCGAGCACCAGCCCGACGATCACGCCGACCGTATAGAGCGCGAGCAGCCAGCCCGGCGGCCCGCCGACATCGGCGGGGTTGCGCGACATCGCCGCGACGATCGTGATCAGCGGCACGATCGAAATGTCCTGGAAGAGCAGGATGGAAAAGGCGCGCTCACCGAACGGTGTACGCAACCGTCCCGCCGACTGCAGCATCGGCAACACCTGCGCGGTCGAGGAGAGGCCGAGCGGCAGGCCGAGCGCGAGGCAGGCCGCGAGCGTCGAGCCGGTCGTCACCCAGACGAGGGCCGAGACGGCGAGCCCGCAGAGGACGACCTGGACGAGACCGAAGCCGAAAATGTCGTGCTTCATCCGCCACAGCCGCGACGGGCTGAGCTCCAGGCCGACGAGGAAGAGCAGCAGGACGATGCCGAATTCGGCGAAGGTCAGGATCTGTTCGGGATCCTCGACCAGCGCGAGCATGTGCGGCCCGACCAGCACGCCGGCGACGAGATAGCCCAGAGTCGCGCCGAGCCCGAGCCGGCGGAAGACGAGGACGAAGAACAGGGCGAAGCCGAGCAGCGGCACGGCGGTGAGCAGGAGCGGAATCCCCTCGTGCGCGCCGTGGGCGGCCGCCTCGTTCATCGTGCCGAAGCCAGTGCGGCGGCGCGCGCCGCAGCCTCGGCCGCCGCGTCGAAGGCGAGCAGGATCGCCGCGTGACGGGCAGGATAAGCGCGCGCTTCGCTCAGCACCGACAGGCCAGGCCAGGCGCCGGGATCGTCGCGGCTGCCGGCGAGATAGGCGGCGAGCGTATCACGCGCCTCCGCAAGTTCGTCAGGCGCGCGACCGATCGCGTGCGCACCCATCAAAGCCGCCGAGGCCTGGCCGAGCGCACAGGCGCGCACCTCCTGCCCCAGCGCCGCCACCCGGCCGTCCTCGTCCAGCGCGAGATCAACGGCCACCCGGCTGCCGCAGACCGCCGAGGCCTTCTCGACACTCGCCTGCGGCGCGGCGAGCCGCGCATGATGCGGAATCGACGCGGCAAGACGCAGGATGTCGCGGCTGTAGAGAGAGCGGCTCACCCGCCCCACTTAGTGCGGCTCAGCCGCGACGCCAACTCGTCCCTTCGGGTCCGTCCTCCAGCACGATCCCTTCCGCCGCGAGCTCGGCGCGGATTCGGTCTGCCTCGGCGAAGTCACGACGCTTTTTCGCTTCCACTCGCTCATTGATCCAATAATCCAGCGAACGGCCGCGAAAGGTCCCAGGCTCTCCGCGACCCTCAAGGATGTACTCATCCAATCCCAGAAGCGCAGCGCAACCTACGACCCGCTGCCATTGCCCCTCCTTCGCCAATCCGGTCATCACGGAAATTGCGTCGGGGGTATTGAGATCGTCAGCCAACCTCTCGACAAAGAGGTCATCATGCTGAGGAGCAGGCACGGGCAATTTCGTTTGAGAGAGCTTCCAGCGCTGATAGCCGTTCCTAAGGTTGTCTAGCGTCCGTTGTGCTTGCCCCACGAGGCGAGCGCTCCACTCGAGTGGCTGCCTATAATGCCCAAGGAGTAGGGCCAAGCGCAGGTGCGCCCCCTTGTGCCCCTGCGCGAGCAGCTCGCCGACCGTGACGACGTTGCCGAGGCTCTTCGACATCTTCTCGCTGCCCGCCATCGAGAGGAAGCCGTTGTGCACCCAGTAACGGGCGAGCGGCGCGCCGTCGTGGGCACAGCGGCTCTGCGCGATCTCGTTCTCGTGATGGGGGAAGATGAGATCGAGCCCGCCGCCGTGGATGTCGATCGTCTCGCCGAGATGGGCGCGGATCATCGCCGAGCATTCGATATGCCAGCCCGGCCGGCCGCGGCCCCAGGGTGCCTCCCAGCCGATCACGCCGTCGTCCGACGGCTTCCAGAGCACGAAATCGGCCGGGTCCTTCTTGTAGCTCGCCACCTCGACCCGGGCGCCGGCGATCATCGCCTCGCGGTCGCGGCGGCCGAGCGCGCCGTAATCGGGATCGCTGGGCACGTGGAAGAGGACGTGCCCGTCCGCCTCATAGGCGTTGCCGAGCGCGATCAGCCGCGCGATCATCGCAATCATCGGCGCGACATGCGCGGTGGCATGCGGCGCGATGTCCGGCGGCGCGACGCCGAGCGCGCCCATGTCGTCAAGATAGAAGCACTCGAAGCGCTCGGTCACGACCGACGGCTCGACACCTTCTTCTCGCGCCGCCTCGATGATCTTGTCGTCCACGTCGGTGACGTTGCGGGCGTAGATCAGGCTGTCCGGCCCATAGACGTGCCGCAGCAGCCGGGCGAGCAGGTCGAACACCACCGCCGGGCGCGCATTGCCGATATGGGCGCGGTTGTAGACCGTGGGCCCGCAGACATACATCGTCACCCGCTTCGGATCGGTCGGCGCGAAGACGCGCTTCTCCCGCGCCATCGTGTCGTGCAGGCGGATTTCGGTCACTGCGCGTTCCGGGCCTCGTCCCCGGGCGCCGGACCCCGGCGGGCCTCGACCAGGTCGATCATCGTCTCGCCGCTCGACTGGAGCAATGGATAGGTGCGGGCATCCGCGATCCACGTCGGCCGCTGCGCGACGCGGCCCCAGACCGTGTCATAGGCCAGAGTGATCCCGAGATAGAGCAGGGTCGCGCCGATCAGGCCCTTGAGCGCCCCGAAGCCGGCGCCGAGCACCCGATCGAGCGGCCCAACGACCGAGCGGCGGACGCGCGCGCCGACCCGGCGCGAGGCTAGCTTGCCGAGCCCGAAGACGATGCCGAAGACCAGCACGAAGGCGAGCAGCCAGGCGCCGTTCCCCACCGGCCCTTCGAGCAGGCTGGCGAACGGCTCGTGCAGATAGCGGAGCGCCACGATCGCGAGGAACCAGGCGAACAGCGACAGCACCTCGCAGACGAAGCCGCGCAGCGCGCCGAAGACGAGCCCGGCGCCGACCAGCAAGAAGACGACGATGTCGAGCGCGGTGAAACCCATAAGGGCGACAGCTAAGCGCGCCCCAGCAGGTGGTCAACGAGTTGCGCCAGGGTGCGGAACGCCGAGAGCTTCAGCGTGTCCTTTGCGCCACCGACCGCGGCGGGAACCAGCGCCCGCTCGAAGCCCAGCTTGGCGCTTTCCTTGAGCCTCAGGCCGGCATGGGCGACGGGCCGGAGCTCACCCGACAAGGCGACTTCACCGAAGGCGATCGTCTCGGCGGGCACCGGCCGTTCGGCGAGCGCCGAGACTAGGGCCGCGGCGACGGCGAGGTCGGCGGCGGGGTCGGTCACGCGATAGCCGCCGGCGACGTTGAGATAAACCTCGGCGGTCGAGAAGCTCAGCCCGCAGCGCGCCTCCAGCACGGCGAGGATCATCGCCAGCCTTCCCGAATCCCAGCCCACCGCCGCCCGGCGCGGCGTCGCGCCACTGGCGAGGCGGACGGTGAGCGCCTGGATCTCGACGAGCACCGGCCGCGTCCCCTCCAGCGCCGGGAACACCACCGCGCCCGGCACGGCCTCGCCCCGGTCGGTGAGGAACAGGGCGGACGGGTTGGCAACCTCGGCGAGCCCTTCGTCGCCCATTGCGAAGACGCCGATCTCGTCGGTGCCGCCGAAGCGGTTCTTGGTCGCGCGCAGGATGCGGTATTGATGGCTGCGCTCGCCCTCGAAGCTAAGGACCGTATCGACCATATGCTCGAGCACACGCGGCCCCGCGATCGCGCCGTCCTTGGTGACATGGCCGACCAGCACGATCGCCGCCCCGCTTTCCTTGGCGAAGCGGATCAGCTCGTGCGCCGAAGCGCGGACCTGGCTCACCGTCACCGGCGCGCCCTCGATCAGGTCGGAATACATGGTCTGGATCGAATCGATCACGACCAGACCCGGCGGCTTATCCTCCGCGAGCGTCGTCAGAATGTCGCGCACCGAGGTCGCCGCGGCCAGCCTGAGCGGCGCATCGCCGAGCCCCAGGCGGCGCGCGCGCAGGCGAACCTGGTCCGCCGCCTCCTCGCCGGAAATATAAGCGACCGCAAGCCCTTGCGCCGCGACCTTCGCGGCCGCCTGCAACAGCAGGGTCGACTTGCCCATGCCCGGATCGCCGCCGATCAGGCTCGCCGAGCCCACCACCAGCCCGCCGCCCAGCGCGCGGTCGAACTCGGCGATGCCGGTCGCCAGCCGCCGCGGCAGCACGGCCTCCGCGTCGAGCCCGACCAATTCGATCCGCCGCCCGCCCCCGCGCAGATCGTGCTTGGCCGAAAACGGCGTCACCACCCCGGCCGCGTCCTCGACCAGGCTGTTCCACTCGCCGCACTCCGCACACTGCCCAGCCCAGCGCGGGCTGACCGAGCCGCAGAGCTGGCAGACATAGCGCTTCTTGAGCTTGGCCATGATGAAAGCCTAGCGGAACACAAACGGAACATCCAGCCGGAATCGCATCGACGGAACGCACAGGCACCACCCGGCATTTATCCCCCGACAGGCCATTACGCGAGGAGGCAGCATGTTCGTTCAGGTCAGCACCGACAACCAGGTCGTCAGCGATGCCGACGCCAATGCGCGGCTCGAGGAGCGGGTCCGCGCCAAGCTCAAGCGCTTCGAATCGCGCCTCACCCATGTCGAGGTCCACGTCTCCGACGCCAACGGCCACAAGGGCGGCGACGGCGACAAGAAGGTGACGCTGGAGGCGCGGGCCAACGGCCATGCCCCGATCGCGGTCCATGCCGAGGCGGCCCGGGTCGACGTCGCGATCACCGCCGCCGCCGACAAGGCGGTGCGGGCGCTCGACCACGCCTTGGGCAAGCTCCAGAATCACTGAGGTTGCGCGGCGGCGGCGGCCGGCCCTACCAGAGCACGCATGATCCGGGTCGCCTCCTACAATATGCGCAAGGCGATCGGCACCGACCGGCGGCGGCGCCCGGAGCGGACGCTCGACGTGCTCAATGAGCTCGACGCCGATGTGATCGCGCTGCAGGAGGCGGACCGCCGCTTCGGCAGCCGGGCGAGCGCGCTGCCGCCCCACCTGATCGAGGAGCATAGCGACTATAAGCCGGTCGCGCTGGACGCCCGCGCGGGCGGGATCGGCTGGCACGGCAACGCGCTGCTGGTGCGGAAGAATGTCGCGGTGCGCGAACGCCACCTCTTCCACCTCCCCTCGCTCGAGCCGCGCGGCGCCGTCCTTGCCGACGTCGAGGTCGATGGCACGACCCTGCGCATCGTAGGAATGCATCTCGATCTGTCGGGCCTGTGGCGGCGGCGGCAGGCGCACGCGATCCTCGCCCACCTCGCCGAGCAGGACGAGCATCCACCGACCGTGCTGATGGGCGACCTCAACGAATGGAGCACGAGCGGCGGCTGCCTGCGCGATTTCGCCGCGCATCACGTCTTCGCTAGCTGCGGTCGCAGCTTCCACGCCCGCCGCCCGATCGCCCAGCTCGATCGGATCATGGTCTCACCCGATCTCGAAGTGGTGGCGAGCGGCGCCCATGCCAGCGCCACCGCGCGCCGCGCCTCCGATCACCTCCCGATCTGGGCGGACCTTAGGGCGAACGGCGAACGCCGCGTCCTGCCCCCGCCCGAGCCCCGCGAGCGGTTGACCCAGCGGCTTCGCACCTCGCTCAAGACGCGGCTCGGCCGCTAGGAGCAGGCCGCTTCGCCTGGCTTGTCGTAATGCGCGTCCCACCAGCCGCGCCAGCGCGACTCCAGGTCGGCGAAGGCGGCATCGTCGAAGCCGTAGACGGTGAGGATCAGCGCGCCGCGCCCGTCGGGCGAAGTATCGGTCACCGACTTGTCGGTGACGATGAGCAGCCCGTCGCCCCAGTCGGGCATTGTAACCCCGATCTGCCAGTTGTTGTGGTGCCAGACCTCCCCCATCTTTTCGCCGGTCGGCAGGACGGCGTCGATCCCCTCGCCCGGCTCGGCGTCGCGAAGCCGCGTGAGCCCGAGCGCCGCGATCGGCGCGGACCCGCCGGGCTTTGCGCAGCCGGAGAGATAGAGCGCCCGCCGCGCGCCGAGATCGTGCCGCTCCAGCCCGAAGCGGAGCTGCTCGACGAAGCTGATCCAGCCCTCGACCATATCCTCGTAGACGTCGCTCCACTCGGCGTCGGCGGGCATCGCGCGAACGACGCGCAGCACGCTCTTGTCGCCGCGCGCCTCGACCTCGAAGCGATCGCCAAAGCCCTCGAACCGCATGATCTTCGCATCGTCATCGTGCCGCGCATGGGTGACATAGATAAACTCGATCTCTTCCTTGAGGCTCGGATCGTCCCAGCCATGCCAGTTATAGATCTTCGCCGGGTCCTTGAGCGCGTCCCACACCTCGTCGGCCGGGGCAGCGATGGTCATCTCGACCAGGATGCGGTCGCGGGTCGGTGCGGCGTCGGTCATCGTTGAACTCCCTCAGTTGATGCCTGGCGATTTGGCGCGCTCGCCGACGGCGGGATGACCCGCCGCGGTGAGCCTGTAGATTCGGCGGCCCGGTTCGGGCGCGAACTCGCGCGCCAGCGCGGCCAGCGATTCGGCGATCCGCCCAGCGAAGCGCTCGATGTCCTTCGGCGCCGCGAAGCCGATATCGGCCTCCAGCGTGAAGGTGAGCAGCCGGCTCCCCTCCTCCGCAGCAGCCTCGCGCATCCGCGAGACTTCGCGGACGATGCCGGCGGCGGTCCGCACGAGATACCCGGCGGCGAAACTGTCCTGCTTCTCCACCGCGTCCGGATTGGCGGGCCCAAGGATCATCGGGTCGACGAGCAGGGCATCGCTCTTCGCCTCGAGCAGCCGCTCGGTGAAGCCCCGCCGCTTGCGCGTTCCCACGGGACCGATCAGCCCCGCCTCCTCGAGAACACGCAGATGATAGCCGATCTTCTGCCGAGGCATGTCGAGCGCGTTGGCGAGGCTCGATGCCGACCCCGGCACGCGCAGCCGCGCCAGCAGCTCGCGCCTGAGCGGCGACAAGGCCACCCGCGCCGTCGCCGCATCGCCGACCAGGGCGAGTGAGTCGGGTGATGCACTGGCGTCTTCCAAGCCCCGGACCGACACTCCGCCGCCGGAAGGGGCACCCCCGCTGTAGCTCCGTCGACTGCCCCCGCCCCCGCTCCCACCGCCAGAATTGCCGCTGCGCTCAGCCATGACCGTATGTCTATAATTGACAGTTTATTTTGTCAATTGAGATGATCCGACCGCCAGTGGCAGCGCGGGAGGAAGGCGGGGCGTCGCGGCGCGGGGGAGTTGGAGTTGTCGGCGAGGCTCGGCTGAATCGGCTGCGCACTGGCGTGCGACGCCGGTCGCGCGATCCTTAATTCCCTTCGCTTTCGACCTGGTTGCCGTTGGCCGGCTCCTCGGCCACCTCGCCGTCCGCCTCGTCGAGGCGGAGCCAGTCACGGAAGGGGAGGCCGTAGAGCATGTCCATCACTTCATATTCGAGGCCGTTGGGGAGGTTGGTCGAGGAATTCCACAAGGCGACGACGCCGCTGCGCGTGACCGGATCGAACAGGATCAGCGAGCGATAGCCGCGCACGCCGCCATGGTGGCCGATCACGCGGTGGCCGGCATAATCGAGGATGCGCCAGCCGAGCCCATAGGCGGAAACGTTCGTCCGCTCGGCGAAATGACGGCGGCGGCGATTCTCGCGCGGCGTGCGGACGCGCGGCGTCTGCACGATACGCAGCACTTCGGCGCTCAGCACCGAGGGTGCCGCCCCGGTCTGCCCGATCAGCCACAGGGCTAGGTCCTCGATCGAGCCGTTGACCCCGCCCGCCGCGGGCACCCGGTAATAGGACTCGACGACCTCGACCGCGCGCGGGCTCTTGCCGCCGATATGCGAGCGGGCCCAGCTCGGCGCGCCCATCAGGGCGGCGCGGCCGAAGCTCGCGCCGCGCATACCGAGGGGGCGGAACAGCCGCTCCTGCACCACCTCGGCATAAGGCCGGCCAGTCACGCGCTCGACCATCTCCGAAGCGGCATCGAAGGCGACGTTCTGATAGGCGTGGCAGGTGCCGGGCGCGCAGATATTGTGCAGGGTGCCGAGCGAGCCGCGCAGCCATCTGGGATCGAAATCGTCCTCGAGCTTGGCGTCCTGGGCATGGGCGA
>NZ_JBQTJC010000279.1:0-1655 GCF_052387495.1 Sphingosinicella sp. | reverse complement strand
GGCCTCGCCGGCGACTGGACCGCCTGGAAGCCTTATGTCGCCGCGTTCAAGGACCGCTACCGCGTGATCGCCTTTGACAATCCCGGCTCGGGACAGAGCTCGCTCGTGACGAGCCCGGTGACGATGGCCGAGCTCGCCCAGACCACCCTCGCGCTGATGGACAAGCTGGGCGTCGAACGCGCGCACGTGGTCGGCCGCTCGATGGGCGGCGCAGTGGCGCAGGAGATGATCTTCAAGGCGCCGCGGCGCGTGCAATCGCTGGCGATGGCGGCGTCGTTCGCCAAGCTCGATGCGCTCGGCGAGCGCCTCATCCGCAACATGCGCAGCATCCTGCAATGGCGCGGGAACTGGAGCGAGTGGTCGCAGGTCGCCTCGCCGGTTTTCGTCTCCCCCAGGTTCTTCAACGAAAACCCCGCCAAGATGGCCGACATCGAGCGGCTGCTGGGCGATGAAAGCCGCGATCAGACCTCCTACGCGCATCTCGCCGAAGCCGTGCTGCAGCACGACGCCCTCGAGCGCCTGGGCTTGATCCAGTGCCCGACGTTGATCATGGCGGGCCGCATCGATCCGATCTGTTCAATGACCTCGACCGGCTGGATGACAGCGCGCATGCCGAAGGCGGAGCTGGTGGTCTTCGAGCAGAGCAGCCACTTCTTCCTGATGGAGGAAGCGCCCAAGGCGATGGCGACGCTCAGCGACTGGCTCAAAAGGAACACGCCGGCCTGAAGGTCAGGACCAGCGCCTGCGCCCCGCGTCGATCAGCTCGGCGATCCGCTCCGGCGAGAGCGGATATTCGTTGACTTTGACGCCGAGGTGCGAAAGCGCGTCCTCGACCGCCGAGACGACCGCGGCCAGGCACGGAATCGTCCCGCCCTCGCCGGCGCCCTTGACGCCGAGGGGGTTCCAGGGCGACGGCGACTCCATGTGCTCGACGTGCACGCGCGGCATCTCCGGCGCCGAAACCAGCAGGTACTCGCCGTAATTCGTCGTCTGCGGCTGCCCGGAATCGCGGTCATAGACCATGCGCTCGAACAGCACGTTGCTAATTCCGTGGGCGACGCCGCCGACGATCTGGCCATCGACGAGCTGCGGGTTGATCACGGTCCCGCAGTCGTGGGCGACGAAATAATCGACCACGTCGACGCGCCCGGTCTCGGGGTCGATCTCCACGATCGCGATATTGGTGCCGTTGGCATAGACCGGCCGCTCGACCGCGTGGTAAGCGGTGGACTCCAGGCCCGGCGTGAAACCCGCCGGATTGGGAACCGCGATTTGGCCGGTCAGGCGCCGCGCGATCTCGGCCAGGGCGATGCTCTTGCCCGGGATACCCTTGACGCGCACCGCGCCCGCCTCGAGCTCGAGATCGCGCTGATCGACTTCCATGGCTTCGGCTGCGAACTTGATCGCCTTCTCGCGCACTTGGAGCGCGGCCAAGTGCACCGATGAGCCTGCGGTCACCGCGGTGCGGCTGCCGGCGGTCGACATCCCCATCGGAAAGGCCGCGGTGTCGCTGATTTCCACCAGCACATCCTCGGGCTTGACCCCCACCTGGTCCGCGGTGATCTGGGCGAGGATGGTCTTTAGCCCTTGCCCCTGCGCGCCGGCGCCGGTCGTCACCACCACCTTGCCCGAGGGGAACACCCGCACGTTCGCAC
>NZ_JBQTJC010000278.1:0-7249 GCF_052387495.1 Sphingosinicella sp. | reverse complement strand
CTGGCCCGCCGCGACGCCGCGGACGAACCGCTTGAGAGCGGCATCGGCCTCAGGATCGAACTCGCCGCCGTCCGCGAGCGGCTGAAGCAGCTCGAGGAAATCGCGAGCGGGGTCGAGCTCTAGGCTCTTCCCGGTTAGCGCGCCGCCGCTATGGTGGCGGCATGGCGAACCGTGGCGATCGTGAACCCGGACTTGGCGCGCGGCTGGTGATCGGCGGCATCGCGGGTTTCGCCGCGACGATGGCGATGACGGCGGCGATGCGGCGGCTGCACGGGCGGCTGCCGCGCGAGGAACGCTATCCGCTGACGCCGCGCGAGATCGTCGATGCCACCCTGGGCGACGACCCGCTGGGCGCGCCGGAGCTCACTCTCGTCGCCCATTTCGCTTATGGCGCGGCCTGCGGCGCGCTGCTCGCCGCCGCCGATGCGCGCCCCGGGCGGATGGCCGGCTCACTCGCCGGCGCCGGCATCTGGCTCGGCTCCTACATGGGCTGGGTCCCCGCCTTCGGCGTGCTCAAGCCGGCGACGGCGCATCCGCTGCGCCGCAACGCGGTGATGCTCGCCGCCCATTTCACCTGGGGCTGGGCAACGGCCCACGGGATCAGGGAGCTGGGAGACGCCCGCGCCACCATCTTCGCCACCGGGCCGGACCGGGACGTTCCGCCTTCGCGTCGCCCTAATCGACGTGCGGGTTGACCGGGGCCGGATCGCTCGCCGGGAAGCTCTCGTCCGAGGCCTGGTCGGTCTTCTCCCATTGCTCGGGGGGATCGCGCATCGACTCCGGCCCCGCCGAGCGGGCGGCGCCGGACTGGCCGACCGGACCGGGCGCGGTCTTGCCGCGGCTGGTCGCCGATGCATCGACCTCGTCATTGCCGCCCCACCGGCGCCGCGCGAACAGGGCGGCGCCGAGGCCGGCGACGGCCGCGCCCGCGGCGGCGATGATCGAATGATTGCGGCTCCACTTCATTGCGCCGGCCTCGCTTTCCTGGCTCTTCTGCTCGGATTTCGCGGGCCGTTCCCTGGTCTTGTTGCTCATGGTCGGTCCTTCTGTTCTGGTTGCGTGGGTGGAACATTCGGAGCAGGGGACCGGTTCCCGCATTGAAGCTGCTGATCGGGTACTTGCCTTGAACGAAACAGAGACGCTTTCGCCGGCGCTGCCGGACCGGCTGGAGGAAGCGACTCGACGCCTCCTCGCCAAGGCGTGCGAGCGCGAGCTGGTGCTCGCCACGGCGGAGAGCTGCACGGGCGGGCTGCTCGCCTCGCTTCTCACCGATGTGAAGGGCGTCGCCCACGCGTTCGACCGCGGCTTCGTCACCTATAGCGAGCAGGCCAAGGCGGAGATGCTGGGCGTGCCCGAGACGCTGATCCGGGAGAAGGGTGCGGTCTCGAAGGAGGTGGCGGTGGCGATGGCGGAGGGTGCGCTCGCCCGCTCGCGCGCCCATATCGCGCTCGCCATCACCGGCTTCGCCGACAGCGGCGAGGAGCCGGGCCTCGTCCATCTGGCGTGCGCGCGCGCGGGCCGTATAACGGCGCATCGCGAGGCGCATTTCGGCCCGCGCGGCCGCGGCGCCAACCGCATCGCGGCGATGGAGACCGGGATCGAGATGATGACGGAAATGCTCTAGTGGCGAAGGCGAAGCCCCCGTTCGGCGCGATCCACCGCCACGGCTTCGTCCGGGTCGCGGCGGCGAGCCCCGTCGCCTCGACCGGCGACATCGCCTTCAACGTCGACCAGGCGCTGGCGCTCGCCCGCGAGGCCGACGCGCGGGGCGTCGATCTCGCGGTCTTCCCCGAGCTCAACCTCTCCTCCTATGCGGTCGACGACCTGTTCCTGCAGGACGCTTTCCTCGACGAGGTCGAGCGCGGCATCGCCCGGCTGGCGGCGGAGAGTGCGGACCTTAAGACCGTGCTCGTTCTCGGCGCGCCGCTCAGGCGAAACGGGCGTCTCTACAATTGCGGGCTGGCGCTCGCGCGCGGGCGGATTCTCGGCGTCGTGCCGAAGAGCTTCCTCCCGAACTATCGCGAATATTATGAGAAGCGCTGGTTCGCCTCGGGCGCTGATCTGAGCGGATTGGAGATCGAGGTGGCGGGGCAGACGGTCTCCTTCGGCGTGGACCTGGTCTTCGCCGCCGAGGATCTCGCCGACTTCGTCTTCCACATCGAGATTTGCGAGGATTTCTGGGCGCCGCAGCCGCCGTCAGGGGCGGGCGCGCTCGCCGGGGCGCTGATCCTGACCAACCTCTCCGCCTCCAACATCACGATCGGCAAGGCCGACGAGCGCAAATTGCTCTGCGCGGCGCAGGCGAGCCGTTGTCTCGCCGCTTACGTCTTTTCGGCGTCGGGCCCGGGCGAAAGCACGACCGATCTCGCCTGGGACGGCCAGGGCTCGATCTACGAGCTGGGAGAATTGCTCGCCGAAACCGGCCGCTTCGAATGGGAGCCCGAGCTGGCGGTCGCCGACATCGACGTCCAGCGGCTGCGGCTCGAGCGGATGCGCAACGGCACGTTCAACGACAATGCCCGCGCCGCCGGCCATCCCGAGACCCGCTTTCGCCGGATCGGCTTCGCGCACGAACCCGCTTTCGCCGAGATCGGCTTCGAGCGGCAGCTCAGGCGCTTCCCCTACGTCCCCAACCGCCCCGACCAGCTCGACCACGATTGCTACGAGGCGTTCAACATCCAGGTCCAGGGCCTCGCTCGCCGCTTCAAGGCGACGAGCGGCACGCATCTCGTCATCGGCGTCTCGGGCGGGCTCGATTCCACCCACGCTTTGATCGTCGCCGCCAAGGCCGGCGACGATCTCGGCCTGCCGCGCTCGACCATCCTCGGCTACACCATGCCGGGCTTCGCCACGGGCGAGGAGACCAAGGCTAATGCCTGGGCGCTGATGAAGGCGCTCGGCGTCGAGGCGGGGGAAATCGACATCAAGCCGGCCGCCCGGCAGATGCTCGCCGACATGGACCACCCCTTCGCCAAAGGCGAGCCGGTCTACGACGTGACCTTCGAGAATGTGCAGGCGGGGCTCAGGACCGACTATCTCTTCCGCCTCGCCAACCATCATGGCGGCTTCGTGATCGGCACCGGCGACCTTTCCGAGATCGCCCTGGGCTGGTCGACCTACGGCGTCGGCGACCAGATGAGCCATTACGGCGTCAATGCCGGGGTGCCGAAGACGCTGATCCAGTATCTGATCCGCTGGGCGATCAAGACCGGCCAGTTCGACGAGGCGACGAACGAGGTGCTGCAGGCGATCCTCGACACCAAGATCTCGCCCGAGTTGATCCCCGCCGACGGGCAGAACGGGATGCAATCGACCGAGGACCGGATCGGCCCCTACGAGCTGCACGATTTTTTCCTCTTCCACATCCTCCGCCACGGCCAGCCGCCCTCCAAAGTCGCCTTCATGGCGCACGACGCGTGGAAGGACGCGAAAGAAGGGCTGTGGCCGTTCGATTATCCCGAGGGGCTCAAGCGCCAATACGACCTCGCCACGATCCGCAAGTGGCTCGAGGTCTTCCTGTTCCGCTTCTTCCAGATCAGCCAGTTCAAGCGCTCGGCCATTCCCAATTCGCCCAAGGTCTCGGCCGGCGGCGCGCTCTCCCCGCGCGGCGACTGGCGCGCGCCGAGCGACGGCAATGCCGAGCCTTGGCTGGAGGAGTTGAAACGGGCCTTCGAGGGCTGATCACTCGACCACGATCTCGCCGATCATGCCGAAGGCGGTGTGGAGGGTGTGGGTGCAGCGCAGGCGGTAGCTGCCGCGCGCGGGGGTGAGGCGGACCTCGACGCTTTGGCGCCCCGGCACTTCGACGCTTCCGTCGTGGACCTGGCCGCCAACGTTTCGGGCCGCCGCGAAGAATTCTGGCGCCGAGAAATTGTGGCCGCCACGCCCGTCGTTGACGAGGTGGAGCACGACCGGGCGGCCGGCGGCGAGGCGGATCGTCGAGGGGGTGAAGTCGAAGCTGCTGAGCCGCACCTCGACGCGTGTCGGCGCGTCCTGCGCGAGCGCCGCGGTCGCGAGCCACAAAGCAGCAAGGGCGAAGGCGCGCATGCGGGCAACTCCCGAAGCTTCCCCAGTCGCGCTGTTCATAGCAGCTCCGCCCGCCGCGCCCAATCGACCAGCCGCGCCTGCGTTCGACGAACCGCCGCGGCGCCCTTGCCCGTATTGCTCGAATAGTGCAGCGTCGGCGCTTTCCCGAATCTCGTCTTTTCAGGGGGTTTTCATGGTTCGCAGCCTTGCCGCGCTTTCGCTTCTGCTCCTTTCCACCACCAGCCTCGCGCAGGCGCAAAGCCGGCGCGGCGGCGGCAACAGCGACGCGCCGTCCTGGGACGTGAACAACCCGCCGGGGCAGACGACGCGGCAGGTCCGGATCAACACCCAGGAAGGCACCTGGATGAACCTCGACGTCAGCCCTGACGGGGGGACGATCGCGTTCGATCTGCTCGGCGACATCTACACGATGCCGATCTCCGGCGGCACGCCGCGGCGGATCACCTCGGGGCTCGCCTACGACCAGCAGCCGCGCTTCTCGCCGGACGGCACTCGCATCGCCTTCACCTCGGACCGGGGCGGCGGCGACAATATCTGGGTGATGGCGACCGACGGCTCGGGCGCGCGGGCGATCACGACAGAGACCTTCACCCTGCTCAACAACCCGACCTGGAGCCCCGACGGCCGCTTCATCGCGGCGCGCAAGCATTTCACCACGCAGCGTTCGCTCGGCACCGGCGAAATCTGGCTCTATCACGCCAGCGGCACTGGCAGCGGCGTCGCCCTGGTCGAGCGGCCAAATCCGCAATTCCAGAAGGAGCTCGGCGAGCCGGCGTTCAGCCATGACGGCCGCTACATCTATTTCAGCCGCAACACGACGCCCGGCAACACCTTCGAATATGCACAGGATTCGAACCAGGAGGTGTTCGCGATCGAGCGCTACGAGCTGGCGTCCGGCGAGCGGGTCGAGGTCGCCGGCGGGCCGGGCGGCGCGGTCCGCCCCGAGCCTTCGCCGGACGGGCGCTGGCTCGCCTTCGTCCACCGCGAGGGCGGCCGCAGCCACCTCTTCGTGCGCGATCTGCGCTCCGGTGCCCAGCGGCGGGTCTTCGAGAATCTCGACCAGGATCTGCAGGAGACCTGGGCGGTCCACGGCGTCTATCCGAACATGGGCTGGACGCCCGACAGCAATACGATTGTCTTCTGGTCGGGCGGCCGCATCCGCCGTGTCAATGCCGACGGCTCGGGCGCGGCGGAGATTCCGTTCCAGGTCGACGACACCCGCGTGATCATCGATCCCCCGCGGCCGCAGATCGAGGTCGCCTCGCCGAGCTTCTCGACCCGGATCCCACGCTTCGCCTCGATCTCGCCCGACGGCAGCCGGGTCGTGTTCGAGACGCTGGGCCGGCTCTACATCCGCGACCTGAGCGGCGGCCAGCCGCGCCCGCTCACCGCCGAGGACGGCGATTTCCAGCTCTATCCCTCCTGGTCGCGCGACGGCAGCCGGATCGCCTTCGTCTCGTGGGACGACCAGCGGCTCGGCGAAATCCGCACGGTCGCGGCGGACGGCAGCGACATGCGCGCTGTTACCCGCCAGCCCGGCCATTACCGCCGCCCGCGCTTCTCCCCCGACGGCGCGACGATCGTGTTCGAGGCGGGCGGCGCCGGCGGCCTCACCTCCACGCGCTGGTCCGGCACGGACGGGATCTACCGCGTCCCGGCGGCCGGCGGCGAGATGGCGCGCGTCATGGGCAGCGGCGGCAACCCGCATTTCGGCGCCGCTTCGGACCGCATCTTCCTCGAGGTGACCGAGGAGCAGAAGCGCAGGCTGATCAGCGTCGACCTCGGCGGCGGCAACCGCCGCAACCATGCGCAGGGCGACATGGTCACGGGCTACGAAGTCTCGCCTGACGGGCGGACCCTGGCCTTTACCGAGAATTACAACGTCTTCGTCACGCCCTTCTTCAACGGCGTCGGCATGCTGAACCTGTCCGCGCGCGGCACGCAGATGCCGGTGACCCGCGCCACCCGCAACGGCGGCTCCTATCCCAACTGGACCAGTTCGGGGCTCGCCTGGACGCTGGGGCCGAACCTCTATTCGGCGGCGACCTCGTCGATGCTGAGCGCGACGCCTGGCCAGAGCTACACGCCGCCGCAGAGCGGCACCTCACTTTCGATGACGGTCGCGTCCGACCAGCCGACCGGGCAAGTCGCCCTCGTCGGGGCGCGCGTGATCACCATGGCCGGCGAGAATGGCGGCGTGATCGAGGACGGCGTGATCCTGATCGACGGCAACCGGATCAGCGCGGTCGGCCCGCGCGGCGCGGTGAACATTCCCGCCGGCGCGCGGCAGGTGGACGTCGCCGGCCGCACGATCATTCCCGGCCTGATCGACGCTCATGCCCACGGCCAGCAGGGCGAGGACGACCTCATCCCGCAGCAGAACTGGTCGGCCATGTCGCACCTCGCGCTCGGCGTCACCACCGTCCACGATCCCTCCAGCACCGCGAGCGAGATCTTCGCCGCGTCGGAGCTGCAGCGGGCGGGGCGGATCCTGGCGCCGCGCACCTTCTCGTCCGGCGAGATCGTCTACGGCGCCCGCTCGCCGGGCCGCTACGCGCTGGTCGACAGCTATGAGGACGCGCTGAGCCATGTCCGGCGGCTGCGCGCGCAGGGCGCGCATTCGGTCAAGAATTACAACCTGCCGCGGCGCAACCAGCGCCAGCTGGTCGCCGCCGCGGCGCGGGCGGAGAATATGCTCGTCGTACCCGAGGGCGGCTCGCTCTACTCGATGGACGTCACCCTGATCCAGGACGGCAATTCGACGGTCGAGCACAACATCCCGCAGCAGCGCTTCTATTCGGACCTCGTCCAGCTCTTCAGCCAGAGCCGGACCGGCTACAATCCGACCCTTGTCGTCACTTATGGCGGCCTTGCCGGCGATCCCTATTGGAGCCAGGCGACCCCGGTCTGGAACCATCCGCTGCTCAGCCGCCACACGCCGCCTTCGGAGCTGGCCGCGCGGGTGCGCAGGGTGACGGCCCCGCCGGAGCAGTTCGTCGACCAAGATAGCGGCCGGGAATCGCTTCGCCTCGCCGAGGCCGGGGTGCCGATCGCGATCGGCGGCCACGGCCAGCAGCCGGGCCTCGCCGCGCATTGGGAGATCTGGAGCCACGTCCGCGGCGGCGCCTCGCCGGTGCAGGCGCTGCGCTACGCGACCGCCGAGGGCGCCCGGCTCTACGGCTTCGAGGACATCGGCACGCTC
>NZ_JBQTJC010000277.1:0-3974 GCF_052387495.1 Sphingosinicella sp. | reverse complement strand
TGCGCGAACTGGCGGACGCCGCCCAGGTGCGCGTCGCGATCGACCTGCCCAGCGGCGTCGCCGCCGACGACGGCGCGATCCTCTCGCCGGTCCCCGATTGCGACCTCACCGTCACCTTCCAGACGCTGAAGCCAGCGCACCTGCTCCAGCCCGCCGCGCGCCACATGGGCCGGATCGTCGTCGCCGACATCGGCATCGCCGCGGGGAGCGGCCTGACCGAAATCGCGCGGCCGATCCTCGCGCCGCCCGGACCCGACGACCACAAATATGCGCGCGGGCTGGTCACCATCGTCGCCGGCGAGATGGCCGGCGCCGCCGCGCTCGCTGCCGCCGCCGCGATGCGCGCCGGCGCGGGCGTCGTCCGATTGCAGGCGCGCGCGCATGTGCCCGGCGTTCCGGCGGCGGTGATCCAGAAGCCCGGCGACCGGCTCGACCGGCTCGGCGACAAAAGGATCGGCGCGCTGCTGATCGGCCCCGGCCTGGTTGAGGATGAGGGCCTGCTCGACGCCGTGCTCGCCTCCGGCCACCCGCTGGTGCTCGACGCTGGCGCGCTCAACCTCCTCGCGGAGCGCGAGATGCCGCGCCTCGAAGGCGCGATCCTCACCCCGCACGACGGCGAGTTCGTCCGCCTCTTCGGCGAGCGCGAGGGAAGCAAGGTCGAGCGCGCCCGCGCCGCCGCTCGCGAGACCGGCGCCGTCATCGTCTACAAGGGGCCGGACACGGTGGTCGCCGCGCCCGACGGCCGCGCCGCCATCGCCCCGCCGGCGCCGGCCTGGCTGGCGAGCGCGGGCTCGGGCGACGTGCTCGCCGGCATCGTCGCCGCGATGCGCGCGCGCGGCCTGCCGCCGTTCGAGGCCGCCTGCGCCGCGGTCTGGCGCCACGGCCGCGCCGCCGAGCTGGCCGGGCCGGGCCTGATCGCCGACGATCTCGTCGCCCAGCTCCCCGCCACGTTGTGAGCGTAGGCGAGACCGTCGTTCGCCTCGCCGCGCGCGGTGACGGCGTGACAGAGAGCGGACGCTTCGTGCCACTGGCCGCGCCGGGCGACCGAATCGCGGAGGATGGAACGATCGCGCCCGGCCCGCATCACGCGGAGCCGCCTTGCCGTCACTTCCCCGAATGCGGCGGTTGCCAGCTTCAGCATGTCGATGACGGCGCTTATCGGGATTATCTCGTCGACCGAGTTGCCTCGGCGCTTGCCGCGCAGGGCATCGACAGAGCGGAGATCCGCTCCCCCAACCTCTCGCCGCCGCGCAGCCGGCGGCGGGCCGCGCTCAAGGCCGCCGGGGGCCTGATCGGCTTCAACGCCGAAGCCAGTCACCGCATCGTCGACATGCGCGAATGCCATATCCTTCTTCCCGAGCTGTTCGCTTTGGCCGCGCCGTTGCGGCGGTTGCTGAAGGGGCGGGCGGGGATCACGATGTCACTCGCCGACCAGGGCGTGGATCTGTTGCTCGAAGGGGTGAGCGTCGACGGGCTCGAGGCGACCGAGGCGATGCTGGCCTTCGCTCGGGAGCAGGGTCTGGCGAGATTGGCGATCGACGACGGGCTCGGCCCGCAGACATTGTGGGAGCCGGAGCCGGTGACGGTGACCTTGAGCGGGGTCGCGGTGCCGCTCCCCCGCGGCGCCTTCCTCCAGGCGACGGCGGACGGGGAGGCGGCTTTGGTCGCGGCGGTGCGCGAGGCGGTGGCGGGGGCGGGCGCGGTCGCCGATCTCTTCGCCGGGCTCGGCACGTTCGCGCTGGCGCTCGACGGGCGCGTCTATGCCGCGGAGGGCGCGCGCGACGCCGCGCTGGCGCTCAAGGCAGCCGCGAACGGCGCACAGCGCCAGATCTTCGTCGATCACCGCGACCTCTTCCGCAACCCGCTCGACGCGGGCGAGCTGGCGAAGTTCGACGCGGTCGCCATCGACCCGCCCCGCGCCGGCGCGAAGGAGCAGGCGGCCCTGCTCGCCGCCTCGCCGGTATCGACGATCGCCGCCATCTCCTGCAACCCCGCCACCTTCGCCCGCGACGCGGCGATCCTTGTGACGGGCGGCTACCGGCTCGACTGGCTCCAGCCGGTCGGCCAGTTTCGCTGGTCCACCCATGTCGAGCTCGTGGCCCGCTTCTCGCGCCTAGGCGGCTGAGCCCGCGCCTCCCTCAGCGGGCTTGCGCGTGGCCAAGCATCGGCGCTAGGCGCTTGGGGCCATGGGCTTCTTCAAGAATCTCTTCACCTGGTGGGAGGGCGCGACGACCGGGACCACGCTCTACAGCTGGCGCAACGGCCGCAAGGTCGGCGCCGACGATCTTGGCAATGCCTATTTCGAGGGCAAGAAGGGCGGCCGCCGCTGGGTGATGTATGCGGGATCGAACGACGTCAGCCGGGTCCCGCCCGAATGGTATGCCTGGCTCACCCGGCAGATCGACGGCGTGCCCGACGAGGCATTGCCGCCGCCGCCCAAATTCCTGAAGGCGCCGACGGCGAACCTGACCGGGACCCCCGATGCCTATCGCCCGGCGGGCGCGCTCGAACGGGGCGGACGTCGCGCCGCCGCGACCGGCGACTATCAGGCCTGGACGCCCGACTGAGGCCGATGCGCGCCGCCTCGAGTCTTGTCCTGGCCGCGCTGGCGCTGGCCGCCTGCGATCCGCGTGGCGCGGTCGAGCAGAACCGGCAGACCAACGCCCAGATCGAGAACGAGACGGTCGACATTCCGCAGACCGTGACCCAGCTCGCGCCGGGCACGACGCCGATGGCGCAGCGCAGCGCGGTGATCCGGCTCCTCAACAAGCGCAACGGCCAGATGCGCGAGTTCACCCTGCGTCCCGGCCAGGCGGCGCGGCTCGGCGACGCAATCGTTCGCCTGCGCGCTTGCGAGACGAGTGCGCCCTGGGAGGTGCAGCGGCTGACCGGCGCCTTCGTCCAGCTCGACGTGCGCACCGCCCAGGGCCAGTATCAAAGGGTCTTCTCCGGCTGGCTCTACAAGGAGACGCCGTCGCTGAACGTCGTCGAGCACCCGATCTACGACGTCTGGCCGATGAGCTGCGAGATGACCCATCCGGGCGGCGGCGAGCCCGCGCCCGAGGCGCGCTCCTCGAGCAGCCGGTCGAGCGCGTCGAACGACGCTGCTCCGGCGCCAGCGCCTACTCCCGCGCCGGCGGCTCCCGCGCCGGAGCCCGAGCCCAAGGCCGCCGACAATAATTGAAGATAATCGGCCTGGGCGATCTCGATCGCGCCCAGGCTCTTCAGATGCTCGGTCATGAACTGGCAGTCGAGCAGGGCGAAGCCGCCGACCCTGAGCCGCGCGACCAGCCAGGCGAGCGCGACCTTCGAGGCATCGGGGCGCTCCGAGAACATGCTCTCGCCGAAGAAGGCGCCGCCGAGGCGGACGCCATAGAGCCCCCCCACTAGTTCGCCCTCCGCCCAGACCTCGACCGAATGGGCGTGGCCGCTATCGTGGAGCGCGACATAGCTCGCCTCGATCGCGCTGTTGATCCAGGTGTCCTCGCGCTCGGCGCAGCGGCGCACGACCTGCTCGAACGCCCGGTCCCGCGTCACCTCGAACGCGACCGATCGCAGCGTCTTGCGCAGCGACCGCGAGAGGTGGAAGCGGTCGAGCGGCAGGATCGCCCGCCTTTTGGGCTCGACCCAAAAAACGTCCTCGGCATCGCGCCCGTCGGACATCGGAAAGACGCCGATGGCATAGGCCTTGAGCAACAGATCGAGGTCCAGCATCGCGCCGGCAGGCTAAAGGATTTCGCGCACCTTGTCCTGCGGGCGGGCGAGGACGACGCCCTTTTCGGTCTCGACCAGCGGCCGGTTGATCAGGATCGGGTTCTCGACCATCGCCTCGAGCAGCGCGTCGTCGCTGACCGCGCCCTCGACCAGGTCGAGGTCCGTGGCGAGCTGCTCCTTGGCGCGGAGGCCTTCGCGCGGCGTCATCCCGGCGCGGTCGTAGAGCCGCTTCAGCTCCTCCTTCGCGGGCGGGTGGTTCA
>NZ_JBQTJC010000276.1:0-16141 GCF_052387495.1 Sphingosinicella sp. | reverse complement strand
GGGCGCCGCCGCTCCCTGACTGCCCACTGACCCCTGCTCCCCCTAAACCGCCGCCCGCGGGCGCCACCCCCCATCGCGGCGCCGCCGCCATGCCCGCCACGATCGAACTGCGTGGGATCGATCGCCCCGTCAGCCGGCCGTCACCCGAATGGGCCGAGACGGCGCAGCGCGACTCGGCGACGCGAAGCGCCGCAGGCGCGGGACGGCAGGCTCAATTTCAACCTACCTCTTCGCCGTCGCTCGCCGCCCTCCGGCGAAGCTCGGACCAGCCGCCATTGCATCGGTGAACGACTCAAGATTGAGCGGGCCGCATCGCCTCAAGAGGACAAACCAGATGCAAGAAAGTGCCACGACAACCGGAAAGCCCGACCGCATCCTCCGCCTGCCCGCCGTCCTCGACCGAACAGGCCTCAGCCGCTCCACGCTCTATCGGAAGATCCAGGCCGGGACGTTTCCCAAGCAAGTTCCGATCAGCGTCCGCTGTGCCGGCTGGCGGGAGTCGGCAGTGTCCGATTGGATGAGGAATCCGATATTCTACAGCATCGACGACCCGTCTACCGGGTGACGGATTTGCGCCCTTAGCTGCCGTTCAGGACGAATGCGTAGCTACCCAGAGCGGACATTCGAGGCTCGTTGCGGCCGAAAGCTGGGTGGCGACATAGTCGGACGTTACTCGACCGTGGCCGCGATGACGGGGAGTGGCACGTCATCGTAATGGAGGACGTCGTCGAAGGTGAAATGACCTCTTTCAACTACCCAATATGTTGGCAAGGATGTGGTCGCCGCTGCGGGTAAGGATCGATTCCGGGTGGAATTGCAAGCCGGTCTGCCTCGCGGCTGCGTCGCTGATCGCCATCGCCATGTCGTCTATCAGGGCATGGACGCGGAAACGGGCCGGGAGGTTGCGAGTACACAAGGAGTGATAGCGGCCGACGTGGACGGGGTCGGCGATGCCTTGGAAGGGACCGGCGCCGTCGTGCTGGAGCGCGCTCGCCTTGCCGTGGACGGGCTCGGACGCGCGGCTGACCTCGCCGCCGGCCTGGTGGACGATTGCCTGATGGCCGAGGCACACGCCGAGCACCGGCGCCTTGCCGATGGCGAGGCCGATGAGGTCGATCATGCAGCCGGCATCCTCGGGGCGCCCGGGGCCGGGGGAGAGGACGATAAGGGCGTCCTTGTCCTGAGCGATGCCGAGTGCCGCGGCCGCGTCGACCGTGTTGCGCAGCACTTGGACCTTGGCGCCCAGGCGCTCGAACGCCTCGACCAGATTGAAGCTGAAGCTGTCGAGATTGTCGATTAGGAGGACGTGTTCCTTCACTCGCCGGCTCCGGTGGCGGCCAGGACGGAGAGCAGCGCCGAGGCCTTGCGGCGGGTTTCCTCGGCCTCGCGCTCGGGATCGCTGTCGTAGACGACGCCGGCGCCGGCGCGGACGTAGGCGACACCGCCCTTCACGACCGCCGAGCGGATGACGACGCCGGTGTCCATCATCCCCTCGCCGTTGAGCCAGCCGATCGCCCCGCCATAGGGGCCGCGCTTAGTGACCTCGGTCGCGCGCAGCAGTTCGGTAGCGCGGATCTTGGGCGCGCCGGTGAGGGTGCCGACGTTCAAACATGCCTGAAGGGCGTGGAGGGCGTCCAATTCGACGCGGAGGGTGCCGGTGACCGAGGAGACGAGGTGCATGACGCGGGCATAGCGCTCGACACCCATCAATTTAGCGACGCGACGCGTGCCGGATGTGCTGACGCGGGCCACGTCATTGCGGGCTAGATCGACCAGCATCATGTGCTCTGCGGTCTCCTTGCAATCAAGGCGCATTTCGGCCTCGAGCCGGTCGTCCTCATCGTCAGTTGCGCCACGCGGCCGAGTGCCGGCAATCGGCTTCACTTCGACGGTAGGGACTCCGTCCTGGATGAATATGCGCACCGACGTCTCCGGCGAGGCGCCGAACAATATGTGGCCGGGGGCCGAGACGAAGAACTGATAGGGGCTCGGATCGAGCTTGCGCTGCGCCGCATAGGAATTGAGCGGATTGGGGCAGGGCGCGCGAAAGGTGCGCGACGGCACGATCTGGTAGACTTCGCCCGCCCCGATTTGCTCGCGCAACCGGCTGACGACTTCGCCATAGGCTGCATCATCGAGATCGACTTCAGGCTCCACATAGTTTGGTGAGGGAATCGCCGGCGCCGGCAGCACCGCGACATTGGTGCAGCGTTCGACCAAAGCGGCGAGGCGCGCGGCGGCGCTGTAGAAAGCGCGCTCGGCAACCGCTGCATCGTCCGACCCGAAAGTAGTGCAGATGAGGCGCGGCTGGGCGCCGGCCTCGAACACGATCAGCGATTCGGCGAGCCAGAAGACGTAATCGGGGAAATCCAGCGGATCCTGGGCATTGGCTGGCAGCGTCTCGAATAGGTCGGCTTGGTCGAAGGCGACCACCCCCAGTGCGGCGACGGTGAAGGGGTCCTCCTTCGAGGCAGAGGCGAAGCCGGTGAGGACGCGCAAGACGTCAAGCGGCGATGGCGCGAGCAGTCGCGCTTCGGGATCGTCACCAGCCATGACCGGGAAACACAAGGTGAGACGCCCCTCCTCCGAGGAGGCGACACCGTCTGCGAGACGGCGGGCGACTGTCGCCAGCACCTGACTGCCGTCCTTCGACAGAGCGGCGAGGGTCACGTTCGGGCCGCGGCATTCGACTCGCACCGCGGCTTGGTCCATCAGCAGGCTCGGCCCGACCGTCCGCTCGAGCAGGAAGGTGTCCTGGCGGCGACCATTGTCGCTCAACGCCGCATACAAAGCGAGGCGGTCGGGGTTGGAAGGGAGGCGGCGGTGCAACGCGAGCGCTTCACCGTCGCGGAGACGGACAGGGGTCATCCAAACTCCCTTCCGACGGCCCGGACCACGGGCCCAAGCGCTTCCATCAGCGTATTGAACTGGTCGGGATAGAGCGATTGAGCGCCGTCCGACAAAGCGACGGCCGGATTCTCATGGACCTCGACGAGCAGGCCGTCGGCGCCGCAGGCCGCCGCCGCCAGCGACATCGGGATGACCAGGTCGCGGATGCCGGTGCCGTGGGAGGGATCGACCAGAACCGGCAGGTGAGTCCTCTGCTTGATATAGGGGATGGCGTTGAGGTCCAGCGTGTTGCGGGTCGCGGTCTCGAAGGTGCGGATGCCGCGCTCGCATAGCACGACCTGGTCGTTGCCGGCGGCGAGCAGATATTCGGCGGCGAGCAGTAATTCCTCGATCTTTGCCGCCATTCCGCGCTTGAGGACGACCGGCTTGCCGGCCTTGCCGACAGCGCGGAGCAGGGAGAAATTCTGCATGTTCCGCGCACCGACCTGAAGGGCGTCGGCATGTTCGGCGACGAGGTCGAGATCGGCCGTGTCCATCACCTCGGTGACGACCGGAAGGCCGAGTTCGTCACCGATCTCGCGCAGGATTTTGAGGCCGGCCGGGCCGTGGCCGGGGAAGCCGTATGGGCTGGTGCGGGGCTTGTAGGCGCCTGCGCGTATCGCCGAGGCGCCTGCCGCTTTGACCGCCAGGCCGGTGTTGCGGAGCTGGTCATGGGTTTCGACGGCGCAGGGACCGGCGATCACCTTGAAGGCGCTGCCGCCGATCGCCATGCCGCCGATGCGGACGATCGTATCGTGGGGATGCATCTCGCGGCTGACGAGCTTGTAGGGTGCGAGGATCGGCTTCACCGACTCCACCATCGGATGGCTCTCGAGCTGGAGCTCGGCCAGCACGCGTTCGTCGCCGAGCGCGCCGAGTACGACTCGCTCGGAGCCGGGCATGTGGAGGGGTTTGAGGCCAGCGTCTGAAATGCGGGCGAGAATTTCCTTAGCATCAGAGGGCGAAGCCTCGGGCTTGAGGACGATGATCATGGTGGGATTCCCCGGTGCTTGAAGACGAAAAAAAGCCCGCCTGAGGCGGGCCTGGGTCGGTGGATTTTTCCTCTCAGCCGAGAGGCGTTATCAATCGATGTCGGCGCGCCAAAGGCATCTGGGAGAAGGCCAGCGCCACGCTTGGGCCGCGACGCACCTGTCCGCGGCGGCCGGGGCCGCGACGGAGCCGGAAAGGGCAAAGCGCATCGTCATCGCTCCACGGCTAGGAGACTTCCATAGGGCGCGTCAACCTCCGAGAGACTCAAGCCGCCAGCTGCGCGGCTTCCGGGCTGAGATCCGGGAGCTTGTCGAGTTCGGCGTAAAGCGCAGCAAGGTCGTTCCCCAGCACCAGTTCAAGGACGTCCTCAAAGCGCTCGATGACGAAATAGCTCAGCTGGAAGGCGTCGGTGCGATATTGGGTGCGGAGCACGCGCTTCAGGTCGAAATCGTGACGGTGCGGCTTGGCGCTCTCCAGCGCGTAATGCGATTCGCCGAAACTCGACAGGATGCCGGCGCCGTAAATCCTGAGATCGCCGCGCTCGCGGGCGAGCCCGAATTCGACCGTGTACCAGTAGAGGCGGGCGACGCGGTGAAGTGAGTTTAGGTCGAGCGCCTGAAGCCCCTGTTGCCCAAGCGCCTGCATGAAATCGGCGACTTCGGGCTGAGCGAGAAGGGGCACGTGGCCGAAGACATCGTGAAACACATCGGGCTCTTCCAGATAATCGAGCTGGTCGGCCGCGCGGATGAAATTACCGGCGGGGAAGCGGCGCTCGCTCAGATGCCGGAAGAAGACGTCGTCCGGGACGAGGCCCGGGACGGCGACCACGCTCCACCCGGTCCGGGCGTGCAGGCGGTCGTTAAGCTCGTCGAAATTGGGAACGCCGGGGCGGGAGAGACGGAGCACGTCGAGGCTCTTGCCGAACGCCTCGACGGCGCGGCCCTGGAGCAGGCTCTGCTGGCGCGCGAAGAGCGTGTCCCACACCCGATGATCCTCGGCGCTGAATTCCTCCCACCGCTGGGGCACGGTCCAGTCGGCCGCGGCTCCGGGCGGCGGCAGGGGGGAGGCGAGAGCGCCGTGTTTCTGAGCTTGTTCTGACATTGGTCGTGGTTCCTTCTTCGCATAAGAAAAAACCCCGCCTGGGGACCGGGCGGGGCTCGAAAATCTGCGTGCCGTTCGCGCGCGTCAGTCCGTGTCCGCTCCGGCGGTGAGATAATAAGTGGAATAATAAGGTGCGGACGCAGTCCCGCCCGTCCCGCGAAATGCGGTCGCGCAAGCCTCAAGGCCGACAGAAACGTCGTGCGTCATCGCCGCCCTTTGACCCCTGGCTTGTGATCCTGTCAACGGTTTCAGGCCAATTTTGCCCCAATGGGACTGAATGGAGCCTTTATGTGATCAGAAGGTCACGCAGCCTTCCATCGCCTTGGGGCGCGGGCTGGCCGAAGAAGGATTCGAATGCGGGTCGCGCCTGGCCAATCAGCATGGTGAGGCCGTCCACGGGAATGCCGCCATTGGCGCGAGCGACTGCGAGAAATTCGGTTTCGAGCGGCTCGTAAACCATGTCGAACAGGGTCGCGCCGGGCGCATGGGCGGCAAGGCCGGCGAGGAGTCCCGGCGGCATGGGGTCCGCGCGGTCCATTCCCATCGGGCTGGCGTTGATGATGGCGCGGGCGCCCGCCAAGCCGCCATCGCAGTCGGCAAGGGGCCAGATTTCGACGCGGGTCCGGGCCTCGGCCTCACGAAACTTCGCCGCCTTGTCGGGATCCCGAACGGCGATGGCGATGAGGCCAACCTTCTGGCCGAGCA
This sequence comes from Sphingosinicella sp., assembly GCF_052387495.1. Classification (GTDB taxonomy): domain Bacteria; phylum Pseudomonadota; class Alphaproteobacteria; order Sphingomonadales; family Sphingomonadaceae; genus Allosphingosinicella. The sequence continues at coordinate 10,456 of NZ_JBQTJC010000276.1, read as the reverse complement.
AATATTGAATCGCCGCTCGTGCCGCACCGCCCGCGCCGATCAAGGTCACCTTTTGTGCCTCGAGCTCGGCGTCACCAAGAGCGGCGGCGATGCCGTCGAGGTCGGTGTTGCGCCCGTTCAGCCCGTCCGGACCGGGCGTGACGCAGTTGACCGCCCCAATCGCAAGCGCAACGGAATCGATGCTGCGGAGGAAGGGGATGACCCCCCGTTTGTGAGGGATAGTGACGTTGCACCCGCGCCAATCGGGATCAGCGCGGCGCGAGGCGAAATATGCGGGGAGTTGATCGGCACGGACCCGCGTAGCACGGCAATCGCCTTCAAGCCCGAGTTGGGCGAGCCAGACCTTGTGAATCGCGGGCGATCTCGAATGCGCAATCGGATCGCCGATGACTTCAGCATAGGGGACACCCATCGTCAGGCCTGGCGGTCAAGGAAGGACTCGACGTCGGCAAGCTCCACATTCTCGTCGACGAACGCCTGGCCGATGCCGTGGGCAAGGATGAAGGGGAGGCGGCCGCCTTCCTTCTTCTTGTCGGTCGCCATGTGCCGGACGAGGCTGCGGCCCGACGCGACGATGCCCGCTTCGCCAAGGCTCGAGGGAAGGCCCGCGGCGGCAAGATGAGTGCGGACACGATTCGCATCCTCTGGGGTGCATAGCCCGCGCTCGATCGAAAGATCGAAGGCGAGCGCCATGCCGGCGGCGATTGCTTCCCCGTGGAGGAGACGGTCCGAAAAGCCGGTTTCGGCCTCGAGTGCGTGGCCGAATGTGTGGCCGAGGTTGAGCAGCGCCCGCCGGCCCGTCGCCTCGCGCTCGTCTGCGGCGACGATCCGGGCCTTGCCGGCAACGCTGGCGACGATGGCGTGACGGCGCGCTTCCGGCTCGCCGGCCAGAATGGCGTGTAAATTGGCTTCGAGCCAGGCGAAGAAACCGGCGTCTTCAATCAAGGCGTATTTCGCGATTTCCGCATAGCCGGCTCGGATGTGGCGCGGATCCAGGCTGCGAAGGCAGGACGGATCGATCAGCACCAGTGAGGGCTGATGGAAGGCACCGACGAGATTCTTGCCCGCGGCGACGTTGATGCCGGTCTTGCCGCCGACCGAACTGTCGACCTGGGCGAGCAGGGTGGTAGGGATCTGGACGAAGCCGCAGCCGCGATTGAGGATCGCGGCGGCGAAGCCCGCGAGATCGCCGACGACACCGCCCCCAAAAGCGACGATATGGTCGCCGCGTTCAACCCCTAGGGCAAGCAGGCGATCGATCAGCTCTTCGAGGATGGGCCAACTCTTGCTGCCCTCGCCGGGGGCCAGCATGATCGGCGCCGCCTCGATGGGGCCAAGGCCAACGCTTAGCCGGCTTCCCTGTGCGGCCCACACGTTGGCATCGGTAACGACGATAAGCCGATTGCGGCGGACGAAGGGTGCGAGATGCTCGCGAGCCCGCTCGAGAACGCCCTCCTCGATGCGGACGTCATAGCTGCGGGCGCCGAGCGCGACCTTGAGGATCGTCATCCGCACTGCGCCCGATGGAGGAGTTTCTGATCGGCCAGGACCAGGGCCATCATCGCCTCGACGACCGGCGCGCCGCGAATGCCGACGCACGGGTCGTGCCGGCCTTTGATGCCGATCTCGGTCTCGTTGCCGTCCCGGTCGACGGTCGAAACCGGCATCAGGATCGAGCTGGTGGGCTTGAAGGCGACGCGGACAACGACTGGCTGGCCCGTGGAGATACCACCCGCAACACCGCCGGCATGGTTGGACAGGAATGCGGGGCCGTGATCCCCTCCGGCGCGCATCGCATCCGCATTTTCCTCGCCGCGCAGGCGGGCGGCGGCGAAGCCTGCGCCAATCTCCACGCCCTTGACCGCGTTGATCGACATCATCGCCGCGGCGAGTTCGGAATCGAGCTTGGCGTAGATCGGCGCGCCCCAGCCCGCAGGGACGCCTGTGGCGACGCATTCGACAATCGCGCCGAGCGAGGAGCCAGCCTTGCGGGCATCGTCGATCAGCCTTTCCCAGCGGGCGGCTGTCCCGGTGTCGGGACAGAAAAACGGGTTGGAGTCTATTTCAGCTTCATCGAAGGCTGCGCCGTCGATCGCCGCGCCGCCGATCTCGACCACGTAGGCGCGGATCGAGACGTCAGGAAGGATCAAGCGGGCCACCGCGCCGGCGGCGACCCGGGCCGCGGTCTCGCGCGCCGAGCTGCGCCCGCCGCCGCGCCAATCGCGAAGGCCGTATTTGGCCTCATAGGCATAATCGGCATGGCCGGGGCGATAGACCGCGGAAATGTCGGCATAGTCCTTCGGGCGCTGGTCGAGATTTTCGATCATCAGGCTGATCGGCGTTCCCGTCGTTCGCCCCTCGAACACGCCCGAGAGGATGCGCACCTGATCGGCTTCGCGACGCTGCGAGGTGAAGCGCGAGGAACCGGGACGGCGCTTGTCGAGCCAAGGCTGGATGTCCGCTTCGCTCAAGCGCAGGCCCGGCGGGCAGCCGTCGACAATCGTTCCGATCGCCGGTCCATGGCTCTCGCCCCAGGTGGTGAACCGGAAGACATGGCCGAAACTGTTGAAGCTCATAGATACTCCGGGGCGGTCGCCTCGCGGTCGGGCCGACCGCGATCCGCGATCGTTATGTAACTCGACCGCCGATCGAACGCATCAGTCGAACGAAACCGGGGAAACTGGTGCCAATCATTCCCGCTGAATCCACTTCCACCGGCGCTTGGGAAGCCATGCCGAGGACGAGAAAGCTCATCGCTATCCGATGGTCGTTGTGGGCGGCGACGCGTGCGCCGCCGGGCGGCTGGCCAGCACAACCTTCCACGATAAGCGTGTCGCCTTCCTCCCGAGCACTGATCCCGCAGGCGCGCAGGCCGGCGACCGTGGCGGCGAGGCGATCGCTTTCCTTGACGCGCAGTTCGGCGAGCCCGTGCATCACCGTCCTCCCTTCCGCATATGCGGCGGCAATCGCCAGGATCGGATATTCGTCAATCATGGACGGCGCGCGATCAGCGTTGACCTCAACGCCGTGCAGGCGACTGGAGAGAGCCTTGATGTCCGCCACCTGCTCGCCGCCTAGCAGGCGGGGATTCTCGATGCGAAGATCGGCCCCCATTTCCTGGAGGGTCTTCATCAGTCCGGTACGGAGCGGGTTGACCATGACCGAACGCACCGTCACGTCCGAACCAGGCGTGATCAGCGCTGCGACGAGGGGGAAGGCAGCCGACGAGGGATCGCCTGGGATGTGGACCGACGCTCCCCTGAGCTTTCGCCGTACACCCAGACGGACGCTTTGTCCGGTAATCTCCAGCTCGCAGCCGAAAGCGCGGAGCATGTTTTCGCTATGGTCGCGGCTGCGGACGGGCTCGGTCACCTCGACCTCTCCTTCGGCGTGAAGACCGGCGAAGAGGATCGCGGACTTCACCTGCGCGGAGGCCGCAATGTTCAGGAAGCGGATGCCCTTGAGACCGCCGCCGCGCACCGTGACGGGGAGCCGCGTGCCCTCGGCGGCTGCTCCCATCGCATGCAGTGGATCAAGGACGCGTTTCATGGGACGGCGGCTCAGCGACTCGTCGCCGGTGAACGTCGCCTGGAGCGGAAAGCCGGCGGCCGCGCCCATTAACAGTCGTGCGCCGGTGCCGCTATTTCCGCATTCGACCGGCGCGCGAGGGCTGCGCCATGTCGTGCCGGTGACCCGCCACCTGCCGAGAGCGATGCGTTCAATCCTTGGCCCGAATGCCCGCACCGCGGCCGCGGTGTGCAGAATGTCCTCCGCTTCGAGCAGCCCTTCGATCCTCGTCTCGCCCTCCGCGAGCCCCCCCAAAATCAGAGCGCGGTGGGACATCGATTTGTCGCCCGGCACGAAAATATCCCCCCTCAGGCCAAGGGAGGCGGACGTTCGCAAGCAGTCTTGTTCGCACGGCAAGAGATCGGCGCTCATGCGGTTAGGGAATCGCCGTCCGCGAGCGCGCCGAGCATCAACACCGGGCGAAATCGCCTTGTCGGCCGGGACGACGACATGCCCGGAAAGTCCGCCTTCGGCCGAAGCGCGCAGCCGTTCCGATGGCTTGAGGTCGCTCATGCGGCAGCCTCGGCAACATACCGGACTGCAAGGACATAGCCGTAGACGCCCAGGCCACAGATCGTACCGGTGACTGCGGGGCTGATCAACGATTTCGCACGCCACGTTTCGGCGCGGCTATGGATGTTGCTGATATGCACTTCGATTATCGGGCAGGAACAGACCCTGATCGCGTCATGGATCGAGTAGGACGAATAGCTGAGCGCGGCAGGATTGATCACGATTCCGGCAGCATCGCGAAACGCCTCGTGAATCCAGCCGATAATCTCATGCTCCGCATTAGATTGGCGGAAAATCAGCTCGAATCCGGCTGTCTCGGCCTCGTCGCGACAGAGGCGCTCGACGTCGGCCAGCGTCTCGCGGCAGTAAATATCGGGTTCGCGCAGGCCGAGCAGGTTCATGTTCGGCCCATTAAGCACGAAAATCCGGGCCCGGCCGTTCATGCGCCGTTGGGCGCGGCTCGCGCGCCCTCCAACATCAGTTGCGCGACCTCGGCGGCGGCCGCTTCCAAGAATCGGATTCGGAATCCGAGCAGTTTCACGATCTCCTCATCGAGCGCATCCACAACGGCACGCACCTCCACCATGGGTTTGCTCGCGCTCGCTCTCCCATAGCGCCACTTTTGCTCCAGCGAGCCGCAGTCCGTATAGTCCCTCGCTCCATGCCTGATCCGGTGGAAGCTTCCGTGAAATCGATTGCCCTGGTCGGGCTGATGGGCGTTGGGAAATCGACGATCGGGTGGCGTTTGGCCCGGCGGCTCGGACTGCCCTTTGTCGATGCCGATGCGGAGATCGAGGCGGCCGCCGGGCTCAGCATCGCCGAGATTTTCGATCGGTTCGGTGAGGCGCATTTCCGCGACGCCGAGCGGCGGGTGATTGCCCGGCTCGTCGTTGGGCCGCGCCACGTCATCGCGACCGGCGGCGGCGCGTTCATGAACGAGCAGACGCGAGCGCTCATTCTCGCGCACTGCGTTGCCATCTGGCTCGATGCGGACGTTGAGGCCTTGGCTGAACGTGTCGCACGAGATCCCCACCGGCCGCTCCTCAAGGGCAATGATCCCCGCGCCCTGCTCCGCAGCCTTGCCCGGGTGCGCAACCCAGCTTACGCCGAGGCGCACCTCACCATCCGCAGCGACGCCGACCCGCAGCGCACCGTGGACCTCATTCTCGAAGCGCTGGCGGACCGATGAAGCGGGTCGAAGCGCTAGGCAACCGGTGTTCATCCCGCGGTCTCCATGTCCGGCATACTCAGCTTACTCATGTTCTTGCCTATTGGCGGCAATCCCGCTGTCCCGCTTCATCGCCGAAACGAAAACGCGGATCGCCTCCGCCGCGCCCGCGGGATCGGATTCGATCATGGCGACGATCGCGGAGCCCGAAATCACCCCCGCCGCGCCGGCCTCGAGCGCGAGCCGGACATGCTCAGGCTGCGAGATGCCGAAGCCGAGAATGGGCGGTGGCGCGCCTGCATCGGCGAGCGCGGCAAGCATCTTGCCGTGATCGAGGCGCATGTCGGCCCGCACGCCGGTGACGCCCGCCCGTGCGACGCAATAGGTGTACCCTGCGCCGAGCCGGGCGATCCGGCCGATGGTTGCCGGCGGTGTGTTGGCGGCTGCAATCAGCACGGGATCGATCCCCTGCGCGCGCGCTGCCGCGGCGAACGGCTCGACCTCGAAGGCGGGAACGTCGGCGACGAGCACGCTGTCCACGCCCGCTCCCGCAGCGGCGCGGTAGAAAAAATCGCGGCCATGCGCCAACACCAGATTGGCGTAGGTTAGGATGCCGACAGGGACGCCTGGATGGCGGGCACGGAAGGACGTCAGCATGGCGAAGCAATCCGTCTGGCGCACGCCCTGCTTCAAAGCCCGCTGTGCCGCGGCCTGGATCACCGGCCCGTCCGCGACCGGATCGGAGAACGGGATGCCGACCTCGACCATGTCGGCGCCGCCCGCGACGATCGCATCGAGGATAAGGGCGCTGCCTTCAAGATCGGGATCCCCGAGCATGACGAAAGCGCCGAACGCGCCCTCTTTGCGACCGGCCAGGCTGGCGAACATCGCGTTGTAGCGGCTCATGATGTGAAGCTCAGCAGTCGCTGCGCCTGTGCCATATCTTTGTCGCCGCGGCCGGAGAGGTTGACGACCAGGATCGTGTCTCCCTCTGCCTCGCTCGCCAGCTTGAGAGCGTGCGCAAGCGCGTGGGCCGATTCGAATGCGCAGACGATCCCTTCCGATCGGGCCAGGAGCGCGAACGCTTCGAGGGCCTCGGCATCGGTCGCGCCGACATATTGGGCGCGGCCCGAATCCTTCAGGAAGGCGTGCTCCGGGCCCACAGCGGGATAATCCAGCCCGGCGGAAACGGACCAGGTGTCCGTGATCTGCCCGTCCTCGTCCTGCAGCACATAGGTCTCCGCCCCATGCAGGATTCCGGGCCGTCCGCGCAGCAGCGTCGCGCCATGCTCATGCCCGCTGAGGCCGCGCCCGGCCGCCTCCACGCCGATCAATGCCACGCCCTCGTCTTCCACGAAGTCCGCGAAAATGCCCATGGCGTTGGAGCCGCCGCCGACGCAGGCGATCACCGCGTCGGGTAGCCGGCCCTTCTCCTCCAGAATCTGGGCGCGCGCCTCCTTGCCAATGACGCGCTGAAACTCGCGCACCATCAAGGGGAAGGGGTGCGGGCCGGCGACCGTGCCGAGCAGGTAATGGGTGTCGGCAAAGCTCGCCGTCCAGTCGCGCAGCGCCTCATTGACCGCGTCCTTCAACGTCCGGCCGCCGCCAGTCACCGGCACCACCTCGCCGCCCATCAGTTCCATGCGGAACACGTTGAGCCGCTGCCGCTCGATATCGTCCGCGCCCATATAGATGCGCGTCTCCAGCCCGAACAGAGCGCCGGCCATGGCGGTGGCGACGCCGTGCTGTCCCGCGCCGGTCTCGGCGATGATCCGGCTCTTGCCCATCCGCTTGGCGAGCAGGGCCTGGGCGAGGACCTGATTGGTCTTGTGGGCGCCGCCGTGGAGAAGGTCTTCGCGCTTGAGGTAAATGCGCACCTTGTCCGATCCGAGGTTGCGGCAGCGGGTGAGCGGCGTCGGCCGCCCGGCATATTTGGCGAGTAGGGCGCCAAGCTCCGCCTGGAACGCTTCGTCCTCCTGCGCATCGAGGAAGGCCGCTTCCAGCTCCTCCAGCGCGGGCATCAGGATCTCGGGGACATAGGCGCCGCCATAGGAACCGAACCGGCCGGTCATGCGCATGGCTGTGCCTCTCCACGTGCGGGCGGGCGCAGCGCTTCGAAGAAGGCGCGCAGCTTGTCCGGATCCTTGCGGCCGGGCGCAGCTTCGACTCCGGAGCCGACATCGAGCGCGAAGGCGCCGACCCGCGCCGCTGCGGAGGCATTGTGCGCGCCGAGCCCGCCCGCGAGGACGCCGCGGCCGACATCCTCGCGCCCCTCCAGCCGCGACCAGTCGAATGCGATGCCGGTGCCGCCCGACTGGCCGTCCACTTCAGTGTCGAACAGGGTGCGGTCGGCGCACGGCCGATGCGGCGGTTCGTCCCGGCCGACTGGTGCGGCCGCCCAAATTTCGGTGCCGACGGGGAGCAGGTTGCGGAGTGCGCCGATATAGGCCCCGTCCTCGCGGCCGTGGAGCTGCACCGCATCCAACGCCAGCGCACGGGCGGCGTGCGCCACCTCCACCACCTTGCTGTTGCGGAAAACGCCGACGACCGCCGCGCCTTCTTCGCGCGCCGCCTCTGCAACCGCTTCGGCTGCCTCGAGGTTCACTGCGCGCGGCGTCCCCGGCACCAAGACGATGCCGACATAGCTGGCGCCCGCCGCGGCAGCGCGGCGGGCATCGTCCGCACCGGTGAGAGCGCAGACTTTGACTCGTCCGAAGGCGAGCCGCCGTGCCGCGCGCGCCGGAACGGCGGCGCGCATCAGCGACGAGCCGACCAGGAAGGCGTCGGCGCGGGGAGACAGCCGCTCCACATTTGCGCGTTCCCCGATGCCCGATTCCGCCACCAGGATGCGGTCTGCGGGGACGAGGTGCGCCAGCCGCTCGGTGACGCCGAGATCGATCTTCAGAGTCCTCAGATTGCGATTGTTGATGCCGACGACCGGGGCGCCCAGCGCCACTGCGCGCCGCACCTCGTCCTCGTCATGCGCTTCGACAAGGACGTCCATGGCCAGCAATTCCGCCTCGCGGATCACGATCGCTGCGTCCTCGTCGTCGAGCACCGAGAGCATCACCAGCGCCGCGTCGGCGCCGTGCAGCCGCGCCTCGGGCACCTGGCGCGGATCGACGACGAAATCCTTGGCGAGGATTGGCCCCTCATAGGCCGCCCGCACCGCTGCGAGGTCCGCCAGCGAACCGCCAAAAAAGGGGGTATCGGTGAGCACGCTCACCGCATCCGCCGCGCCGCGATAGGCGCGCGCCATTGCCGCCGGGTCGGCGCCCGGACGAAACGTCCCCTCGGAAGGGGATTTGCGCTTCACCTCCATCACGAAGCGCACGCCCCGCTGCGTCAGCGCGGCCTTAAGGCTGCGCCGCGTCGGCTGTGCACGGCCGCGCAAGTCGGCAAGACTTGCGCCGCCGAGACGGGCAGCGACATCCTCCCGCTTGCGGGCCACGATTTCGGCGAGAACGTCAGCCACGAGTCGCCTCCACGAAGGCCTGCAGCAAGAGGAAGGAGCGGCCCGAGGCGATAACGTTCGATGCCAGCGCGACGCCTTTCCTGAGGTCTGGCGCCAGTCCCGCCGTCATCAGCAACGCTCCGGCGTTGAGCGCCACGACCTGCGCCTCGGCCTGCGGCGCCTTGCCTTTCAGCAAAGCTGCGAGACGTGCCGCATTCTCCTCCGGCCCGCCGCCCACGATCGCAGCGAGCGGCGTTCGCTTCAGACCCGCATCCTCGGGTGTGATCGTCAGATTTTCCATCGCGCCCTTGTCCAATCGCACCGCCTGAGTCGCCCCATGAAGGGCGATCTCGTCGAGTCCCGAGCCGTGAACGACCAGCGCCGTTTCCACGCCCAGCGCAGCGAGCGTCTGCGCCACCGGCCCCAGCAGTGCCGAATCGGCGACGCCGAGCAGTTGGACTGGGGGCTCGGCCGGATTGAGGCAGGGACCGAGCACGTTCATGATCGTGCGGACCTTCAGCGCTCGCCGGACGGGGCCCGCATGTTTTAGGCCCGGATGGTAGAGCGGTGCGAACAGGAAGCAGATCCCGGTTTCGTCGAGGACGCGGCGTGACCGGGCCGCCGGAATATCCAGCTTCGCGCCAAGTTGCTCGAGCACGTCCGCCGATCCGCAGCGCGAGGTGAAGGAGCGATTGCCGTGCTTGGCGATCGGCAGCCCCGCGGCTGCCGTGACGAAGGCGACTGCCGTTGAAACATTGATCGATCCCGATCCGTCTCCCCCTGTCCCGCACGTGTCGGCGAACAAATAATCCGGCCGCTCGAACGGTGCATCGGCGGCGCGCAGAGCGCGGGCAGCGCCGATCAACTCTTCCGCAGTCTCGCCTTTCAACCGGAACGCGATCAGCATCGCCGCGATGTCGGGTTCGGAGAGCTCGCCGCGGACGAGGTTGGCGAACAAAGTTTCGGCCTGGGCCCGGCTCAGCCCATTCCCGTTGTAGAGTCCGGCCAGCGCCGTCCCGGCATCGTCGATTTTGGCCGCTTCATCCGGAAGCGCGCGCGCAAGGTTCTGGTTCGCATTCATGGTGGAGATTCCTCGATGGCAAAAGAAAAGGCCCGCGGGTGGCGGGCCTTGGTTTGGTCTGGAAAACTGCGATCCTTCAGGGGATCCTTGTCACCAAACGCGCCATCGCCTCGCCGCGGGAGCAGTGCCAAGCCACCAATGAAATGCATGCGCGAAAACGGCCGCGCGCGCGGCGCGCTCGCTCGAAAGCTCAACCGGGGTCGACTGCGCGGCCATGGACGTCCTTTTCCCGACATAAGGGGCGCCGGTCAATTTCTTTCTGAGCTGCCGATTGGAATCAAGTCAAATTCCGTGCCTGATTGGTCCTCTGTCGCTTGCGTTCCGATGGGCGGAATGTCGGGAATCCCCTGGACGGCGGGTCGTCGCGAAGGGCCGGTTACGGCCACTTCCGGCCCTCACCTGAGTCGATTCTGGACTCTGTAGTCGAGGCGCGGGCCTGGCTCGGCACCGTGTCAAACCGGCTCACCAGAGCGCAGCAACGCGTGGGACTGAAGTGTGGGACGGCACTGATGCACTAGACAGGAACGTCAGCATTTCTGCGAAATTTTTCACTTGAATGGTGGAGCCGAGGGGGATCGAACCCCTGACCTCTGCAATGCCATTGCAGCGCTCTCCCAGCTGAGCTACGGCCCCAAACCTTTTTCGGCCCACCCTGGGTGGCGGACGCGCGCTG
>NZ_JBQTJC010000275.1:0-8480 GCF_052387495.1 Sphingosinicella sp. | reverse complement strand
GGGTCCCAGAACCACCAGCCGCCCCAACCGAGCTCGTAATAGGCCCAGTACGAGCCGGCGGTGATGCCGAGCGTGAGGAAGATCCAGGCGGTCAGGATCCAGGGCCGCATCGCGCGGGCGAAAGCCGGCCCGACGTCGCGCGTGATGAGCGCGCCGACCGCGAAGGAGAAGGCGATCGAGATGCCGACATAGCCGAAATAAAGCGTCGGCGGGTGGAAGGCCAGGCCCGGGTCCTGGAGCAAAGGATTGAGTCCGTTGCCCTCGATCGGCACCGGCGAGAGCCGGGTGAACGGGTTCGAAGCGAAGAGCAGAAAGGCGTAGAAGCCCAATCCGATCGCCGCCTGCGCGGCCAGCGTCGCGATCAGGGTCGGCTGCTTCAGCCTGCGCTCGAACAAGGCGACCGCGCCGCCGGCGACGGCGAGCACCGTCACCCAGAGCAGCATCGACCCTTCGTGATTCCCCCAGGCGCCGGCGAACTTATAGAGCCAGGGCTTGGCCGAATGGCTGTTCGCCGCGACCAGCTCGACCGAAAGGTCGGTGCGGAGAAACAGCCAGATCAGGAGCAGGAAGGAAATCGCGGCGAGCACGCCCTGCGCGACCGCCACCGGGCGCACCGCCGCGAGCAATTGCTGCCCGCTCGGCCGCAATGCCGCCGCGCCGAGCAGCAGCTGGAGCAGCGACAACGCCGCCGCCAGCCACAATGCCGCAAGCCCCCCTTCCGCGATCATCTTTCCAGCGTGTCCGTCTTGTGCTGGCCCTGCGGCCCCAATCGGGGCGGCATATAGTTCTCGTCGTGCCTGGCAAGGATTTCCGTGGCGACGAAGCGGCCGTCGGGCTGGAAGCGGCCTTCCGCGACGACGCCGCTATTCTCGCGGAACAGCTCCGGCGTGATCCCGGTGAACTGGACGGGGATGACATGCGCGGTTTCATCGCCGACGACGAAGTCGATCGTCACGCCGTCCGGCCGCCGCTGGATCGAGCCGTCCTTGACCATCCCGCCGATCCGCACCGCCCGATCGAGCGGCAGGCCTTTGCGGGCGACGTCGCCGGGCGCGTAGAAGAAGGCCGCCTGATCGCGCATCGCCGACATGGCGAGCAAAACCGCGCCCACCACCGAGACGACGGCGAGGACGAGCAGGATCAGGCGCTGGTTCTTGCGCTTCATGCGTCGCGGCCGAACTTGGCTGCATCCGCTTCGGCCCGGCGCATAGCCGACCAGCTCCAGCCGGTGAGCGTGAGCACCGCCGCGAGCGTGATCGCATAGGCGCCAAGGATGAAGGCCCAATGGTTCATTCTGACGCCATCCGGCGCATCCGCGCTTCGATCTTGTTGCGCGCCAGCTCGGCTCGCATCCGCATCAGCACGATCGCGCCGAACAAGAGCGAGAAGCCGAGCGCCGAGGCGAGCAAGGGCCAGAGCATCGCGGCGTCGATCGACGAGCGGCCCTGGACGAAATCGATGCTCTGCCCCTGGTGGAGCGTGTTCCACCAGACCACTGAGTAACGGATGATCGGAATGTTGATCGCCCCGACCAGCCCGAAGATGGCGGTGAGCCGTCCCTCCCCGTCCTTCTCCTTCTCGGCGCCGGCGAGCGCGATGTAGCCGAGATAGAGGAACAGGAGGACGAGCATCGAGGTCATCCGCCCGTCCCATTCCCAATAGGTCCCCCAGGTCGGCCGCCCCCAGAGCGAGCCGGTCGCGAGGCACACGAAGGTGAAGACCGCGCCCGGCACCGCGATTGCCCGGCCCGCGACCGCGGCGAGCGGGTGGCGCCAGACGAGCTGCAACAGGCTCGCCACGGCGATCCCGGTCCAGCCCGCCATGCCGAGCCAGGCGGCGGGGACGTGGAGATAGATGATCCTGACGCTCTCGCCCTGCAGCGCGTCCGGCGGCGCGAGGAACAGGCCGACTCCAAGCGCGCCGAGGATCAGCGCCGCGCCGCTCCAGCCGAGCCAGGCTGTCAGCGGACGGGCGATCTTCAGGAAGCGGGCGGGATTCGCGTAAACGTGCATGCTCGGACTCGGTGTAGCGAAGGCTTCGCGGCGGCGAAAGCATGTGCTTAAGGGATGCGTGGTCGACGCGACATCCTCTCATTCGGGCCGCAGCCCGCTGGCCGGGATCGGGCTCAGGCTCGGCGCGACCGGGTCGTTCGCGCTGATGGCGGCGCTGATCAAGCTGGCGAGCGACCGCGGCGTGAGCGCGCCGGAGCTGGTCTTCTACCGCAGCCTGTTCGCGATTCCGCCGCTGTTCGTGTGGATCGCGGCGAGCACCACGCCCGGCCGCTGGCGCACAAAGCGCCCGCTCGCTCACCTCACCCGAGGCGCGATTGGAGTCACCAGCATGTTCCTTTCCTTCGGCGCGCTGACCCTGTTGCCGCTCGCCGAGGCGGTGACCCTGAGCTTCATCGCGCCCCTGTTCGCGGTCGCCCTCTCGGCCCTGCTTCTCGCCGAGCCGGTCGGCCGCCACCGCTGGACGGCCGTCGCCATCGGCCTGCTCGGCGTGGTGGTCGTGATGCAGCCGGCCGGAACCGGCCTCTCGCCGCTCGGCCTCGGCCTCGCCGTCGCCGGCGCACTCAGCGTCGCCGCGGCGACGATCACTATCCGCCAGATCGGCCGCACCGAATCGACGCAGAGCATCGTCCTGTGGTTCACCCTGATCTGCACCGCCGCGGGCGCGGCGACGCTGCCGGTCTTCGGCCAGCTCCATGACGGCGCGACCTGGGCCCTGCTCGTCGCCCTGGGAACGTTCGGCGGCATCGGGCAATTGCTGATGACCGCATCGCTGCGCGCCGCGGCGGTCGGCGCCGTTGTCCCCTTCGATTATGCCCATCTGATCTGGGCGGCGCTGCTCGGCTGGCTGATCTGGGACAGCTATCCGCGCGCGACGACCTGGGCTGGCGCCGCGATCATCATCGCGAGCGGCCTCTACACGATCTGGCGCGAGCACAAGCTGGGCCGGGACAAGCCCCGACCCGAGCCGCTTTAGCCGCGGCCGATCAACCTGCGGGCCATGTCGCCGGCGACGCGGGCGGGGTTGCGGCCGGTCGTGCGGCTTTCCTCCCAGATCGCGTCGAGCTTGGCGGGGATCGCCTCGATCCGGCGGCGAACGAGCTCCTGGTCGCCGTCCTGCAGATATTCGGTCGAGACGTTGATGATGCCGCCGGCGTTGATCACGTAGTCGGGCGCGTACAGGATGCCGCGGGCGTGGATATGGTCGCCGTCCTCGCTGGTCGCCATCTGGTTGTTCGCGCCGCCGGCGACGACCGGGACGTTGAGCGCGGCGATCGACTGCTCGTTGAGGATCGCGCCGAGCGCGTTCGGGCTGAGCACGTCGGCTTCGAGGGTCATGATCGCCTCGGGCGCGACGACCGCCCCGCCGACCTCGTCCGCCAGCGCTCGCGCCTTGGCCGCGTCGACATCAGCGATGCTGAGCCGCGCGCCCTCGCCGGCGGCGCGGCGCGAGAAGCCGCCGGCGACGCTGCCCGCGCCCTGCACGGCGATGTGAAGGCCGGCGAGGCTGTCCTTGCCGAGCGCGCGCTTCACCGCCGCCTTGACTCCGAGGAAGACCCCGTAGCTGGTGTGCGGCCCCGGATCGCCGCCGACCGCGCCCTCGGCGACCGGCAAGCCCGCGACGAACTTCGTCTCCCTGGAGATCGCGACCATGTCGGCGACGTTCATGCCGACATCCTCGGCTGTGACGTAGCGGCCGCACAGGCCGTCGACGGCGCGGCCGAAAGCGGCGATCATCTCCGGCGTCTTGGTTCGCGCCGCGTCGCTGGCGAGGATTACCGCCTTGCCGCCGCCCAAGGGCAGGCCGGCCATCGCGTTCTTGTAGCTCATCCCGCGCGAGAGGCGCAGCACGTCGGCGATCGCGGCGGCGGGCTCGGCATAATGCCACAGCCGCGTCCCGCCCGCGCCGGGGCCGAGATGGGTGGAATGGACGGCGATGACGGCTTTCAGCCCGTTTTCCCGATCGGTGACGAAGTGCACGAGCTCATGCTCGTCGAAATCGGGAAAATCCCAGAGCGAGTCCATCGATCGGTCCTGTAATTGTCAAAAGAAATGGGGCGACCGACGGGACTTGAACCCGCGACCCCTGGTACCACAAACCAGTGCTCTAACCAGCTGAGCTACGATCGCCGTGCGTTTGGATGGGCGCACATAGTGGTCGCCCCGCCCCAGCGTCAAGGCGCGCCGGAGGCCTGTTCAGGCCGCTGTGCGGGCCAGCATCAGCTCGGCGAGCTCGAGATGACGGCGGCGGATGTCGTCATTCGCGGCCCGCGCGGCAAGGTCGCGATGCTCGGCGGCCCTGCGGGCATAATAAGTGCGGTCGTCGGTCATTGATCCCTTCCCCGGTGCCGCGCCAAGCTAGGGCGCCAGGAGAAGAACGAACAGGCCGCCCGCGTTAATCCGCCCGGCTTTCGCGGCGATGCGATGGCGAGCGCGATGAACCGCGCGAGGTGGCCGTTGAGGTGTTGGAAGGCGTGGTGGGCGCGGCAAGGATTGAACTTGCGACCCCTGCGGTGTGAACACAGTGCTCTACCACTGAGCTACGCGCCCACGCCTGGATGGATTTCGCTCCGGATGTGGCCGTCCGAAGGAAGGGCGCCCATAGCGGGCGTGCCCGAAGCTGTCCAGATCAGCTGTTGACCGCGTCCTTCAGGCCCTTGCCGGGCTTGAACTTGGGCTGGGTCGATTCCTTGATCTGCATCGGCTCGCCGGTGCGCGGGTTGCGTCCCGTCGAAGCCTTGCGGCGCGAGCAGGAGAAGGTGCCGAAGCCGACCAGGCGGACCTCGTCGCCGCGCTGGAGCGCGTTGCTGATCGTGTCGAACACGCCTTCAACCGCGCGCGACGCATCGCCCCGGTTGAGGCCGGTCAGCTCCGCGACGTGACCGATTAGCTCCTGCTTGTTCATCTTGCCCGAATCCCCGTGTTTCCCGATGGACTCGCGGCGACCGGCCGCGGCCGCTGCTTTTAAAGGCCAGGTGACCGGCGCGAGTCAAAAGGAAAGAGGCGCCGATCCCGGGGAGAGGCGCCCCTTTTCGTGCCGCGAGGCCCGGCTCAGTGGCGGATCGAGGCCCCGCCATGCTCGTCGGGCGCCGGCGCAAGCTCGGACGGCGGCACCGCGGCGAGCTCGTCCGCCTCGGTCCATTCGATCGGCACGACCGGCGTGGCGAGCGCGTGGGCAAGCACCTCGTCGACATGGGCGAGCGCGACGATCTCCAGCCCCTCGCGGATATTGGCCGGGATTTCCGCCAGGTCCTTCTCGTTCTCGGCCGGGATCAGCACCTTTGTGATGCCGCCGCGCAGCGCCGCGAGCAATTTCTCCTTAAGCCCCCCGATCGGGAGCACCCGGCCGCGCAAGGTGACCTCGCCGGTCATCGCGACGTCGCGGCGGACCGGAATGCCGGTCAGCGTCGAGGGGCTCGCGGTGACCATGCCGACGCCGGCCGACGGGCCGTCCTTCGGGACCGCGCCCTCGGGCAGGTGGACGTGGATGTCCTTGCGGGCGATCAGGCTTGGCTTGACGCCGTAGCTGGGCGAGCGCGCCTTCACGAAGGAGAAGGCGGCCTGGATCGATTCCTGCATCACGTCGCCGAGCTTGCCGGTGGTCTTGATCTGGCCTTTGCCGGGAACGGTGACCGCCTCGATCGTCAGCAATTCGCCGCCAACCTCGGTCCAGGCAAGGCCGGTGACGGCGCCGATCTGGTCCTCCTCCTCGCTCATCCCGTGGCGGAATTTCCGCACGCCCACGAAATCGGCGAGATTGTCGGCCGTCACCTCGATCTTCTCGGCCTTGCCCTCGAGAATCTGGCGGAGCGCCTTGCGCGCGACCTTGGCGATCTCGCGCTCGAGCGTCCGCACCCCAGCCTCGCGGGTGTAATGGCGGATCATCGCGCGCAGCCCGTCTTCGGTCAGAGCGAACTCGCCCTCCTTGAGGCCGTGCGATTCGATCTGCTTGGGGAGCAGGTGGCGGGTCGCGATCTCGACCTTCTCGTCCTCGGTATAGCCTTCGAGGCGGATGATCTCCATCCGGTCCATCAGCGGCTGGGGCATGTCCATGCTGTTCGCGGTGGTGACGAACATCACGTCCGAAAGGTCGTAATCGATCTCCAGATAATGGTCCTGGAACTTCGAATTCTGCTCGGGATCGAGCACTTCGAGCAAAGCCGAGGCGGGATCGCCCCGGAAATCCTGGCCGAGCTTGTCGATCTCGTCGAGCAGGAAGAGCGGGTTGGACGAGCCGGCCTTCTTGAGATTGGTGACGATCTTGCCGGGCAGCGAGCCGATATAAGTCCGCCGGTGCCCGCGAATCTCGGCCTCGTCGCGCACGCCGCCCAATGACTGGCGAACGAACTCGCGACCCGTCGCGCGGGCGATCGAGCGGCCGAGCGAGGTCTTGCCAACGCCGGGCGGGCCGACCAGGCAGAGGATCGGGCCCTTGAGCTTGTTGGTGCGCGCCTGAACGGCGAGATATTCGACGATCCGCTCCTTGACCTTCTCCAGGCCATAATGGTCCTCGTCGAGGATCCGCTCGGCCTCGACGATGTCGTGCTTGAGTTTGGATTTCTTGCCCCAGGGCAGGCCGAGCAGCACGTCGAGATAGTTGCGGCTGACCGTCGCCTCGGCCGACATCGGCGCCATTGCGCGGAGCTTC
Organism: Sphingosinicella sp.; assembly: GCF_052387495.1. GTDB lineage: Bacteria > Pseudomonadota > Alphaproteobacteria > Sphingomonadales > Sphingomonadaceae > Allosphingosinicella. The sequence goes on along the minus strand of NZ_JBQTJC010000275.1, from coordinate 1,823 downwards.
TTCAGCTCGCCCTGCGCCTTCGCCTTGGCTTCCTTGGAGAGCTTGGTCCGCTCGATCTTGCGGGCGAGTTCGGCGAGCTCGTCGCCGCCGCCTTCCTCGCCCTCGTTGCCGAGCTCGCGCTGGATCGCCTTCAGCTGCTCGTTGAGATAATATTCGCGCTGGGTCTTCTCCATCTGCCGCTTGACCCGGCTGCGGATCTTCTTCTCGACCTGCAGGACGCCGAGCTCGCCTTCCATGAAGGCGAAGCTCATCTCGAGCCGGCGCACCGGATCGAGCTCGGCGAGCAGGGCCTGCTTGTCCGAGACCTTGACGTTGATGTTGGAGGCGACCGCGTCGCCGAGCTTCGAGGGCTCCTCGATCTGGCCGAGTTGGACCGCCGTCTCGGCGGGCAGCTTGCGGTTGAGCTTGGCATAATTCTCGAACTGCTCGACGACCGAGCGCATCAGCGCCTGCGCCTCGGCGCCCTCCGCCTCGCGCTCCTCGATCAGTTCGATCTCGGCGGCGAGGTGGCCGCCCTCCTGCTTGAGCGCCTTCAGCGACGCGCGCTGCCGGCCCTCGACGAGGACGCGGACGGTGCCGTCGGGGAGCTTGAGGAGCTGCAGCACGGTGGCGATCACGCCGAGGTCGTAGAGCGCCTCGCGGTCGGGATCGTCCTCGGCCGGATCGAGCTGCGAGACGAGGAAGATGCTCTTGTCCGCCGCCATCGCGCTTTCGAGCGCCGCCACCGACTTGTCGCGGCCGACGAAGAGCGGCACGATCATGTGCGGGAAGACGACGATGTCGCGCAGCGGCAATACGGGATAGGATTCGCTCATGAACACTCCGGCGGGCCGCGCGACGGGCGCGGCCCCTCCCCGCCTATATGGTGCAGTTGCCGGGCGGCATCAATGAAGCCGCGTTCAGCCCTGCGCAATCCGGGCTGGACGATTGACCCGGGCCGGGCCGGGGTCTAGGTTTCCGGACTTGGGAAAAAGCGGGAGTTTGCCGATGTTTCGCGCTGCTTTGCTTGCCGTTCCGCTCGTCGTCGCCTCCTTCACGGTTTCCGTGCCGGGGATCGGTATCAGCGAAGCCACGGCGCAATCGCTGACCGGAGAACAATGCCAGCGTCGCAACGACGGGCGGCGCCGCGGCATGGGCGCCCTGGGCGCGATCGGGCGCGGCGTGCTCGGCCGGGTCGGCGGCGGCGCGGTGGCGAACATGGTGCTGCCGATGGCCTCGATGCTCGGCGACGCGATCATGGCGATGCTCGATTGCGACGAGCAGGAGAAGGCCGCGACCGCCACCGAACAGGTCGTCGAGCAGGCCGCCGAGCGCGGCAATGCCGCCGTCGGCACCACCGTCTCCTGGGAGAGCGAGACCCGCGAGGGCGTGAGCGGCCGGTCAGAGGTCACCGCGGTCGCCAATAACAGCGCCAACGGCGACTGCATGACCGTGACCGACATCGTCATTGTCGACGGCGAGGAGACGCGGGCGCCGAAGACGATGTGCCGCCGGCCGCCGTCCAACCGCTATGTCCGGGTGTAGGAAGATAGACTTTGCGTAGGTTCGCGTCCCTCGCCGCGCTTGCGGCCATGCTTTGCTCGACCGCGGCGCAGGCGCAGCAGATGGACCCGAGCAATCCGACCTGCCCGCAAAGCCCGAACGTCTCCAACTATCGCGAGATGCGCTTCACGCCGCAGACGGTGAACGGGCGGCGCGTCCTCCTCGCCGAAGGCATGATCGATGACAATCTGATCCCGCGCCTGCAGGCGGCGTTGCGGGACGAGAGCATCGAGGAGATGTGGCTGCGCTCGCCCGGCGGCAACGCCCAGGTCGGCAACCAG
>NZ_JBQTJC010000274.1:0-1968 GCF_052387495.1 Sphingosinicella sp. | reverse complement strand
GCCGGTCCAGCCGCGCCTGCAAGTCGGCGCGGAGGCGGCCGACCTCCTGCTCGAGCTGGCGGGTACGGTTGCCCTGCTCCTCGACCTGGCCGGTGATCGAGCGCAGCTGCGATTCGAGCGCGTCGACGCGGGCGACGAGGCTGGCGAGGGCATCCCCGGACAGGCCCGCGGCGGGACCCTGCGTCTCGGCGCGAATCTCGGGCTCGACGAACTGCGCGCGGCCGCCCGGGAAGTCGCGGCGCTGGACGGCGCGCATCTCCTGCTCCAGCCGATCGACCCGCCGTTCGACGCCCGGCTCGGGCTGGGCCGCGAGCGGCGCGCTCATGCCGGCGATAAGGATCAGGCCAAGAATTTGATAACGCATGCGTTTTCCCCGCTTCGGGTGGCCTTGCGCCACCCTCTTCATGGCGCAACATGATAGGAAGGCCGGGCGCGTCCCGCCAGCCTTAAGCGACGAAGGGAGTCAGGGCGTTGGCGGCTGGGGCGCCGGCACCGGCTGCGCCTGGCCGCGCCGTGCGAGTTCCTCGGCCCGCAGGCTGACATTGTCGACGGTGCGCTCGACTGGCTCGAGTGGGCCCAGGTCGCGCCCGCCAATGCCGACCCGGAGCATTTGCGGCCGGCCGGTGCGGAGCATCGGGGCCTGCGCCTGGGGTGGGACCTGATAGACCTGACCGGGCATCAAGATGCCCTCGAACAACGCGGCGCCGCCGTCGCTGACCCGCAGCCAGACTTCGCCGGTCGCTCTCAGCATGACCGGCTGGCCCGCGACCGACGCGGCGGGCGCGGGCGGCGCCGGAGCCTGTTGCTGGGCGGAAGGCGCGGCCTGCTCGGCGGGCGGTACGCCCGGAATCGGCTCGTCGGGGCCGCCCAGCGTACTGCGCCAGATCAAGTAGCCAAGGATCAGCAGAGCAGCGAGCGCCGCGGCGATGATCGCGAGCGATTTGGGTGGCACCCGCGCCGGATCGGCGGGCTCGTAATAATCGGGCGTGGCGGCGCGGGTTCGCGTGCCGCCGATCCGGTCGCGGAGCTGGCGGCTCAGCTCCGCACCATCGAGCCCGACCATATTGGCGTAGGCGCGGACGAAGCCGACGCAATAGGTGACGGCCGGCAGCGCGTCCCATTCCTCCTGCTCGACATGCTGGAGATGGCGAACCGGGATCCGGGTCTGGCTCGCGACGTCGTCGAGCGAGAGGCCGCGCGCCTCGCGGGCGCGGCGCAGCTGCCCGCCGATCGAGGCGTCGTCGAACTGCTCTTCCGGTGGCTCGTCCATGCTCGCTTCCGTTGCCTGGCCTTCCCCATCGTCAGGCGGCACGGCCATGTCAACCGACGGTGCCCGCCGTTCGATCCCACCTCAGGCGATGCGGACGCCCTTCTCCTCGGCCCAGCGCGTCAGCGCGGCGCGCATGTCGGGCGGTGGCTTGGCGAGCAATTCCTCCATCAGCTCCATCGCCGCGCCGCGATCGAGGGAGCGGATCATCGCCTTGATCGGACCGACCGCCGCCGGGGTGATCGAGAGGCGGCGGATGCCGAGGCCGATCAGCGCCATCGCCTCCAGCGTCCGGCCGCCCATCTCGCCGCAGACGGCGACCGGCACCTTGTGCGTCCGCGCTTCGGCGACGATGCGGGCGAGGAACCTCAGGATCGCGGGGCTCAGCCAGTCGTAGCGCTCGGCGAGGCGCGGATGCGAGCGGTCGGCGGCAAACAGGAACTGGGTGAGGTCGTTGGTGCCGATCGAGAGGAAATCGATCATCGGCAGCAATTGATCGAGCGTCTCCGCGAGCGCGGGCACCTCCAGCATCGCGCCATATTCGATCCTGAGCGGCAGTGGCTTGCGCCGTTCGGTGAGCCAGGCGCGCTGCTCCTCGACCAGCGCCTTCGCCGCCGCGAACTCCCACGGCTCCGAGATCATCGGGAACATGATGTAGAGCTCGCGCCCGCCGCCGGCTTCGAGCAGCGCCCGCGCCTGCG
>NZ_JBQTJC010000273.1:0-2571 GCF_052387495.1 Sphingosinicella sp. | reverse complement strand
TCTTGAGATAGTCGCGAAGCGCGACCAATTTCTCGCGGCTCGGCGGCTCGTGGATGCGGTACATGACCGGCGCCTTCTTCGCCTCCAGCGCCTTCGCCGCGGCGACATTGGCGGCGATCATATAATCCTCGATCAGCTTGTGGGCATCGAGCCGCTCGCGCGGGGCGACCGAGACGATCCGCCCCTTCTCGTCGAGCACCACCCGGCGCTCGGGCAGGTCGAGCTCGAGCGGCCCGCGCTTCTCCCGCGCCTTGTAGAGCGCCCGCCAGCAGGCCCAGAGCGGCTTCAGCCGGTCGAGGATCGTTCCCTCGATCTCCGGCATGGAGCAGGGCGATGACGCGACCTCGACGGGCGCGTCGCCGTCGATCATCGCCTGCGCATCCTCATAGGCGATGTTCGCCGCGATCCGCACCCGCGCCCGGCTGAACCGCCAGCTCTTCAGCGCGCCTGCCTTGGTCACCTGGAGGTGGCAGACGAGCGCCGCCCGGTCCTCGCCCGCCTTCAGCGAGCAGACCTCCGCCGACAGGATTTCCGGCAGCATCGGCACCACCCGGTCGGGGAAATAGACGCTGTTGCCGCGCTTTCTCGCCTCCTTGTCCAGGGCCGAGCCCGTGCGGACGTAGAAGCTGACGTCGGCGATCGCGACGATCGCTCTCCAGCCGCCCGCATTGTCCGGGTCGTCGTCCGCCTCCGCCCAGACCGCGTCGTCATGATCGCGCGCGTCGGCCGGATCGATCGCGACGATCGGGACGTGGGTGAGGTCCTCGCGCTCGCCGAGCTTCTGCGTCGCCACCCGCTCCGCCTCGGCGAGCACGGCATCGGGGAAGACGTGCGGAATGTCGTGCTTGTGGATCGCGATCAGGCTGAAGCTGCGCGGCGCGAAGGGGTCGCCGAGGATCGTATCGACCCGCGCCGCCAGCCGCGGCGGACGCCCGGTCTTCTCGGCGAGGACGAGATCGCCGACCTGCGCCTCGCCCAAATCGGCGATCGGCAGCTCGCGCCGCTCCTTCTTCTCGACCGGCTTCAGCCAGTGACGCTCGCCCTCCTTGTGGACGACGCCGAGGACGAGCTCGCTGCCCTTGAGCAGCTTCTTCATCACATGCGCGATCCAGCCGTCTCTGCCCTCTTCGTTCCGCGCCAGGATGCGATCACCGACCGCCAGCGCCGGCCCCCTGCCCTTGCGCTCCATCACCCGCAGGCGCGGCGGCGCCCCCTCCGCCTCCCACCGCTCCGGCACCGCCGAGACGCGGCCGGCGTCGTCTACATTCACCACCCGGAGCACGGTCACCTTGGGAATCCCGCCCATGCGGTGGAAAGCGCGGCCCGGCCCAGCGTCGATCAGCCCCTCGTCGCCCATGTCGCGGAGCATTTGCTTGAGCGCGATCTTGTCCGCGCCCTTCAGCCCGAACGCCCGCGCGATCTCCCTTTTCCCCGCCGGCTCGTCGGACGCGGCGATGAAGTCGAGAATCTCCTGGCGGTTGGGGAGTTCGCCTTTGATGGGTCGATTGGGCTTTGCCATCACCCCCCAACCCCGTCATCCTGAACTTGTTTCAGGATCCATGCCCGATCCTGCTCGCGAAGACGGCGGAATGGATGCTGAAACAAGTTCAGCATGACGAATGCGGGGTCACTGGCTCGCCGGCGCAGGCGGCACATAGGGCCGGAACGCGCCGCCCGGCACCGCCGAGGCCACCGGGCTCTCCGAGCCGTCCGCCGCGACCGAGGAGACGCCGAACACCCAGTCGTCGACGCGGATGCCCGTGAGCGACACCATCATGCCCGGAACGTGAGTTTGCGGACGAACGGGGTCGTTCCAGTGACCGACCCGCAGTACGCCCGGCGTTTCGTCATTGATCCGCAGACTATGCTGCCAATTGGACGCATCAGTACGACGCCAACGAACAACATATTCGGTTGCGCCGCTAACTGGAGTCCACATCAACCCGGTGCTTGTCGAGACCGCCCCGCTAACCACTGGTGCTGGCGGCGCGGGAGCGCGTGCTAGCGCAGCCAAGGCCGCCACGTTGAGCGCAGTCACCCTCCGAAGATAGCGAAAATCCATTCGTTCGATAGTGTCGCCGTATTGGACTGGCTCAGACAAGGGTGGATTGCGATCCAAGAATGTTCGACCACTATCAATGACTGTCGTGCCTGAAGCTTCCAATTCGTCTTGAGGTGTCGCAGTCCTCAAATCCTGGTGCTGCCAATTGTAATTCTCGACCGCGACCGACATCCGCACCGCCGGGAAGCCCGCGTTCAGGAACTCGGTATGGTCGCCGCCGCGGCCGAAGCGGTCGTTGCGCCAGATCTGGCGGACCTCGAGGCCGAGGCTCAGATCGCCCGCGAGGCGCGCGAGGTAGCGCGAGAGGTTGCGCGAGGGCGAATCGTTCTCGCCGCCCTGGCTGCGCACCTGGCCCCGCAGCGCATCACCGCCCTGCCAGCGCGGGCCTTCCGAGAAGCCCCGCACCTGCGTGTCGTTGCAGACCGTGTCCGACCCGCAGCTGTGGCCGATGTTGTCGTTGTTCAAATTGGCGACGACGTTCCAGCCTTGGGCCTTGCCGTAGTCTGCCA
>NZ_JBQTJC010000272.1:0-10972 GCF_052387495.1 Sphingosinicella sp. | reverse complement strand
TGCGCTCGTGCGGCCAGCGTCTTGCGGTCGCCGGCTTCGTGCGGGTCGACCGGGGCGAGGAAGGAGATGGTGAGCGGGATGGTGCCGCGCCGCGAGAGGACGCGCATCGCGTTCGCGCCCGAGCCTTCGTCGCCGGTCCAGGCGATCTCGCGCGCGAGCGCGCCGTAATCCAGCGCCACGGGCTGCACCGTCACCCCTTCGAGCGGCGGGAAGAGCGAGGCGAACAGGCTCGCGCGGAAGGGCAGGATTTCGTGCCCACCCTCGGTCGTGCCTTCCGGGAAGAGGGCAACGGCGCGCCCCTCGGCGAGCGCGGCGCGGAGCTGGTCGGCCTGGGCATGGACCTCGCGCCGCGCCTGGCGGGCGACGTAGATCGTGCGGTTCATTCCAGCCAGCCAGCCAATCAGCGGCCAGCTTTCGACCTCGTCCTTGGCGACGAAAGCGGCGCGGCTGGCGCCGCCCAGCGCGAGGATGTCCAGCCAGGTGACGTGATTGGCGGCGAAGAGGACATGGCCGGGGAGCGGCGTGCCAAGGATGCGGACCCTGAGCCCGGCGCAGCGGGCGGCATAGCCCAGGAAGACCTGGGACCAGATCGAGCGCGCGCCGAACGCGCGCCACAGATAGTGACAGGGGACGCAGAAGAGGATGCCGGCGGCGATCGCCGCCACGCGCAGCCAGGCGCGCACCTAGCGCACGGTCCTAATTGTCCCGCGAGAGGGCGACGCCGTACAGCTCCATGCGGTGATCGACGAGCCGGAAGCCGAGCTTTTCGGCGATCCGCCGCTGCAGCGCTTCGAGCTCCTCGTCGACGAATTCGATGACGTTGCCGGTCTCGACGTCGATCAGATGGTCGTGATGGGTTTCCGCCGCCGCCTCGTAGCGGGCGCGACCGTCGCCGAAATCGTGGCGCTCGAGGATTCCGGCTTCCTCGAACAGCCGCACCGTGCGGTAGACGGTCGCGATCGAGATGCCGGGATCGATCGCCGCGGCGCGGGAGTGCAGCGCCTCGACATCGGGATGGTCCTCGGCCTCGGAGAGCACCCTGGCGATCACCTTGCGCTGCTCGGTGATCCTGAGGCCCTTTTCGGCGCAGAGCGCCTCGATGTCGATGCTGCGCATAGGACGGTCGCTTTAGAGCAGAAACCGGGCCGGGGCAAAGCCCTCAACGCAAAGCGCCGCCCCGCGCTGGCGGAGCGGCGCTCGCTTGGCTTGGCGCGTCCCGCTACTTGCGGGCGCCGCGCTTGCGCTTCGTGCCCAGGCCGATCTTCTTGGCGAGCTGGCGACGCTGCTCGGCATAGTTCGGCGCGACCATCGGATAGTCGGCGTTGAGGCCCCACTTCTGCCGATACTCGTCCGGCGTCATATTGTAGTGGGTCATCAGATGCCGCTTCAGCATCTTCAGCTTCTTCCCGTCCTCGAGGCAGACGACATAGTCCGGCTTGATCGAGGAACGGATCGAAACCTTCGGCTCGGGGCGGGGCGCGGCTTCTTCCTTGCCGCCGCCGAGCCCCGACAGGGCGCCGTGGACGTTGTTGATCAGCAACGGAAGGTCAGAGACCGCCACGCTGTTGTTGCTGACATGAGCCGAGACAATGTCGGCGGTGAGGGTGATCAGCGTCTCCCCGAAGTTCTCCTGAGTCTCCATGGTGTCGGTACAACCTTCCAATTCAGAGGGTCCGTCATTGGCCGTGACGGATGTGTACCGGATAGGTCCGTTGTGGCGCTTTTGACAAGGGCGGAATGCCCGCAAGTCAACTCGGATCAGGCTTTGAGGACGGCAGTCCTGGCCAAGGTCAACGCGTCGTAGCAGACCCCGCCGGGGCCGCTGTAATAAGCTCGCCGGCGCCCCGCCAAGGAAAAGCCGGCCCGCTCGTAAAGTCTAATCGCCTGATTTCCCTCACGGACTTCGAGATGCAGCCGCGCCGCGCCGCGCAGGCGCGCGAGGCGGCTGAAGCGTTCGAGCAGCAGCGATCCGATCCCGTGCCCCTGCGCGTCGTGGCGGACGGCGAGCAATAATAATTCCGCTTCGTCGGCGACGATCCGGGCCAGAGCGAAGCCCTGCGCGCCCGTTTCGTCGAGCGCCAGCGAGAGCCACACCCCGGGGAGCGGCAGCAGGCCCGCGCATTGCGCCGCCGTCCAGGCCTCGCCGAAGCGGGGATCGAAGCTCGCCTCCATCACCGCCATCACCGCGCCGAGATCGTCCATTCCGCCTTCGGAGAGCCGGATCATGCCATCGGCCTCGCGTCGGGGGCGCGGCCGTAGATCGGGCAGGGCGGCAGGGTGCGCAGCGCCTCCGGCAAGAGACGCGCGTCGGCGGCGCGGGGCAAGGCGTCGCGCGCGCGGCCCCAGCCGCGTCGCGCGACCAGCTCCGCGGCGGCGGGCCCGACGATCATCTCGGCGGAAAGCGCCGCGGCGGCGGCGTCGGGCGCGAGCGAGCGCAGCGCGTCGAGGGGCGCGATCGGGTCACCGCCAAAGCTTTGCACGAAAAGCTCGCCATGTCCGCCATGAAGCGCGGCCGCCGCCTCGTCCGCGCCGCTCGACGCGGCGAGCAAGGCCAGGGACGAATAGCCGGCGAGCGGCACCCCCCAGCCGATCGCGAGGCCGTGCGCCGCCGCGAGGCCGACGCGGACGCCGGTGAAGCTGCCCGGACCGCAATCGACCAGGATCGCGTCCGGCCGGCGTCCGGCGAGCAAATCCTCGATCATCGGCACCAGCCGCTCGGCATGCCCGCGCCCGACCAGCTCGTGGCGCTCGTCGGTCACCCCGCCCTCCCCATCGAGGAGCGCGGCCGAGCAGGCCGCCGTGGCGCTGTCGATCACCAGAAGCATGGGACGAGGCTAGCCGCTTTTGCGGAAGCGCGGCTAGACGGCTTCGACCGTCTCGACCTCGGGCACATAATGTTTGAGCAGGCTCTCGATGCCGTTCTTCAGAGTCATCGTCGAGGAAGGGCAGCCCGAGCAGGCGCCCTGCAAGGCGAGGAAGACGGTGCCGTCCCTGAAGCCGCGATAGACGATGTCGCCGCCGTCCTGAGCGACCGCCGGGCGGACCCTGGTTTCGATCAGCTCGCGGATCTGGGCGACGATCTCCGCGTCGGCCGGGTCGTCCTCGATCCCGGCCTCGGGCGCGATCTCGATCCCGGCCGCGCTGCCGGGGCGGAACAGCGGGGCGCCGCTGACGAAATGATCGAGCAGCACTTCGAGCACCATCGGCTTCAGCTGACGCCATTCGACTCCCGGCGCGGCGGTGACCGAAACGAAGTCGCGCCCGAAGAAGACGCCGTCCACCTCGCCGGTCGAGAAGATTGCCTCGGCGAGCGGCGAGGCTTCGGCCTCCTCGGGCGTCGCGAAATCGCGCGTGCCGCCGTCCATCACCTTCTGCCCCGGAAGGAATTTCAGGGTCGCAGGGTTGGGCGTGGTCTCGGTCTGGATCAGCATATTGGGGATGTGGCGCTGGAGTGGCCCATGATCAAGTCCACTCCCGTCATCCCGGCGAAGGCCGGGATCTCAGGACAGGCTGTCACGGCGCGTCTCGGCGAGACCTCGGCCGCCGCCGGGGTGACGGGTACCCCGCACCCGTCAGAAATCCACCTTGTCGTAATGCGCGGGCGGCTGGATTACTTCCATGCGCTCGGCGAGCAGAGGGCGGAAGGTGGGGCGGGACTTCATCACGGCGTACCAGTCGGCGGTCTGCTTGTGGCCGCGCCAGTCGAGCCCGCCCAAATAGTCGGCGACGGAAAGCTGCGCGGCGGCGGCGAGATCGGCAAGAGTTAGCGCCGGACCGGCGAGCCAGCGGCGATGGTCGAGCAGATAATCCAGATAGTCGAGATGGCCGTTGGCCGCGGTCATCGCCTTGCGCAGCATCCCGGTGTCAGGCGCGGCGCGGGCGACGAGACGCTTGCGCATCCGCTCCTCCATCAGCGGCGCGACGACGTCGTGGTGGAGCTTGCCGTCGAACCACTGGACCAGGCGGCGAACCTCGGCGCGATTGATCGAGGTGCCGGGGATCATCGGCGCCTTGTCCACCGTCTCTTCGAAATATTCGCAGATCGCGGTGGAATCGATCAGCACGATGCCCTTCGCCTCCTCGACCAGCACGGGCGTCTCGCCCGCGGGATTGAGGTCGGCGAAATCGTCGTCCTGAAGCCAGGGCGAGACGCGCTTCAGCTCGTGCGCGATCCCTTTCTCGGCCAGCGCGAGCCGGACCTTGCGGGAGAAGGGGCAGAGGGGGAATTGATAGAGATGCCACATGCGCGTGGCGCCTCTTTAACCAACGCCCCGGGTCAGTCCACCGGGGATTTGCGGGAAGCCCGAGCTCAGTCCTCGAACTCGTCCTCGTACGGTTCCTCATCCTCCCATTCGATCGGCGGAAGGGGCCGGCGGCGGCGATAATCGTGAGCCGCGGCGCGGATGCCCGCCTCCAGCTCGATGAGCGAGCGCTCGAGCGCCGGGGCGGCCACGGCGAAGGCGTCCATCATCCGCCCGATCTCGGCGGTCGTCCCGTAAATCGAGCCGCGCAGGCGCTGCTCGAAAAAGGGATCGTCGCGCTCCGCGAGGCGGCCCAAGGTGCGTCCGGACCGGCCGTAACCGGGGCGGCGGGCATAGGGATCGACGGCGTCGAGCAGCGGCCCGACCTCGACATCGAGCAGGGCGCCGGTCATCCGGTCCAGCGCCGGGGCCATCGCCTCGATTTCGGCGGAGGAGGGGAGGCCACGCACGATGTCGCGCTCGCGCGGCTGCGCCGCAGCGGGGCCGGCGACCAAAGCTGCGGCGGCGGCGGCGATCAGAAGCTTCTTCATGCTCGTCCTCATGTTCACGCGATTCGGGCGTCTTTATATACACTTGTCCGAACCCAAGCTGAATGCCAAACGCGCGCCCGGCGCCCCGGTTGCCAAGCCGCGCCGCTCTGCTAAGCGGTGCGCGCATCCTCTCCGGGGCCTTCATGACTTTCTTGCAGCTGTTGATCATCGCCGTCGTCCAGGGCGTCACCGAGTTCCTGCCGATCTCCTCGTCGGGGCACCTCATCCTGATCCCCTATTTCACCCAGATGCAGGATCAGGGCCCGCTGATCGACATCGCGGTGCATATCGGCTCCTTCCTCGCCATCCTGCTCTATTTCTTCCGGGAATCGATCGGCCTCGCGCGCGGCGGTCTCGCCAGCGTCGGCATCGGCAAGGCGCCCGAGCAGAGGCGCCTGTTCTGGTGGATCCTGATCGGCACCATCCCGGCGGTACTGCTCGGCCTGTTCCTGAAGGAAGGCGGCTGGCTCGAGAGCTTCCGCTCCACCGATCTCGTCGCCGTCAATCTGATCGCTTACGGCCTGCTGCTCGGCGTCGCCGACAAGATCGGCCCGCGGGTCAAGCGCTATGAGGATATGAGCCTCAGGGATGCGGTCATCGTCGGCCTCGCCCAGGCGCTCGCGCTGATCCCGGGCACTAGCCGCTCGGGCGTCACCATGACCGCGGCGCGCTTCCTCGGCTACGAGCGGGTCGAGGCGGCGCGGTTCTCCTTCCTGCTCGCTTTGCCCGCCGTCGCGGGCGCCGGCACGCTCGCCGTCCTCGATCTCGCCGACGCCACCGCCCAGATGCAGTGGGACGCGCTGATCGCCGGCGCGATGACCTTCGTCGCCGCCTTCGCGACCATGGCCTTCCTGATGCGCTTCCTCAGGCACGCCTCGATGCTGGTCTTCGTCGTCTACCGCGTCCTGCTCGGCGCGGCACTGCTGATTTGGTTCTGAGTCGTCGGGCCCGGGCGTTCCCATCCGGTCGTCGCGGTCAATCGGGGCGTGGATGCGAAAGGACGATTAGGAAGCCCAGGCGGGCCCTGAGCACCTGACCGGGGGGAGGGCCGGGAGAGACTCGTCCGGTGACGAGAATGTCGATCTGGAGATCGTCCGCCCGAATTCGAAAGCAATTCTGTCGGGCTTCGCTCCACTCGCACCGCCGGACGTCACTGACCGCGTCGGTCCCGATCGCCAAGATAATCTCTCGGCACGTCCGGGTCTCCATTCGCCCCGGGTAGCAATCCAGTTCCATCGTTTGATTCGCACGTAGTGCATCTTGGAGTCTCAGGAAGGCCAGATAGCCGTTAACGGCCACTTGCTCGTCTTCGGACCGAAAAAAGGGCAGTTCGTTCGCGTCGAGCGAGCGGCAATCTCCATCGCTGGGTAGCAGATCGTAGTTGGCCGCGTCGTGAAATTGCTGGGTCGGCGGTGATATGAAGTGAAAGAAGCTGCTCGCGCGCAGGCCCACCGCTCTCACAGGCGTGTCGGCACCGCGGTCACGGCGGCTCGTCGGCGCGAATTCGACCGTCACGCCATCGTACCTGCAGAGCCCCGGTATCTCGGTCCCGCGCGGACGCGTTCTGAGCCAGAAATCGGTCAGCGCGTGGCGCGGCTGCGCTTCACTCCGTACGTCCTCCCGCTCGAACATGTCCCAAATCACATCGCGCAGCCGACCGTGGGTCCGACGCGGATCCGCAGCGCGGATCTCGGACTTGGTGATCGTGCGACCAGGCGTCGACTGGGCCGCGAGGGGGAGCGGGGCGACGAGCAAGGCGATGGCCAGCAAAATGCGCATGGCCCAATCTATCTCAATCTGACGGGCGTCCAAATCCTGAATCGTCGCATTATTGACACGTTTGTCAGTGTAATAGGAGCGATGGCCGCCCCGACCCACGTCCACCCCCTCGCCATCGCGCCGGGCGACATCGATTTCATGGGCCACGTCAACAACAGCGTGTATCTCGAATGGGTGCAGGAGGCGGTGATCGCCTATTGGCGCAAGGTCGCGCCGGCCGAGGCGGTGGCGCGGCACCTCTGGGTCGCGCTCAAGCACGAGATCACCTATCGCCGCCCCGCCTTCCTCGACGACGACGTTGTCGCCTCGGTCGTGGCCGAGGGCGTGCAGGGCGCGCGCGCCTTCTTCTCGACTCTGATCACGCGCGGCGAAGAGGTGCTCGCCGAGGTCAAATCGAGTTGGTGCTGCCTCGATGCCGCGACCCGGCGCCCGGCGCGGCTCGCCCGCGACGTCGTCCGCCGCTTCGTGCCGGAACAGGCGCCTCAGTAAGGCGACGGCCTGGCGAAGCGGCCGTGCCGGCGATAGGCGTTGAGCCAGTTGCCGGCGACCGCGGCGAGCGGGGCGGGGCTGATACCGAAGGCCTCGAAGCCGGGCAGGTCGCCGCTCGCGACATTGTCCGTCTTGAGCATCAGCCATTGATCCCAGCTGATCGGCGCGCCGGGCAGCCAGCCGGTCAGCCGCGCCATCGCCGCGCCGACGGGATCGGGGATGTCGATCACCGGCCGGTTCCGCCCGGTCGCGCGGCTGATCCATTCATTGAGCTCGTGCATCGTCATCACCTGCGGCCCGCCTAGCTCGTAGGTCTTGCCGCGATGGGCGCGCGGGTTCAGCGCCGCCGCCGCGATCGCCCGGCCGAGATCGGCGACATGGACCGGCTGCAGCCGCCAGGACCCGCGCATCACCGGCAGGATCGGCAGCCACTGCGCCATTCGCGCGAACTTGTTCACGAAATCGTCCTCGGCGCCGAACGCGATCGAGGGGCGGACAATCGTCGCGCCCGGGAAAGCGGCGCGGACCGCCGCCTCGCCCTCGCCCTTCGAGCGGCCATAGGCGCTCGCGCTCTCCGGATCGGCGCCGATCGCCGAGACATGGACCAAAGCGTCCGCGCCGGCCGCCGCGGCCGCCTCGGCGACTTGGCGCGCGCCCTCGACATGGACGGCGTGAAAATGGCCCTTGAGGATGCCGACCAGGTTGATCGCGGCATCGGCGCCCGCGACCGCCGCGGCGACCGAGGCCGCGTCGGTGATGTCCGCGCGGACGAACTGGACCTGGCCGAGCGCGCCGAGGGGCTTGAGGGAATAGGCGCGCTCCGGACGACGCTCGGCAACGCGGACGCGCGCGCCTTCGCGGAGCAGCGCCTGCGCGACATAGCGGCCGAGGAAGCCGCCGCCGCCGAACAAGGTGACCAGCCGGTTGGTCTTTTCCGTCATCGCAACGCCTTCGCCGAATTGAGTGGGGCTCCCCTAGACCCGAATCGACCGGGGCCTCAATCCCCATGGCAACCGCTCCTCCGATGCCGCGTTGACAAGGGCCGGGGCGCCCCCTAACTCGCGCGGCCTACCAGCAAGTCGATGCTCCCGTGCCCAGGTGGCGGAATTGGTAGACGCACCAGCTTCAGGTGCTGGCGCTCGCAAGGGCGTGGAGGTTCGAGTCCTCTCCTGGGCACCATTTTCCTGTTCGCTAATGCTCCGGTCCGCGCCCCATCGGACATTTGGGGGTCCTTGGACGAATTTGCTTCGAGGCGGATTTTTGCGGGGACCACAAAGCGGGCAAATCGATCGCTCGAACCTAGCGATTGTCGGCCGTTTCGAGGACCGACGGCCAGTTCCGCATCCCCCGCGCAATCGCGCCGGCGAGATCCGCCTCCCACAGCTCCTTCGCGCGCGCGTTGAAGTTAAGGTAGAGGCGGCCGTCGACGATCCGCCAGACGAGTGGATCGCCGGGTGCGAGATAATTCTGGCTGACGGCCCAGGCGCAATAGCCGCCGAAGGCGGGCGCATAGGACTCGGGATCCGCGGCGAAGCGGTCGCGCGCGGCGGCCGAGGCGAAGCGCCACTCGGCGCCGTTCCAGCGGTGGGCGAACTCGGCCGAGCCGCGGACCGGTCGGCCCTCGCTGAAATAGGCGACCGCGTCATAGCCGCCGATGGCGACGCCTTCCTGGGTGGCGGAGACGGCTGGCGCCGGGACGGCGGCCACGGCGGTCGCCGGCGCGGCGAGCGCGATCAGCAGGGCGAGCAACTTGCGCATGACGGGTCCTTCGTTCAGGGGATGCGGACGGCGCGATCGAGGGCGACGCGGCCGCCGCCGAAGGCGATCAGCGGGAGCAGCAGGCCCGCCCAGCTCAAATGCGTCGGCCAGGCTTCGGGGTAGACGAAGAGCTGGATGACGAGCGCCATGCCGAGCAGCGCCGCTGCCGAGAGTCGGGTGAACAGACCTAGGACGAGCAGCAGCGGAAAGAGATGCTCGGCGACCGTCGCGGCATACGCCGCGTGGACAGGCTGCAGGAAAGGCAGCGCATAATCGTTCTCGAACAGGAAGTAGGTGGTCTCGCTGAGCGTGAACCAGCCTTCCACCTTGGTGCGGCCCGAGAGGAAGAAGATGGTCGCGATGCCGAAGCGCTGGACCAGCAGCAGCAGATCGAGCGGCAGCGCGCGCTGGGCGAGGCGAGCGAAGAGCGCAAGCGGATTGGAGCGCGAGACCGCCGGGGCGGGAGCGAGGGTGGCCATGATCATATCCTTTCCAGGTGGGGCGGCTTCATGAAGGCGCCGCTGTCGATGAGCGTGAACAGAAGGTCGTCGAGCGCGACCTCGGGATAGAGGGCGGCGAGCGCGGCGGCCGCCTGGCCGACGCTTTCGCCCAGGCGGAGGCCCGCGAGCAGGCGGTGGGTCGGCGCGTCGATCAGGGCGGCGCGGACGGCGTCGCCGGGCCGGGTGAAGAGCGCGCCTTCGGCCCGCCATTCAGGGGCGAGAGTGTCGAAGCCGCCGTTCTGATGGGCGAGCCAGATCGTCATCGCGGGCGTCTTGAGCCAGGCGAAGCACGCGGCGGGGTGCAGGGGCAGCCGCAGCGAGAGCAACGCGTCGAGCCCGAAACAGGTGAGGTCGTGATTCGTCAGCGGTGTCGCGTCGGCGGCGAGATGCGACTCGGAGCGCAGCCACTCCAGCTCGGCGACGCCGGCAAGATAGGGCAGCTCGGAGGTCCAGGGCTGGCCTTCCAGAAAGGTCGCGAAGCCGGCGCCGTAATCGAGCAGCACGGGGCTTTGAGGCGGCGACGTTATCGCAAACTCGTCCGCGATCGCCGCGAATCCCTCGGGCCCGAGCAGCTCGGCGACGACCGGATAGGTGCCGGCGAGCACCTCGATCAGGCCGCTCGCGATCGTGTTGCGATAGACGGCGAAGCCGGGCTGGCGCTCGAGCGCGCCGCGGCGCGTGTCGCGATCCAGCGCGGCGGCGAAGGCGAGCTGGAAATCGGCGAGCTCAGGCATAGGCCGCCGCCTTCCTGGGCGTGGCGAGAATCGCGGCGGCGCGGTCGCGCTCCGCCATCAAGTCGGCGAAGGGTGGCAGATTGCCGTCGCGCTCGATCAGCGCCGGGCGCGGCCCGGCCGAAGCGACGAGATAGTCGAACAGAGCCCAGACCGATTCGGCGACAGGCGCATCGTGGCTGTCGATGAGCAAGGCCTCGCCAAGCTCCGGATCGGGCCGATGGCCCGCGAGATGCACCTCGCCAATCGCCTCGTGCGGCAGGGCATCGAGATAGGCATAGGGATCGAGGCGGAGATTGTTGGCGCTCACCGCGACGTTGTTGACGTCGATCAGCAGGCCGCAGCCGGTGCGTTTCGCAAGCTGTTTCAGGAAGTCGGTCTCGCTCCACTCATGGCCGTCCATGGCGATGTAGAGCGACGGGTTCTCGATCAGGATCTTCCGGCCGAGCGCGCTCTGGACGATGTCGACGTTGCGCACCATCGTGAGCAGCGCCTCGGTCGTCCTCGGGAAGGGCAGGAGATCGGGGAAATAGCGCCCGTCCTGGACCGACCAGGCGAGATGCTCCGAGACGAGGAACGGATCGAAGCGGTCGACCAGCTGCTTGAGACGGGCGAGGTGGCGGCGGTCGGGCTCGGCGGCGCCGGCGAGGCTGAGGCCGACGCCGTGCAGCGACAGCGGCCGCGCCCCGCGCAACGCCTCGAGCATGGCGAGCCGGGGGCCGCCCGCGGCCATGTAATTTTCAGGATGCACCTCGAACCACAGCCCGGCCGCCGGCGCGGCGAGCGCCTCCTCGAAATGGATCGGCTTGAAGCCGAGGCCGGCGGTCGGGACCATGGGAAGCGTCCTCGCTCAGCGGTTGACCGGGGTGAGCGAGCCGGGGCCGCGCGGGGTCGAGATGCGGGTGCAGGTGCCGCGCGCGACA
>NZ_JBQTJC010000271.1:0-5074 GCF_052387495.1 Sphingosinicella sp. | reverse complement strand
GGCGTCGACATCAGCGCGCTGGTCGCGATGGACGACGAGGCGATCGCCCGCGCCGGACTGCTCGGCCGTAACGCCTATGAGGCGCAGTCGCTGTGTGTCGTGCGGCGTGATCAGGCCGCCGCGCGAGCGCTCGTGGGAACTTTGCCGCGATCCTCAGCGGACCGGGCGGTGATCGACCGGATCGTCCCCAATCTTGCGCCCTGCATCCCGGCGGATTTCCAAATGACCTTCAGCCCCGGCGCCCTGCGCGCACTGATCGCGACGGGGGTCTATCGCGTCGTGGTCGGGCTCGGCGGCGCGGGATAGGCCGCGCCGCCCGCGCTCGCCCTAGACGACTCCGAAGGCCAGCATCGCGTCGGCGACCTTCTTGAAGCCGGCGATGTTGGCCCCTTTGACATAGTCGACATAGCCCCCGCCGCGGTCGCCATATTCGAGACAGCGGCCGTGGATACCGTCCATGATGTCCTTCAGGAGCTGCTGGAGCTCCGTTTCCTTCCACGAGATGCGCGCCGAATTCTGGCTCATCTCGAGCCCCGAGACGGCGACGCCGCCCGCGTTCGAGGCCTTGCCAGGGGCGTAGAGGATCTTGGCTTCCCTGAAGATGTGGACGCCTTCGAGGTCGGTGGGCATGTTGGCGCCTTCCGAAACGCCGATGCAGCCGTTCTTGACCAGCATCCGGGCATCCTCGCCGAGCAGCTCGTTCTGGGTCGCGCAGGGCAGAGCGACGTCGCAGGGCACGCCCCAAGGCGTCTTGCCGGCATGGAAGGTCGCATTCTTATACTCGTCCGCATATTGCGAGATGCGCCCGCGCCGCCGGGTCTTGTGCGCCTTCACCCAATCGATCTTCTCCTGGGTGATGCCGTCCGGATCGTGGACGAAGCCCTCGCTGTCGGACAGCGTGACCACCTTGCCGCCGAGCTGGACGATCTTCTCGGCGGCGTGGGTGGCGACGTTGCCCGAGCCCGAGATGACCGCGGTCTTGCCGACCAAGTCCTGCTCTCGCGTCTTCAGCATGTTCTCGAGGAAATAGACGGCGCCGTAGCCGGTCGCCTCGGTGCGGATCAGCGAGCCGCCATATTCGAGGCCCTTGCCGGTCAGCACGCCCTCGAAGCTGTTCGTGATCCTTTTGTACTGGCCGAACATGTAGCCGATCTCGCGTCCGCCGACGCCGATGTCGCCGGCCGGCACGTCGACGTTCGCGCCGATATGGCGATAGAGCTCGGTCATGAAGCTCTGGCAGAAGCGCATGATCTCGCCGTCGCTCTTGCCCTTCGGATTGAAGTTCGCGCCACCCTTGCCGCCGCCCATGGGCAGGCCGGTCAGGGCATTCTTGAAGGTCTGCTCGAAGGCAAGGAATTTGAGGATCGATTCGTTGACGCTCGGGTGGAAGCGGATGCCGCCCTTATAGGGGCCGATCGCATTGTTGTTCTGGACGCGGTAGCCGCGCTGGACGCGGATATTGTGATTGTCGTCCTCCCAGCAGACCCGGAAGGAGACGACCCGGTCAGGCTCGGCGAGGCGGCGGAGGATCTGCCAGCGGTGATAGATTTCCTTGCCCTCGATGAACTCGAAAATGTCCTCCGCGACCTCCTGCACCGCCTGGATGAACTCGGTCTGCCCCGGATTGCGCCGCACGACGCCCTCCATGAAGCCCGCAAGATCGACATGCTCGGAATCGCCCCTGCTCATTTCACTGCCTCCCAAGAAAATGCGCCGCGGCTCCACCGGAGTCGCACCGCGCCGACCATATCAGGTTTTTCGAGAATCCAAGTGCGTCCGCTCAGCGCGCGAGATAGCGCCCGAGATCTTCGAGCTGGACCGCCAACACCTGGTCGTCGTGCGGCGCGGCCGCCTCGAAACCACCGCGCAGATCAGCCGTCGAGCAGCGCGTCGATCACTGCGCCGACCTCGCCGATCGGGGCCATGCCGTCGACCCGGCGGACGAGGCCGCGCGCCTCGTAGATCGGCAGGATCGGCGCGGTCTTAGCGCGATATTCGGCCATCCGAGTGCGCACCGTTTCCTCATTGTCGTCGGGGCGGCGCTTGAACTCGTGACCACCGCAGGCGTCGCAGGTATCCTGAACGCGGGGCAGCTTGTAGCGGTCGTGATAGCCCTCGCCGCAGGCGGCGCAGGTGAAGCGGCCGGTGATCCGGTCGACGAGGGCGTCCTCGTCCACATCGAGCTCGATCACCAGGTCGAGCTTCTCGCCGCGCTCGTCCAGCAGCAAGTCGAGCGCCTGGGCCTGGGCTTTGGTGCGCGGATAGCCGTCGAAGATCGCGCCGCCATGGGCTTCGGCCGCGTCGAGCCGCTCGCCGATCAGGGCGGAGACGATCGCGTCGGAAACCAGCTCGCCCGCCTCCATCACCGCCTTGGCCTGGAGGCCCACCGGGGTCCCGGCTTTCACCGCGGCGCGCAGCATGTCGCCGGTCGAGAGCTGGACCATGCCGCGCTCCTCGACGAGCCGGCTCGCCTGCGTGCCCTTGCCGGCGCCCGGCGGGCCGAGGAGGATGATGTTCATCGCTGTCCCCTGAGCGGAAAGCTCAGCGGCCGCGCAGGCCGCCGCCCTTCAGCTTCGCCTTCTTGATGAGGTCGCCATATTGGTGGGCGATGAGGTGGCTTTGGATCTGGGTCACCGTGTCCATCGTCACGTTGACGACGATGAGCAGGCTCGTGCCGCCGAGATAGAAGGGGATCCCCGCCCGCGCGATCAGGAATTCGGGGATCAGGCAGATCAAAGCGAGATAGGCGGCGCCGACCACGGTCACCCGGGTCAGCACGTAATCGAGATATTCCTCGGTGCGCTTGCCCGGCCGGATGCCCGGGATGAAGCCGCCATATTTCTTGAGATTCTCCGCCGTCTCCTCGGGGTTGAACACCACCGCGGTGTAGAAGAAGCAGAAGAAGACGATGAAGGCGCCGTAGAGGAACATATAAGCCGGCGAGCCGTGCTGGAGCCACTGCGAGACCTCGATAAGGATGTTGCTCCAAAGGCTGTCGCCGGGCTGCGCCTGGCCGGCGAACTGGGCGATGGTGAGCGGCATCAGGAGCAGCGAGGAGGCGAAGATCGGCGGGATCACGCCGGCCGTGTTGACCTTGAGCGGCAGATGGCTGCGCTCCTGCTGGATCTGGCCGCGCGCGGTCTGGCGCTTGGGATATTGGATCAGCACCCGGCGCTGGGCCCGCTCCATGAAGCAGATGAAGACGACCAGGCCGAGCGCGAGCACGACGATGACGAAGATCACGAACGGGTCCATGCTCCCCGTGCGGCCGCCTTCGAACAATTGGGCGAGCGCGGTCGGCAGCTGGGCGACGATGCCCGCCATGATGATCAGGCTGATGCCGTTGCCGATGCCGCGGCTGGTGATCTGCTCGCCGAGCCACATCAGGAACATCGAGCCGCCGACGAGGCTGATCACGACGGTGACGCGGAACAGCATGCCGGGATCGATCACCGCCGACTGGCCGCTGGTCGCCCCCCAGCTCTCCAGCGCGACGGCCATGAAATAGCCCTGGATCGCGCACAGGAAGACGGTGCCGTAGCGGGTATATTGGTTGATCTTCTTGCGGCCGCTCTCGCCCTCCTTCTTGAGGGCGGCGAGCGTCGGGTTCATCGTCGTCGCCAGCTGCATCACGATCGAGGCGGTGATGTAGGGCATCACGCCCAGGGCGATCAGGCTCATCCGCTCGAGGCCGCCGCCCGAGAACATGTTGAAGAAATCGAGCACGCCGCCACGGGTCTGGTCGAACAAGGCGGAGAGCGCGCGCGGGTCGATTCCGGGCAGCGGCACGAAGGACAGGAAGCGGAACACGATCAGCGCGCCGAGCGTGAACCAGAGCCTTTTCTTGAGATCGGTGGCCTTGGCGAAATTCGCCAGGCTCATATTGGCTGCCATGCTCTCGGCTGCGGATGCCATGGACGTCAATGCCTTCGACAAAATGAATGGCGGCGGATGACCGGATGGCCCCCGCCGCCTCATATAGTGACCGGTTCGGGCTTGTCAGCCTCTACCGGGGAAAAGCGGCGGCAGGCTCAGGCGTCGGCCTTGGCCTTGCGGGCCGTGACCGCGGCGCCCTTGCCCTTCTTGGCGGCGGCCTTGTCTGCGGCCGGGACGATCTCGATGATCTCGACGGAGCCGCCGGCCTTCTCGATCGCCTCGCGCGCGCCCTTGGAGGCGCCGGCGACCCTGAACGAGAGCTTCGCGCTATATTCGCCCTTGCCGAGGATGCGCACGCCGTCCTTGCCGCCGCGCCCTACGCCAGCGGCCTTGAGCGCGTCGTGGTCGACCACGCCTTTGGTATCGAGCTTCTTGGCGTCGACCAGTTTCTGGATCGCGCCCAGATTCACCTCGGCATAATCCTTGGCGAAGACGTTGTTGAAGCCGCGCTTCGGGATCCGCATGTGGAGCGGCATCTGGCCGCCCTCGAAGCCCCAGACCGAGACGCCGGAGCGGCTCTTCTGGCCCTTCTGGCCGCGGCCGCCGGTCTTGCCGACGCCCGAGCCGATGCCGCGCCCGACCCGGACCCGGCTCTTGCGGGCGCCCTTATTGTCGCGGAGATCGTTGAGTTTCATGTTCCTGCACTCGCTTTCGCTTTTGTCGCGCTGCCGGCGGGGGGATTACTCCGCCACCGACACCATGTGACGCACCTTGCGGATCATGCCGCGCACCTCGGGGGTGTCGTCGAGCTCGACCGTCTTGTGCATCTTGTTGAGGCCCAGCCCGGTCAGCGTCTTGCGCTGGTCGGGGGTGCGGCGGATCGGCGATCCGGTCTGGGTGATCTTCACTTTCGCCATCTGAGCTACTCCGCGACCGCTTCGGCCTGAGCGTCCGCCTCGGCGGCCGAAAGGCCCTCGCGGCGCGCCATCAGGTCGGCGATCTTCTTGCCGCGGCGCTGCGCGACGCTCTTCGGCGAGGTCTGCTCGCCGAGCGCCTCGAAGGTCGCGCGGATCATGTTGTAGGGGTTCGAGGTGCCGATCGACTTGGTCACCACGTCGGCGACGCCGAGGCTCTCGAACACGGCGCGCATCGGGCCGCCGGCGATGATGCCGGTGCCGGCCGGGGCCGAGCGGACATA
>NZ_JBQTJC010000270.1:0-11084 GCF_052387495.1 Sphingosinicella sp. | reverse complement strand
GGGGCGGATCGACGCCGCCGCGGCCGCCCGTATCAACGGGGTCCGCGCGGGGGGCGGACGGATCATCCCCGTCGGCACGACCTCGCTCCGCCTGCTCGAAAGCGCCGCGGACGAGGGCGGCGCGATCCATGCCTTCGAGGGTGACACCGCGATCTTCATCACCCCAGGCCATTGTTTCAAGGCGACCGACGGCCTGATCACCAATTTCCATTTGCCCCGCTCAACCCTGTTCATGCTGGTCGCAGCGCTGATGGGGCTCGACGTGATTCGGGCTGCCTATGCGCATGGGATTCGCGAGGGCTATCGCTTCTACTCCTATGGAGATGCGAACCTGTTGCTGCCCGGGCTGACGAGAGATCGCGGAGTCGAAACGACTGATCGGTGAATGCGGAGCCGCGGATGAGGTGGCTGGGACGCGCAAGCGACACTATTCGGCCGTTTGCAGTCGCGGCGGCGCAAGCCGTTGAAATTGACTTGCGAAACCAAGAAAACGAAGGCAGTCGATGCCGCGGCAAAAAGGCCTCTGACCCGCGATCGTCGCGGGCGGACTGATAGGGGAACTCAAGACCATGAAGAAAGTTACGTTCGCGGCGCTCGCCGTCGCAGCGGCGCTGGGCGTGTCGAGCGCCGCCCAGGCCCAGGAAACCGCCCCCGGCGCGCATCCCTATGCGGGCGTGCAGGTCGGACTGCACAATCTCGGCATCGACGAAGACGACTTCGCCGGCATCCCCGGCCTCGACATCGACGACAGCGCCCTGATCTACGGCGCCTATGCCGGCGTCGACTTCGACATCGCGCAGGGCGCCGTGATCGGCGTCGAGGGCAATTTCAATCTCGGCAACGGCCCGGTCGACAACGAGTTCGGCATCGCCGGCCGGATCGGCCACCGCACCGCCAACGGCTCGGTCATCTACATTCGCGGCGGCTATCAGTGGATCAATATCGATCCCAGCGGCCTGACCGGCCTCAACGTCACGGACGCCCAGTTCGAGGCCGCGGGCGGTGACGACACCATCGGCGACTATCTGGTCGGCGTCGGCGCGGACATCTCCACCGGTGGTCCGGCCCGTATCCGGGTCGCCGTCGACACGATCTCGTTCGACACGCTGCGCGCGACGGTCGGCGTCAACTTCGGCTTCTAAGTCCGAGGTTTTCGAAGAGGGCGGCCGGCATTCGCGCCGACCGCCCTTTTTGTTGGCCCGTAGGAAATAGTTGACATCGGCAACTAATCGGGCGCATCCTTGCGGGCGATGACCGATGCCGTCGCCGCCCTGCGCGCCTTCAACCGCTTCTATACCCGCTTCGTCGGCGCCCTCGACGCGCACTACATGGACAGCGGCCTCTCACTCGTCGAGGCGCGTTTGCTCTACGAGATCGCCCATCGCGCGGCGCCGCTCGCCGCCGAATTGCAGGCCGAGCTGGGGCTGGACGCCGGCTATGTCAGCCGCATCCTGCGGCGCTTTCAGAGCAAAGGCTGGATCACGCGCGGGCGCGGCACGGACGCGCGGGCGCGGCCGATCCGCCTTACCCACGCCGGCCGTGCGGCCTTCGCGGCACTCGACGCGACGACGCGCGGCGAGGTCGAGGCGCGGCTCAACGGGCTCGGGCCGGCGGAGCGGGAGACTTTGGTGGAGGCGCTCGGCGCGGTGACGGTGCTGCTGAGCGGCAAGGAGGTGCCCTGGCAAATCCGCACTTTCCGCGCCGGCGACCTCGCCTTGATCGCCTCGCGCCAGTCGATCCTCTACGAGAGCTACGGCTGGGGGCGCCCGATGGAGATCCTCCAGGGCGAGGTCACCACCGCTTTCCTCAGGGACTTCAAGCCGGGCCGCGAGCAATGCTGGGTGGCCGAGCAGGCCGGGACGATTGCCGGCGCAGTGCTGCTCGTCGACGCGGGCGAAGATGTCGGTCAGCTCCGCCTCCTCCACGTCGAGCCCTGGGCGCGGGGGCGGGGGATCGGCGCGGCCTTGGTCGCCGAATGCGTGAAGTTCGCGCGCGCGGCGGGCTATGCGAAGATGCGCCTGTGGACCCACACGGTGCTGACCAGCGCCCGCCGCATCTACGAAGCGCAGGGCTTCCGCATCGTCGCCACCGAAGTGCACGACGAATTCGGCAGGCCCGAGCAGGGCGAGACCTGGGAGCTGGGGCTGGCGCGATAAGCGCGTCGCACAGTTCGATATGGCGAGGCGGGCCGACCTCTGACATGATGCCGCCATGCGTTGGTGGCTCATCCCTTCCATCTTCTTTCTCATCTCGGCCTCGCCCGCCACGGAGGAGGCGGAGCGGCTGGCCGCGGCCGGCAACGATGCGGCGGCCTTTGCCATCGTCGAAGCCGCCTCAGGGCGTGGCGATGCAGACGCCACCAACCATCTCGGTTGGTTCTACGATGTCGGCCGCTACGTGGGGGAGGACCGGGCGCGCGCGGTCGCGCTCTATCGAAGGGCCGCCGAACAGGGCCAGCGCGATGCACAATGGCGCCTGGGGGTCATGCTCGACATGGGCGATGGTGTCCCCGAGAACCCGGCTGAAGCATTCCAGTGGATCAGCAGAGCCGCCGCGCAGGGGAGCTCGCGCGCCATGGTGAGCATGGGCGTCATGTATGCGGGTGGGCGCGGCGTCGAGCGCGACTATGCGCGCTCCCGCCACTTTTATCTTGCCGCCGCACGGCTGGGCGAGGCGCACGGTTTCTATGGCGTCGGAGTCCTCCACGCCAATGGCGAAGGCGTGGCGCAGGACCGGCAGGAGGCGTTGGCATGGTTCCTTTGTTCGGCGTCGATGGGCGACGAAGAAGCGCGGCAGGCGGTCGAGGAGATGAGGCTGGATTCGGCCGCCACGGCAAGCGCGGCGGCGCGCGCCAATGCGATTTTTCGGGACATGGGTATCACCGGCCATCAGGTCCGATTCCGCGATCTCGACGCGGAACGCGCGCCGCCGGTCACCTGACTCGGCTTTCGTAATCTGGACTCGATCCGGTCGCGTCCTTCTAGAAATCGATCTCCACCGAGGCCGCGCTGCGTTTGGCCTCGCCGTGGAAGACGGCTTCGATATTGTTGCCGTCGGGATCGAGCAGGAAAGCGGCGTAATAGCCGGGATGATAGGAGCGCTCGCCGGGCGCCCCGTTGTCCCTGCCGCCGGCGGCGAGCCCGGCGCGATAAAAGGCGTCGACGGTTTCCCGGTCCTTCGCCTGGAAGGCGAGGTGATGGCGCCCGGTCAGCTCGCCCAGGGCCTCCGGGCTGGCCGGGCTCGAGACGAACAGCTCGTCGGCCCAGAAATGCTCGTCCGCGCTGCCACCGATAGGGATTTCCAGCACGTCAAGGACGGCTTCATAGAATTTCCGGCTTGCCGCCAGGTCGGCCACGACCAGCTGGATATGGTCGATCAGCCGGCCGCGTTGCAGCTGCATTCCCACTTTCCGTCTCCCAAAGCGTTCAGGGGCGTCAATCCATGATGCCGCCGGAGGGTCCCGGCGGCATTTGCCTCAGCCTCGCGCGGCGCTAGGGGAGGGCCATGGTCGCGCCGTTCGATTTCGCCATTTCCGCAACGGATGGACGCGCGCGGACGGGCACCCTCCGCATGGCGCGCGGAGAGATCGCGACGCCTGCATTCATGCCGGTGGGGACGGCGGGGACGGTGAAGGCGATGAAGCCGGCGGACGTGCGCGCCTCGGGCGCGGACATCATCCTCGGCAACACCTATCACCTGATGCTCCGTCCGGGCGCCGAGCGTGTGGCGCGGCTTGGGGGCCTGCACGAATTCATGGGCTGGAGCGGTCCGATCCTGACCGATTCCGGCGGCTATCAGGTGATGAGCCTTTCCGAGCTGACCAAGGTGAACGAGGAGGGCGTCGCCTTCGCCAGCCATCTCGACGGCAGCCGCCACCTGCTGAGCCCCGAGCGTTCGATGGAGGTCCAGACCCTGCTCGGCTCGGACATCGTCATGGCCTTCGACCAGCTCGTGAAGACGACCGACCCGATCGACGCCCAGCGCGCGGCGATGGAGCGCTCGATGCGCTGGGCACGGCGCTCGCGCGACGCGTTCGACGCGCTGAGCAATGTGAGCGCGTTGTTCGGCATCCAGCAGGGCGGGCTCGACGAAGGGATGCGCGCGGCCTCGGCCGAGGCCCTCAGCCAAATCGGCTTCGACGGCTATGCAGTGGGCGGGCTCGCGGTCGGCGAGGGGCAGGAGGCGATGTTCGCCTGCCTGGATTTCGCGCCCGCCCAGCTGCCCGAGGACCGGCCGCGCTATTTGATGGGCGTCGGCAAGCCGGACGACGTCGTCGGCGCGGTCGCGCGCGGCATCGACATGTTCGATTGCGTGCTGCCGACCCGCTCCGGGCGCACCGGCCAAGCCTTCACCCGCGACGGCCCGATCAACATCCGCAACGCCAGGTTCGCCGAGGACCCGGAGCCGCTCGATCCGGATTCGCCGGTGGCCCGATGGTCGAAGGCCTATCTCCACCATCTCGTCCGCTCGGGCGAGATTTTGGGTGCGATGCTGATGACCGAGCACAATCTCTGGTTCTACCAGCGGCTGATGCGCGAGCTGCGCGAGGCGATCGCCGGGCAGCGCCTTGCCGCCTACGCCGCCGCTTTCGTGACGCGCTATCGCGGCCAGGCCGGTCCGGATCGGCTCAAAAGCTAACTTTTATTTTACGAGTCGAAGTAATAGGACTCCACCGACTGTCGCCGTGCAGCCGGGGGAAGAATCGAATGTCTCGTCAGGACAAGATATTGTTTGCCGTCTTGTCGCTGTTCATCCTGGCGGCATTCGTGATCTGAACGGCGACAAGGCGGTCCGGAGTTCCAGCCCCACTTCCGACTGGACCCCGGCTTTCGCCGGGGAACTCGACGCGATCAGCCGCCGAAGCCGGTGCCGAGGAAGCTGGGGACTGGGCCGTTCCAGTCGCCATCGTCGGGTTCCGGCTCGGGCTCGCGCGCGGGCGCGCGTTCGCGGCGCGGCGGCCGTTCGCGCTTTTCGGCCCGGGGCGCCTCTGGCCTTTCCGGCTTCTCGCGGCGGCCACGCCTCGGCCTCTCCGCGCGTTCCCCGGGCTCGGCACGCTCCTCGCGCGCGGGCTGCTCGCGCGCCTCGCGCGTCGGACCGGCCTCGCCGCCGTCGTCCATCGCGGTCAGCTTGGTGCCGGTCAGCTTCTGGATATTGTCGATCGACTCCTCGGCGGCGCTCGTCACCAGGGTGATCGCGACGCCGGTCTTGCCCGCGCGGCCGGTGCGGCCGATGCGGTGGACATAATCGTCCGGATGCCAGGGCACGTCATAGTTGAAGATGTGGCTGACGTCCTTGATGTCGAGGCCGCGCGCGGCGACGTCGGAGGCGATCAGCACGTTGATTTCGTCCGCCTTGAAGCGGGCGAGCTCGCTGATCCGCTCCGATTGCTCCATGTCGCCGTGGATCTGGCCGACCTTGAGATGGCCGCGCGTCAGGCTGGTGGCGAGCTCGCGCACCGTCGTCTTGCGGTTGCAGAACACGATCGCGGAGCGGACCTCGTCGCGGCGGAGCAGGGCGGCGAGCGCGTCGCGCTTCTTGCGCGAATCGACGCGGAGCACGCGCTGGTCGATGAGTAGGTTCGACGAGGCGGGCCGGGCGACCTCGATCGACTTGGGATTGTCGAGGAACTTGTCGGCGAGCTTCTTGATCGGCGGCGGCATCGTCGCGCTGAACAAAAGCGTCTGCCGGTTCTTCGGCAGCTTCGAGCAGATTTCCTCGATATCCGGAATGAACCCCATGTCGAGCATCCGGTCGGCCTCGTCGATGACGAGGAGGCTGCAGCCGTTCAGGAGGATCTTGCCGCGGCCGAACAGGTCCATCAGCCGCCCGGGCGTCGCGATCAGCACGTCGACGCCTTTTTCGAGCTTCTTGATCTGGTCGGCCATGTTGGTGCCGCCGATGAGCAACGCCATGTTGAGCTTGTGATATTTTCCGTATTTCTCGAAATTCTCGGCGACCTGCATGGCGAGCTCGCGGGTCGGCTCGAGGATCAGCGAGCGCGGCATGCGCGCGCGGCTGCGCCCCTCGCCCAAAATGTCGATCATCGGCAGGACGAAGGCGGCGGTCTTGCCCGTACCGGTCTGCGCGATGCCGACCAAGTCGCGCATCATCAGCACTGAGGGGATGGCCTGCGTCTGAATCGGCGTCGGCGTGTCGTAGCCCGCCTCGCTGATGGCGCGGAGCAATTCGTCGGAAAGGCCGAGATCGGCAAAACTCATCTAAAAATCCGGGATTGGCGCCTTCGTTGGGGGAGGCCGCTTCGCGCTGGCGCTTGTGCGAAGCGGGGTGGCTTGTCAAGCAAAGCGGGTCAGCGCCGCTCGGGCCGCAGCAGCCTGAAGCGCTCGATCTGGCACTCGCCGCCGGCGCGGCTGCGGATCGAATCGCGGTCGGCGCAGATCCGCCCGTCCTCTGTCGCGTTGACATAGAAGCCGCGATAATAATCGAGGGCCGGACAGCGGCTTTCCAGCCTTGCGCGCAGCCGGCTGCTGTCGCGCATGATGAGATCGACGCTGTTCTGGCCGAGCAAGCTCGCGCCGACGATGCGGTCGGCGGCGACGCAGCGGGGGCCGGCACTTTCGCGCCAACGGATCAGCGAATTGCCGGCCGGGGCGACGCGCAGCGCACCGCGGGGCACGCGGATGATGATCTGCTGGCGCATCGTCATCGTGCCGACGCGGCCGCGCGGGCGCGGCGCCTCCTGCCAATCGAACGCGAACAGCAGCAAGGCGGCGGTTCCCGCGAGGATCAAGGACGTGACTCCATCGCCGACCCGCTTTCCCCTGGACGCTTGAACATTGGATGAATTGCCCCCCGGAGGACGCGCGCCTATCAGCCCGGCGATGGCTTATGCGTCTCCGGCCCTGCTCCGCAAGCTCGCCGATCTGCTCGGCCCCAAGGGCTTCAGCACGGAGCCGGCCGAGCTGGCGCCCTGGCTCAGCGACTGGCGGGGGCGCTACCATGGCCGGGCGGCCGCCTTGCTTGCGCCGGCGCGCCGCGAGGAAGTCGTCGAGATCGTCCGGCTGTGCGCGGCGGAGGGCGTACCGCTGGTGCCGCAGGGGGGCAATACCTCGATGGTCGGTGGGGCGACTCCGGACGGCTCGGGCGCGGCCCTGCTGCTCTCCTTGCGACGGATGAACCGGATCCGGTCGCTCGATCCCGAGGCCAATCTCGCCGTGTGCGAAGCGGGGGTGATCCTTAGCACTTTGCACGAGGCGGCGCTCGAGGCCGGGCGGCGCTTTCCGCTGACCCTGGGGGCGAAGGGCTCGGCGACAATCGGCGGACTGGTCTCGACCAATGCGGGCGGCACGCAGGTGCTGCGCTTCGGCAATATGCGGCGGCTGGTCCAGGGGATCGAGGCGGTGCTCCCCGACGGCAGCCTCTACGAGGGGCTGACGCCGCTCAAGAAGGACAATCGCGGCTACGATCTCGGCCAGCTGCTGATCGGGGCGGAGGGAACGCTGGGGGTCGTAACCGCGGCGAGTCTCAGGCTGGTGTCGGCGGTGGGATCGCGCGCCGTCGCCTGGGCCGGAGTGGCCGACCCCCTGGCGGCGATGGGGCTGCTGCACCACTTGGAGGCGACGCAAAAGGAGGCGATCGAGAGCTTCGAGCTGGTGCCGCGCAGCGCGCTCGACCTTGTCTTGATGCACGTTCCCGGCACGCGGTCGCCGCTCGCTACGCCCGCGCCGTGGAACGTCCTGATCGAGGCGGTCTCGCCGCTGGTCGCGCCGAGCCCGGAGCCTTTGCTCTACGAAGGGCTGCGCTCGGCGCACGAGATCGGGCTGGTCGGCGACGCGACGATCGCGGCGAACGAGGCGCAGGCGGAGGCGTTCTGGCGGCTGCGCGACTCGATCTCGGAGGCCGAGAAGAAGGACGGGCCGGCGGCCAAGCACGACATCTCCGTCGCGGTCGCCGACATGCCGGGCTTCCTGGTCTCGGCGGCGGCTGCGGTCGAGGCGCGTTTCGCCGGCACGCGGGTCAGCGCCTTCGGCCATCTCGGCGACGGCAACATCCACTTCAACGTCCGCGCGCCGGAAGGGACGCGGGCGGACTGGGTCGAGATGACGGGCGCCGAGGTCACCGGCTTCGTGCACGATCTCGTCACCGCGGCGGGCGGCTCGATTTCGGCCGAGCACGGTATCGGCCAGATGAAGCTGGCCGAGCTTGCCCGGCTCGGCGGCGCGGCGCGGCTCGGCGCGATGCGGGCCATCAAGGCGGCGCTCGATCCCAAGAGCATCATGAACCCGGGCAAGCTCGTCCCGCTTTGATTCCACCGACGGGCTTGCGGAACGCGGCGCGCCGCAATAGACGGTCGGCCGCACGTGCGGACGCGATGCGCCGCCCTTTTCAGACCCTTACGGAGACAGACTCATGGCGACCCAGCCCGCGCCGCAACTGCCGGTTTTCTACAAGAATCTGATCCCGCTCTCGACCACCGAGCATGCCGGTTATTCGAGCAAGGGCAGCGACACCGCCGAATATCTGGTCGGCCAGCACGCGGTGCCGATCACGGTCGACGAGTTCATTCACGGCCAGCGCAGCTTCCCGATCGTCTTCTCGGTCGGCGACAATCCGGTGCCGCTGGCGCTGATGGGGCTGAACGAGGGCGTCAACGTGTTCGTCGACGAGACCGGCAAGCCACACCAGCAATTCTACGTCCCCGCTTATGTCCGCCGCTACCCGTTCCTGCTCGCCCGGCTCCAGCCCGACGCGAAGGAGCTCTCGCTCTGCTTCGACCCGGACAGCGGCCTGGTCGGCAAGTTCAAGGATGGCACCCCCCTGTTCGAGGACGGCAAGCCCACCGACAACCTCAACAACATCCTCAAATTCTGCGAGGATTTCGAGACCGCGATCCAGCGCACCCAGGCCTTCGTCAACGAGCTCAAGACGCTCGACCTCTTGATCGACGGCGAGGTCTCGATCCAGCCCGCGGACAGCGAGCAGCCCTTCGTCTATCGCGGCTTCCAGATGGTCGCCGAGGACAAGCTGCGCGAGATGAACGGCGACCAGCTGCGCAAGCTCAACCAGAACGGCATGCTCACCCTGATCATGGCCCACCTCTTCTCGCTGACCCAGATCACCGACATTTTCGGGCGGCAGATGCAGCAGGGCAAGGTCCCGACCGCGACGGCGGAGCCGGCCCCCGCCGACGCGTAAGCGGCGACTGCGAGGCCCGGGGCGGCGCCCTCCCGGGCCGCCGCCAAGCCGTTGAAAGCCGGGGAAAGCTTCCTATCTAAAGGTCAGCGTCGTCGTATTTCCCCCTTTGCGACGGCGCGACGCGCCTCTCGTCCGCGAGAGGCGCCCTCCCTGAACTTGGCCGCCTCACGAAATCTCGTGAGGCGGTCTTTTTGTATGCGCGGCCCGCGACGCGGCGGCTCCAGCTCCGTTCGCTGGCGCTCCATGACGAACCGGCTAAGGTGAATCTGCAACAAGACCCCGCGAGCCCGGTCGGCGTCCCCGCGGGTGTCAGAGGGGGCTGGTGATGCGAAACACGACAATAACGGTCTGGGTGCTGGGCATTGCCGGGCTGCTTCTCATCGCCCTGGGGGCGGCGCTCATTGTGCGGGATCGGGCGCAGCTCGCCGAGGCGCGCGACTGGCCGAGCGTCGAGGGACGGATCACCTCGGGCTACGTCGCGACGCAGCGCGGCAGCGGGCGCACCCGCACCCGCTATTTCCCGCGCATCGAATATTCTTATTCGGTAGAAGGGCGGACCTACAGCAATCATTATATCTGGCTCACCAGCTCGCGCGGCTTCTCGACCGAGGACGGGGCTCGGCAGGTGCTGCGCACCTATCCGGTGGGGAGCATCGTCCCGGTCTTCTACGCGCCCGCCGATCCGCAGCGTTCGGCGCTGGAGGTGGAAGGCGAGACAGGCGCGCTCACCATCCTCGTCGTCGTGGGCTTGGCGCTCCTGGGCATAGCGTTCTGGCTGCGGCGGAAGGTTGCTCCACGTCCCTAGAGCACGAGGAGTCGGCTCCGACGGTCAATCGCGACGTCTCTGCATATGTCCGCTTTCGACCCCTTGCGGCCATTCGGCGACTGGGCATCATCAAGGCGTGGATGCACAAGGATCGAAATTGAGGCCTCACAGGCTATTCTTCGCTGCCATAGCATTGTCCGGCTGTGAGACAACGGCTGGCGGGAGGGAGCGACCTCTCGTCGCTGCTGCCACAATCAGCGGGGAGGGCGTCATCGCTGTTGATGTGACAGGGATGGAGCCTCAAGTAGCGATCATTCGACGTGACGCAGCAAGACTAGGCTGGCGGGTCACCTGTGAGGGAAGCGCAGGTGAGGAACGGGTCCTCCGGCTCACCATCCCAGCAGGGTCCGAGGAAGCAGTTCGCTCCTACTTTGATCCTCAGGACCATATTGGCTCATCCACGCGTTTCTACTCTCGCCAGGATATGCCCCCGGCAGGTTGTGACCAACAGCAACCTACGACGAGTTCTTCTCGCCCCTCCTCCATTCTCGCCTTTGGTCCTCGTGAGTTGTTGACCCCGCTGCTAGATGTTGCTCGCGCATGCGGTTTCGCTTCGTCTGCCATTCGGGAGCGGCGGCAGGAGGATGTGCCGCAGGGCACTCCGAATCTTCAGGATGACTGGCTCACGCTGGATGCCGGGGAAGACACAACCCCTCGCTACGGGCCAACGATCTGCTTCGTGCAAATGCAAAGCAGAGGCCCTGCCACCAGCCGACGCTGAATGTCTGCTAACCACTCGTTGCGGACGTAAGCGGGGATTACGGTGACAGTTTACTTAACCCCTAAATTCTGAGCGCCGCTATGCCGCCGGCCAGACCCCGAATGCTCCTCAACAACGCGATGCGCTGGGGCGAGTGACGCAGCCGGGAATACGACTCGACAGACCGAAGCCCTGGGGGATCAATTCCCCCGCGGCCCCCGGCGGTCGGGGGCGCGGACCGGCTCGAGCGGGTGGGGCTGGGCGATCGGGGCGGGGAGGGCGGGGCCGGTCCGCGCCGTCGGCGGCGCCTGCGTGCCGGCCGGGCCGCCGGCCTGGAGCGCGGCGGCGACCTCTTCGGGCGTCGGCGGCGGCACGTTGTCCGAGCCGATCGAGGCGCGCACGATC
>NZ_JBQTJC010000269.1:0-3231 GCF_052387495.1 Sphingosinicella sp. | reverse complement strand
GTCATCATCGAGCGCCTAATCCGAGGACGCCACTAATCCGGCTAATCCGGGGGAACCCTAGCCCGGGACACCATGCGCAATTCGCTTTCGTCGCTGTCGACGGCAGAGTTGCGCTCGTCCCGGTGACAGGCTTTCTGCCGTCACCCCCCAGGCGCCGCCCGCCGTGTCAGCCGCGCGCGCAGCTCGTTCATGCCGATCGCATCGACCGCCGCAGCGCGGTCGTCCGCCGCGAGGATCTTCGCCACATGGCCGAGGATCTGGGCGGCGAGGTCGAAATTCTGGAGCAAGGCGGCGTGGCGCTCGACGACGATCGGCTCATCGATCAGCGCATCGCCCGTCGTCTCCAGCAGGCGGCGCAGGCAGATTAGCTCCTCGGCCAGCCGGTCGTCGAGCTGCGCCAGCGCGCTTCCGATTTCTTCCGAAGCCGGCGGTGCCGGCACGGCCGCGCCGGCGCGGATCGCGGCCTGGATCGTGTCGACCCGCGCCT
The DNA here is from genome assembly GCF_052387495.1 of Sphingosinicella sp. Classification (GTDB taxonomy): domain Bacteria; phylum Pseudomonadota; class Alphaproteobacteria; order Sphingomonadales; family Sphingomonadaceae; genus Allosphingosinicella. Next base: position 2,744 of record NZ_JBQTJC010000269.1, on the reverse strand, counting down.
GGCCGAAGATGTCGCCCGATTTTCTCCCCGATATCCACTCGGGAACCGAAACGTGGCCGTCGAACTCGATCCCGCAGCGCGGGGCCGCCGCCCACACGACGCGGCCCGCGATCTCAACCTCCTGCCGGCGCAGCATCACCCGGGCGCCGACGCCGGGCAGCGCCGGCCCTTCGACCAGCGCGCCGCGTTCGGAAAGGTTGCGGATGCGCACGGGCGCCTTCAGCCCATCAGCCTCGATCGTGGCCGCGAGCAGCAGGTTCGGCCGCGGCGAGCACCGGTTCTCGCGCCTTCCCGCGTCTTCGGGCAGAGAATCCCCATCAACCGCGCGATTCACGAAATCATTCCCCAACCCGGCACTGAAAAATGTTCAAGAGCAATGCGGTAGCCGCTATTGGTTAACCGACTGCGAACTATGTCCGCGACGACGAGACGGAGCAGGGCATAGGCTCAGACGTTCGGTCCACGATGTTCCTGTTCTTCTCGAACCGCGTAGGCTGTGCCGGCTCGTTCCTCGTCACCGCGCTCGGGACGCTGCTGCTGCTATGGCTGCTCGGCTGGATCGGTTTCTGATAGAGCGACGATTCGCCGCCAAGGCTGGCTTGCCAGGCGAGGCCGCGCCAGCGGCATAATGATCAGATCGCCATGTCCCCCGGACATGGCTGAACGGCGCGGAGCGCTGCTCGCCTGATAATGGTGGGTGGTGACGGGCTCGAACCGCCGACCCTCTCGGTGTAAACGAGATGCTCTACCAGCTGAGCTAACCACCCGTGGCGATGCCACTGCCACCGCGCGCTACGGCGAGCAAGGCCCAGATCAGATCGCCGCGGGCGCGATCCGCTTGGCCGCGAGGAGATAGGCGGCGAGCGCCCGCGCCGTCTCGTCGGAGAGCTCGATATAGACCCGCCTGCCGTCCTGCGGATCGGCCGAACGGACGAAGAGGCCGCGGTCGGTCAGCACCTTGATCCAGCGCAACGCAGTCGTGGCCGGCACCGCCGCCGCGATGCACAGGCTGGAGACCGCGACCCGCTTCCTCTCCAGCCGGGCCGCCATGAGGTCGAGCAGCATATCCCAGGCGGGATCGGCGAACAGCTCGCCGGAAAAATATTGGTCGCGCAGCCGCCGGGCCCGGATCAGCGCCCTTATCTCGCCCGGCTCAAGCCCGTCCTCGCGCTCCTCGGCGCCGACCGAAGGCCGCGCAGCGACCAGCTCCGCCGCCTCCTCGTCCGACAGCGACGCGAGCATGTTGGCCAGCCGGCCGACATCCTCCGACAGCTTCTGCAGCAATTCCTGGCCCTCGCGCCCCACATCGTGGAGCTGGTCGGGCCACGGCATTGCGACCGAAGCATAGGCTTCGACGCGGGCCCGCTCGTCGGCGTCAACGAGCAGCTCGATGGCGGGATGTCCGGCTCTGGCGAAGACCAGGTCGACAAGACCGGCGGGCGCCGCGACCACCGCCGGCAGGCCCAGTTCCGTCGCCTCGCGCTGGAGCTTGTCGAGCAGCGCGATGAGCGCCGGCGTTTCCAGGCCCGCTTCGACGATCGGCCTGGCGGCCGGGGGCTCGGCACTGTCGCCTGCCTCCCCGATGACCCGCATGCCCGCCACGCGAAGCCCCGCCAGTTTCGCCGTCAGTCGGGCCCGCGCGAAAGCTTCGTCGCCGTCGCCATACAGAAACACTTCGGGATCGTTCCGATATTCAACCATGGCCAGCGCATCATGCGCCATGTTGCCCCCGCTCGCCACTGCCCCGTCCGAAATGGAGCTTCGCCGCGTCATCTTCGCCAGTGAATTGCTATTGGCTCCGAACTGGAGGCTGTTCTTGAGCAACTAAGCCAGTCGAACTCCAATACTTTTGCGACGGCGCGGAGATCGAGGGGACGATCGGGCCTTTCCTCCGGAATGGAGCGAAGCAAAAAGCGCGGGCCTAAAAAGGCCTAGTCTCGGCCCAGGCTCCGACCTGTCGCCGAATCTCATCCGTTTCGGATGCACTTCGCACCGAATCGAACGGATAGCGGAGTTCCGTCGGCCGCTCAGTCGATCGACTTGACGATCTCCTCGGCCATCTTCTTGCCGTCGCCAAGCAGCATCATCGTGTTGTCGCGGTAGAACAGCTCGTTGTCGATGCCGGCATAGCCGACGCCGCCCATCGAGCGCTTCACGAACAGCACGGTCTTGGCCTTCTCCACGTCGAGCACCGGCATGCCGTAGATCGGCGAGCTCTTGTCGGTCTTGGCGGCCGGATTGGTAACGTCGTTGGCGCCGATCACGAGCGCGACGTCGGCGCGGGCGAACTCCGAATTGATGTCCTCGAGCTCGAACACCTCGTCATAGGGCACGTTCGCCTCGGCGAGCAGCACGTTCATATGGCCCGGCATCCGCCCCGCGACCGGGTGGATCGCATATTTGACCTGGACGCCTTCTTCCTTGAGCAAATCGGCCATCTCGCGCACCGCATGCTGCGCCTGGGCCACCGCCATCCCGTAACCGGGGGCGATGATGACCAGCTCGGCTTGCTTCATCAGGAAGGCCGCGTCCTCGGCCGAGCCGCGCTTCCACGGCCGGTCGCTCGCGCCGCCGCCGTCGGCGATCGCCGCGTCGCCGCCCCCGAAGCCGCCGGCGATCACCGAGATGAAGTTGCGGTTCATCGCGCGGCACATGATGTAGCTGAGGATCGCGCCCGACGAGCCGACCAGCGCCCCGGTGATGATCATCGCGCTGTTCTGCAGGGTGAAGCCCATCGCCGCCGC
>NZ_JBQTJC010000268.1:0-9351 GCF_052387495.1 Sphingosinicella sp. | reverse complement strand
AGCGCCTGCTCGATCTCGACGATCGCCTCTTCGGCGGCGGCCTTGCCGATCTCGGGCCGCGAGCCCGCGCCGAGGCCCTGGGTGATCTTCGGGCCGAGCTGGATCTTGCGGTCGGCCATCGAATGGTTGAGCGCCTGGGCATCGGTGTTGGCGACGATGAAGTCGACGCCCTGGACGTCGGACTGGATCATGTTGGCGATCGCGTTGCCGCCGGCGCCGCCGACGCCGATCACGCTGATCCTGGGCCTGAGCTCTTCCACTTCCGGGCGGATGAAATCGATGCTCATGCTCTCGTCTCCCAATGCCCCGCGTCCTTCGTCGCGCTCGCACTTGATGCTTTTGCACGACGCGATTCCCGGGTGCGAGTGAAAATTGCCGTTCTCGTCATGTTTTCCCCAGATTTCTCAATACTGAGTCCGAAATGTCGCAATCAGGCGCTGCAGCATATTGCCCTGCGGCCGATTGTCGGCGCCGGGCGAAGCGAAGCCGGTGCGCAGATCGAGCGCGTCGGAGGCGGCGAACTGGGCGAGCCCCGCCAGGGTCGAGAAAGCCGGGCCGCTATGCGCCTCGGGCAGGCCGGGCATGGAGGGGCGGCCGATCCTGACCGCGCGGCCGAGCACCCCTTGCGCATAATCGGCGATCGCCTTCAATTCGGCGCCGCCGCCGGTGAGCACGACCTGGCGGCCGAACGGGCCGGCGAAGCCGAGCGCCTTCAGCGCCGCCTCGACCTCGGCGACGATATGCTCGAGCCGCTGGCGGATGACGGTGACGAGCTGGGCGCGGGTGATCCGGGTCGCCTCCATCCCTTCCTGCCCGCCGGCGATCGGGGCGAGCTCGATCATGTCGTGATTGTCGCGCGGAGAGGTCATCGCCGAGCCGTAGAAGCATTTGATCCGCTCCGCCTCGGCGCGGCGCGTGCCGAAGGCGGCGGCGATGTCGTCGGTGATGTCGCTACCCCCGGCCGCGATCGCCTTGAGGCCGACCAGCATGCCGCCGGCGAAGACGGAGACGTTGGTGACGCCCGCGCCCATCTCGACCAGAGCGACGCCGAGCTCGCGCTCCTCCTCGCTGAGGCAGGCCTGGCCGGCGGCGACCGGCGAGGCGACGATCGCCTCGACGCCGAGATGGGCGGAGCGCACGCACAGATCGAGATTCTTCACCGGCGCGGGGTCGGCGGCGATGACGTGGATGTCGACGGCGAGCCGGTCGGCATGCAGGCCGCGCGGCTGCTTGACGCCGTTCATGCCGTCGATCGTGTAGAGCGCGGGCAAAGCGTGAAGGACCATCCGCCCTTCCGGATCGATCGCCTCCTGGCCGGCGTCGAGCAGCGCGGAGATGTCCCCATTCTCGATCCGGCGTCCACCGATCGCGAGCTCGACGCTGGCGAGATTGCTGACCAGCCCCCCGGCGGAAAAGCCGACGAAGACCTGATCGATGCTGAGCCCCGCGATCCGCTCCGCCTGCTCGACGGCCTCGCGGATCGCGATCTCGCTCTTCTCCATGTCGGCGATGAAGCCGCGCTTGACGCCGCGGCTCTCGCGCTGGCCCGTGCCCAGGATGCGCAGCCGCCCCTCGCCCGCCGGCTCGGCGATCATCGCCGAGACCTTCGAGGTGCCGACGTCGAGCGCGGCGACGAGCTTGTCGGCCGGCGGCGGCGGCGCTCGGCGCATCAGGCCGAAGCTCCCGTGGCGAAGGCGGCCCTCATATCGTCTCCGCCAGATTCTCAGGCGGGGCGCCGGGATCGGGCGAGGCCAAAGTCGGCACGGTCGCGCCGGGCCGGTCGGAGACGCGGATATAGGTGCGGCGCGGATCGCGCATGTCGATCCGGGCATAGCCGCGGCCGAGCAGGCTTCCCTGCTGGTCCATCATCGCGAAGCTGCGGATCGCGGCCAGAGCGAGCTCGTCGCCTTCGGGCAGCGAGAGCGTCTCGCCGCTGCTGAAGCGGACGTCCCAGCGGCGGTTGCCGACCCAGGACGCCCCGGAGACGAGCGGCCGCAGCCGCGGCGCCGCGTCGAGCAGGGTGGCGAGGCCGCCGATATGGCGGTTGGCGGCGGGCCCGACGACAAGCGGCAGCTCGGGCATGGCGTCCAGACGGACCGGCTCGAGCACCACGCCTTCGGCGTCGATCAGGTTGAGCTCGCGATTGTGCTGCCAGATCGCCGCCGGCCGCCGCTCGACCACGTCGACGACGAGCGTATCGGGCCAGCGCCGCGACACCCGCGCCTCGCGGATCCAGCCGAACGCCATCAGGCGCTCGCGCGTCGCGGCGAGGTCGACCAAAGGCATCGCCATCGAGGGCTGATCGAAGGCGGCGTTGTAGATGGCGAGGCGCGAGACCCGCTCGGCGCCCTGGATCTCGACCCGGCGCATGGTGAAGCCCACTCTGCCGACGCCCTCGCCGATCGCGCTGCCGGCGATCTGCGGCAGGCGGAAGGCGAGGATCAGGGTCAGGATCACCGCCGCGATCATCCCGGCGAAGATCCAGTTGCTGATCCGCCGCCCCGTACCCGGCGCGAAACCGACCGATTCCAGCATGGTCGGATTCTTCGCGCGGCGCGTGTTGACCGAGCGCCCGCCGCCCCGGCGGCCGCCGCGCGCCGCATTCCCCCGCGCGACCCGCGCCGTCATAATGCCGCCTCCACGATCCGTTCGACCAGGGTCGGATAATCGATCCCCCGCGCCTTCGCCTGCTCCGGGACAAGGCTCAAGGGCGTCATCCCGGGCTGGGTGTTGATTTCGAGCAGATAGAGGCCTGCTTCGCCTTGCTCGTCGTCCCAGCGGAAATCGGCGCGCGAGGCGCCCTTGCAGCCGAGCAGCCGGTGCGCCTTCAGCGCCATCGCCAGCGCCGAGTCGCGAATCTCGGCGGGGATGTCGGCCGGACAGACATGCTCGGTCATGCCGTCGGTATATTTGGCGTCGTAATCGTAGAAGCCCGATTTGGGCCGGAGCTCGGTCACCGCCAGCGGCGCGTCGTCGAGCACCGCGACGGTGAGCTCGCGGCCCTTGATGAAGGGTTCCGCGAGCAGCCGCGCGAAATGAAGCCAGGGCCCTTCCACGTCGCGCCCGATCGGGTTGCCGTAATTGCCGTCCCGAGTGACGATCGCGACGCCGACGGACGAGCCTTCGTTGACGGGTTTGAGCACATAGGGCCGGGCCATGGGATCGCCCGCGTACAGGCTCTCGCTCTCGACCACCTCGCCCGCCAGCATGCGGATGCCGTGGGGGACGAGCACAGCCTTGGTCAGCTCCTTGTCGATCGCGATGACCGAGGTTTCGAGGCCCGAATGGGTATATTTCAGGCCCATCAGATCGAGCATGCCCTGCACCGTCCCGTCCTCGCCGGGCGTGCCGTGGAGCGCATTGAAGACCACGTCCGGCGCGGCCTCGGCGAGGCGCTGGGCGACGTCGCGGCCCATGTCGATCCGGGTGGCTTTGTGGCCACGGCTTTCGAGCGCCTCGGCAACGCCGTTGCCGGTGACGAGCGAGACCTCGCGCTCGGCCGACCACCCGCCCATCAGCACCGCGACATGAAGCTTACGCATGACGGCCCCCACAGGCCGTCACCCCGGCGAAGGCCGGGGCCTCAGGGAGACCCGCCGTGACCTTTCGTCCTGAGATCCCGGCCTTCGCCGGGATGACGATAAGCGCCATCAAGCCACTCCCACCCTTTGAATCTCCCATTCCAGCTCGAGGCCCGCGTCGGCCCTGACCCGGCGCCGGACCTCCTCGCCCAGGCCCTCGATCTCGGCCGAGCTGGCGCCGCCGAGATTGAGGAGGAAGTTGCAATGCTTCTCCGACACCTGGGCGTCCCCGATGGTGAGGCCCCGGCAGCCGGCCGCGTCGATCAGCTTCCAGGCCTTGGTCCCGGGCGGGTTCTTGAAGGTCGAGCCGCCGGTGCGCGAGCGCAGCGGCTGCGACGCCTCGCGCTCGGCCGCGATCCGGTCCATCTCGGCCTGGATCGCCTTGGGCTCGCCCGGCGCGCCGCGGAAGGTGGCGCCGACGACGATGCAGCCGCCGGGCAGCTCGCTGTGGCGATAGGTGTAACCGAGCTCGGCGAGCGGCAGCGTCCGGCGGCGGCCGTCGCGGAGCACCACTTCGCACTCGACGAGGATGTCCCTGACCTCGCGGCCATAGGCGCCGCCGTTCATTCGGACGAAGCCGCCGACCGTGCCGGGGATCGAGCGGAGGAATTCGAGGCCCGCGATGCCGGCGTCGCGCGCGGTCGAGGAGACGAGGATGCCGCTGGCGCCGCCGCCGCAGTTGAGCGTCGTCGAGTCGACCGGCTCGACCCGCGCGAAGGCCTTGCCGAGACGGACGACGACGCCCGGCACGCCGCCGTCGCGGACGATCAGGTTGGAGCCGAGGCCGAGGCCCATCACCGGCACCGACGGATCGAGCCCGGCGAGGAATTCGCTCAGATCGTCGGCGTCCTTGGGCTCGAACAGCCATTCGGCCCGGCCGCCCGACTTGAACCAGACCAGAGGCGCGAGCGGCGCGTCGGCGGTCAAGCGGCCGCGCACGCGGGGAAGCTCCGCCACCGCGCTCATGCCGCCGCCCTCGCCTTGCAGAGGCCGTCGGCGAGGCCCGCGGCCCATTTGGTGATGTCCCCCGCGCCGAGGCAGATCACCATGTCGCCGGGCGCGGCGAGGTCCTTGAGCTTGGCGCAGAGATCGTCGAGGTCGCTCACCACATGGGCGCCGAGATGGCCCCGCTCCTTGAGGCCCTCGACCAAAGCCTCGTGATCGATCCCGGGGATCGGCGCCTCGCCCGCGGCATAGACCGGGGCGACGAGGACGAGGTCGGCGTCGTTGAAGGCGCCCTGGAACTCGTCCATCAGCGCCTCGAGCCTGGTGTAGCGGTGCGGCTGGACGACCGCGATCACCCTGCCCTCGGCGCCTTCGCGGGCGGCGGAAAGCACCGCTTTGATCTCGACCGGATGGTGGCCGTAATCGTCGATGATCGTCACCCCGTCGACCTTGCCGACGCGGGTGAAGCGGCGCTTGACCCCGTCGAACTTCTCGAAACCGCGCGCGATCACCTCGTCCGCGATGCCCATTTCCGCCGCGACGCCGATCGCGGCGAGCGCGTTCTGGACGTTGTGGCGGCCGGGCATGGGAAGCTTGATGCCTTCGATCGTGCGCACCGCTCCAGCGCGGTTGCGCAGGGAGACGTCGAAGCGGTTGCCGCCGGGCACGGGCACGACATTCTCGCCGCGCACGTCCGCCTGGGCGGCGAAGCCGTAAGTAACGACGCGCCGGTCGCGCAGGCGCGGGATGATCCCCTGCACTTCCGGGTGATCGACGCAGAGCAAGGCGGCGCCGTAGAAGGGCACGTTCTCGATGAAGGCGACGAAGGCGTCCTTCACCGCCTCGAACCCGCCATAATGATCGAGATGCTCAGGATCGATATTGGTGACGACCGCGATCGTGCCGTCGAGGCGGAGGAAGCTGCCGTCGCTCTCGTCCGCCTCGACCACCATCCAGTCCGACTTGCCGAGCCGCGCATTGGAGCCGTAGGCGTTGATGATGCCCCCGTTGATCACGGTGGGATCGATCCCGCCCGCGTCGAGCAAGGCGGCGATCATCGAGGTCGTCGTCGTCTTGCCGTGAGTCCCCGCCACCGCGACCGTGGACTTGAGCCGCATCAGCTCGGCGAGCATCTCGGCGCGGCGGACGACCGGGATGCGCCGCTCATAGGCGGCGGCGACCTCGGGATTGTCCTTGCCGATCGCCGTCGAGACGACGACGACGGCGGCGTCGCCGAGATTGTCGGCATCATGGCCGATCGCGACGGGGATGCCTTTCGCGCGCAGCCCCTCGACGACATAGCCCTCGGCGAGATCCGAGCCCTGCACCTGATAGCCGAGAATCTTCATCACCTCGGCGATGCCCGACATGCCGATGCCGCCGATGCCGACGAAGTGGATCGTGCCAATGTCGGTGCCCACGCCCCTCATGCCGGCACTCCGTTCGGCATCGGTTGAAGAACATTCTCCCGAACAAACTGCGGCTCCGCGCCGGGATGCTGGCCGATCCGCTCGACCAGGTCGGCGAGCGCGCGGGCGGCGTCCGGGTGTCCGACGGAACGGGCGCGCGCAGCGGCATTGGCGAGCGCCTGCGGCTCGAGGCCCAGCTTCTGCATCTGCTTGGCGAGCTCGACCGGCGTGAACCGGCTCTGCGGGATCGCGCGCGCGCCGCCCGCCTTGGCCATTTCGCGGGCATTGGCGGTCTGATGATCGTCGGTCGCGCTTGGGAGCGGGATCAGGATGGCGGGGCGGCCGGCGGCGGTCAGCTCGGCGATGGTCGAAGCGCCGGCGCGGGCGACGACGAGGTGCGACCAGGCGAGCCGCTCTGGCAGGTCCGGCAGATAGGTGGCGAGATCGGCGGGGATGCCGAGCGCGGCGTAGCGGGCGCGGACCTGCTCGATATCCTCGGCGCGGCATTGTTGGGTGACCTGCAGCCGGCGGCGGAAATGCTCGGGGAGCAAGGCCAGCCCCTCCGGTACGACGTCGGAGAGGATCGAGGCGCCCTGGCTGCCGCCGGTGACGAGCAGGCGGAAGATGCCGTCCTCGGCGAGCGGCGGATAGGGTTGGTCGCGCAGCGCCAGCACCTCGTCGCGCACCGGATTGCCGACGAGATGGACCTTGTCCTTGGCATTGCTCGGCAGCCGGTCGACCTCGGCATAGGAGGTGGCGATCGCATCGACCTTGGCGGCGACCAGCCGGTTGACTCGGCCGAGCACCGCATTCTGCTCGTGGATCGCGGTCGGGATGCGGTCGCGCCGGGCCGCGAGCAGAGCCGGGAAAGCCGGGTAGCCGCCGAAGCCGACCACGGCGGAGGGCTGGAAGGTCTCGTAGAGGCGCAGCGCCATCGCCCGCCCGGTCATGATCGACCTGGCCGCGCGCAGCCAGCCGATCGGTCCGCCCGACAGCCGCCCGGCGGGAAGGATGTGGACCTGCACCCGCTCGAACAGGCCGGGGATGCGCGCGCCGCGGTCGTCGGTGACCAGCGCGACGCGGTGGCCCCGGCTCAGCAATTCCTCGGCGAGCGCGTGGGCGGGCATCATGTGCCCGCCGGTGCCGCCCGCGGCGAGGACATAGTGGCGCGACATCATCGCGGCCCGCTCCTCTTCACCACATAGGGCGAGCGGTGCAGGAAGGGATTGCGCCGGGTGAAGGCGAGCAGCAGGCCGAAGCCCATCGAAAGCGCGATCATCGACGAGCCGCCATAGGAGATGAACGGCAGGGTCATGCCCTTGGATGGGGCGATATGGACGTTGACCGCCATGTTGATGAACGCCTGCAGCCCGAACTGGCAGACCAGGCCGGCGGCGGCGAGGACGACGAACTTGTCCTCCTCGTGCAGCAGCCGGATCAGCACCCGGGCGACGATCGTCATGTAGAGGATCGCGATGGCGAGACAGGCGATGATGCCGAACTCCTCGCCGATCACCGAGAAGATGTAATCGGTGTGCGGCTCGGGCAGCGAGAATTTGCGCGTCCCCGCCCCCGGCCCGGCGCCGAACAGGCCGCCCGCGGTGAGCGTGCTGAGCGCCGCCTCGACCTGATAGGTGTCCCCTTCGGAGAAGAGGAAGCCGTCGATCCGCATCCTGGCGACGTCGTAGAAGAAGTAAGCGAGCACGATCGCGGCGAGACCCGCCGCGCCGAGGACATAGAGGAAGCGCATCGGCGCGCCGGACAGGGTGAGCAGGAGCACCCAGGCGACGACGAAGATGATCGTCTCGCCGAAATTGGGCTGCTGCATCAAAAGCAGCGCGATGACGCCGGTGATCACCGCCGTCAGCGGCACCATCGGCAACGAGGCGTCCTTCTCCTTCAGCGAAAGCAGCCAGGCGATCGCGACGATATAGAGCGGCTTCAGGAACTCCGACGGCTGGAACTGGCTGATCCCCACGCCGATCCACCGCCGCGCGCCGTTCACCTCGGCGCCGATCAAGGGCACGAGAAAGAGGAGGATGGTGAAAACGATCGCGCCGAGGATCGAAAGCCGCCGCGCCATCGGCCGCGACAGCATCGAGACGCCGATCATCACCGGCACCGCGAGCGTGAGCCAGAAGAGCTGCCGGTAGAAATGATAGAGCGGCGGGAAGGTGATCCCGCCCCCCGAATAGCGCTCGGCGGCGGCGGGCGAGGCGGCGGCGACCGCGATCAGCCCGATCGAGATCAAGACCGCGACGAGGATCAGGAGGAGCTTGTCGATCTCCCAGAACCAGCGGCCCAATGCGCTCCGGTCCGAGCGGCCGAGCCGGGCGGCCTTGTTGGCTTGGACGGCGTTGGTGCTCATGGCAGCGCCTCCACCGCCTCGCGGAACGCCTGGCCGCGCTGCTCATAGTCGCGGAACTGGTCGAACGAGGCGCAAGCTGGCGAGAGCAGAACGACCTCGCCCGGCTTGGCGGCGCCGGCCGCGTCCCTCACCGCGCGGTCAAGCACGATCGACTGAGTCACCGGCACTTTACCCGCAAGCAGATGCGCAAACATCGGCCCTGATTCGCCGATCGTATAAGCAGCCCGGACATGGCCGAGCTGCTCCGCGCAGGGGCCCAAATCCTTGGTCTTGGCCAGCCCCCCGACGATCCAGTGCACGTCCGGATAAGCGACCAGCGCCGGGGCGGTCGAATCCGGATTGGTCGCCTTGCTGTCGTTGACGAAGAGGATGCCGTCCCGCTCGGCAACCCGCTCCATGCGGTGCGGGAGACCGGGATAGGTGCGAAGGGCCTCACGAATGTCGTGAAAGCTCACCAGGCCGGTCATGAAGGCTGCTATTCGCGCCGCGGCAGCGTTCTTCTTGTTGTGCGGACCTTGAAGGGCGGGCCACTCACTCTGCTCTCCGAACAGTTCTGCGTCTAGCTCATCAACGTCGATCGGGATTGCGCCCCAATCTTCGGCTACTTTCGAGATGACGCCATTCTCTCTCCCTGCATAAGCGTGCTGGCCTGCACGCTGCATCTCGAACAAGCGCGCCTTTGAAGCCGCATAGGCTCCGAAGCTCTCGTACCGATCCAGATGATCCGGGGTCACATTGAGCAGCATCGCCACATCGCAATCGAGGCTGAAGGTGAGGTCGATCTGGTAGCTGGAGAGTTCCAGCACGTAGACGCCGCCTGCGGGCAGCGGGTCCTGGGCGAGGATGGGGAGGCCGATATTGCCGCCCATCGTCGTCGGCACGCCGGCGGTCTTCAGGATGTGGTGGACGAGCGCGGTCGTCGTCGACTTGCCGTTGGTGCCGGTGATCCCGACCACCTTGTGCGGCGGCAGCGACGTCCGCGCCTGCGCGAAAAGCTCGATGTCGCCGATCACGGGCACGCCCGCCGCGCGCGCCCTGGCGGCGATCG
>NZ_JBQTJC010000267.1:0-9798 GCF_052387495.1 Sphingosinicella sp. | reverse complement strand
CCCGCGCCGAGCCCCGCCCAGCCGCTCGTCCCCGGCGCCCAGCCCGGCGCAGCCCCGGCCCCCGCGCCAGCTCCGCCGGCGCAGTCGAACCAGACCGGAGCCCCGCTGGCCCAATAACCTCACCCTTTCGTCATGCTGAACTTGTTTCAGCATCCATCCCGTCGCCTGGTCGCCGCGCAGGCTCAGGCATGGGCCCTGAAACGAGTTCAGGGTGACGGGGAATGGCGAAATATTTCCGATTCGCTCCCTTGCCCTTTGCGGGGCACGCCGCTTAAGCCTGTCCTCCCATGGCGCGGTTCATTTTTATTACCGGCGGCGTGGTCTCATCGCTTGGCAAGGGCCTGATGGCCGCCTCGCTGGCGGCGCTCCTCCAGGCGCGCGGCTACAAGGTGCGCCTGCGCAAGCTCGATCCCTATCTCAACGTCGATCCCGGGACGATGTCGCCCTATCAGCATGGCGAGGTCTACGTCACCGACGACGGCGCCGAGACCGACCTCGATCTCGGCCATTACGAGCGCTTCACCGGCGTCCCCGCCCGCCAGAGCGACAACGTCACCTCGGGCCGCATCTCCCAGGGCATCATCGCGCGCGAGCGCCGGGGCGACTATCTCGGCGCCACCGTCCAGGTGATCCCCCACGTCACCAACGCGATCAAGGAGTTCATCGCGGCGGACATCGACGCGGACTGCGACTTCATCCTCTGCGAGATCGGCGGCACCGTCGGCGACATCGAATCGCTCCCCTTTATCGAGGCGATCCGCCAGTTCCGCAACGAAATCGGCCGCGGCAACGGGGTCGCGATCCACACCACTTTGGTGCCCTTCATCGCCGCCGCGGGCGAATTGAAGACCAAGCCGACCCAGCACAGCGTGCGCGAGCTGACCAGCCTCGGCATCCAGCCTGAGATCATCGTTTGCCGCTGCGATCGCCCGCTCCCCGACAGCGACCGCGAGAAGATCGCCCTGTTCTGCAACGTCCGCCGCGAGGCGGTCATCCCCGCGCTCGACGCCAAGAGCATCTACGCCGTCCCCGCCCAATATCACGAGGCGGGCCTCGACGCGGAGGTGCTGCGCGCCTTCGGCATCGCGGATGCGCCGGAGCCGGACATGGCGCGCTGGGACGACGTCATCGATCGCCTCGTCAACCCCGAAGGCGAGGTGACGATCGCCGTCGTCGGCAAATATGTCGGGCTTCAGGACGCCTATAAGAGCCTCACCGAGGCGCTGATCCACGGCGGCCTCGCCAACCGGGTCAAGGTCAACATCCGCTGGCTCGACGCGGAATTGTTCGAGCACGAGGACGCCGAGATCGCCGCGACGCTCGAGCCCTGCCACGGCATCCTCGTCCCCGGCGGCTTCGGCGAGCGCGGCAGCGAGGGCAAGATCGCGAGCGTCCACTTCGCCCGCACCCGCGAGGTCCCCTATTTCGGCATCTGCCTCGGCATGCAGATGGCCTGCATAGAGGCGGCGCGGAACACGGCCGGGATCGAAGGCGCGGGCTCGAGCGAGTTCGGCGACGCCTCGGAGCCGGTCGTCGGCCTGATCACCGAATGGATGAGCGAGGAGGGCCTCCAGCGCCGCGCCGAAGGCGGCGACCTCGGCGGCCCCCTGCGCCTCGGCGCCTACGAGGCGCGCCTCGCCGGCAACAGCGTGGTCCGCTCGATCTACGGCGCCGACACCATCCACGAACGCCACCGCCACCGCTACGAAGTCAACGCCCATTACAGGCCGGCCCTCGAGGCCGGCGGCCTCATCTTCTCCGGGATGAGCCCGGACGGGGAACTGCCGGAGATCGTGGAAAGGCCCGATCATCCGTGGTTTGTGGGCGTGCAGTTCCACCCGGAGCTGAAGTCGAAACCCTTCGAGCCGCACCCGCTGTTCGCCAGCTTCATCGAGGCGGCGGTCAAACAGTCGCGGCTGGTTTGATCGGGGTCGCGCCTGGCTGCCCGGCCCAGGCGGCTGTCAGCCCGTTCGCCAGCGCGGCGGCCGTCCTCGCATCCACCGGCGGAGAGAGCGCCAGGCCCTGGCCGGCGTCGCAACCGAGCTCGATGAGCCTGCGGAGCTGGGCGTCCGTTTCGATATGCTCGGCGACGCAAGGCACGCCGATCGACTCGCAAAGCCCGAGCACGCCCTTCAGCAGCTGCCCGGCGCGCGCCGAGGCGGCGATGCCGGTGATCAGCGAGCCGTCCAGCTTCACCGCGTCGAAATCGATCTGGCGCAAATAGGAGATCGAGGCGTGGCCGGCGCCGAAATCGTCGAGGGCGATGCGCGCGCCCGCCCGGCGCAGCGCGTCGAGATTGTCGTGCGCGGTGGTCAGCTCGGCCAGCAGCGCGGTTTCGGTCACCTCGAACCAGACGCGCGAGGGCTCCAGCCCCTGCTTGCCCAAGATGCGCAGGATCCGCTCCGCGGCCTTGGGGGAGCAGACCTGGACCGCGCTGAGGTTGAAGGAGAGGCGGATCGGCGCGGGCCAGCGGCCCACTTCGCGCGCGGCCTTGCCCAGCAGGATCTCGCTCAGCCCCTCGACGAGCCCGTTCTGCTCGGCGATCGGGATGAACTCGCCCGGCGAGATTTCGCCGAGCCTCGGATGCTGCCAGCGGGCGAGCGCCTCGAACGCGACGAGGCTCCCCCGGCTAAGGTCGAAGATCGGCTGGAAGACGGGCTTGAGCGCGCGCAGGGCGAGCGGATTGCGCAGCGCGCGCTCGATCTCGATCTTGCGATGATTTGCGCGCTCGAGCTCGGGCGTGAACAAGGCGACGCTGCCGCGGCCCAGCTCCTTGGCGCTATAGAGGGCGATGTCGCCGTTCCGCAGCGTCGAGGTGACGTCCGACGCGCCGGGCACGACCTTCACCGCGCCGCAGCAGGCGGAGACTCGAAACTCCCGCCCTTCCAGCCGGTAAGGGCGGCCGAGCGCCTCGCTCAGGCGGCGGGCGACCTTGAGGATGCAGGCTTCGTCGCTGCCGTCGATGACCAGCCCGAATTCGTCGCCGCCGATCCGGGCGACCATCGTGGAGAGGTTGCCGACCTGCCTTTGCATTCGCCCCGCGACTTCCGTCAGCAGCGCGTCGCCGGTCGCGTGGCCGAAAATGTCGTTGATCGGCTTGAACCCGTCCAGGTCGACCAGGATCACGCCGAGCGTCCCTTCGGAGGCTTCGGCCAGCCGGGCTTCGAGCGCCGCGAGGAAGGCGCGGCGATTGGCGAGGCCGGTCAGCGAATCGGTGTTCGCCACCCGCTTGACGCGTTCCTGCTCGCCGAGCGCGGCGCGTTCCGCGCGCAGCGCGCGCTCGCGCTCGCTCTCCACCACGCTGCGCGACCGGACGAGCTCGACCAGCCCCGCGTCCTGCAGCCGCAGCAGCCGCAGCGAGAGCAGCGAGATCAGGCCGAGGCTGATTCCGACCGCGACATGCGCCGGATTGGGAGAGAAGCCCAAGGCGACGGAAAAGGGCAGGGCGAACAGGAGGAGGGGAAGGCGGCCCGCGGCCGGAAAGCCGCTCAGCCCATAGGCCGCGCCGACCGCGCCGAGCGAGGCGAAGAGGATGACCAGATCCTGCTGCTCGGGCGCCTCGGAGGAGACCAGATTGATCGCCCAGAAGCCCGCCGCCCAGCTCAGGATGGCGGCGAGGAGCAGCGTCATCCGCAATTCGGTCACGATCCGGGCCGGGTCGAGCGCGCGATTGCGCGTTCGCAGCCAGTGTGCCAGCCTGACGACGATCAGCACCACGAACAGGTTCGATGGATGGATCAGGGTCTCGGTGGAGAGGCCGCGGCCCAGATGCAGCCCTGCGATGCTGGCCAGCGCAATAAGATAGAAGGAGCGGGATCTGACGCTGCAGCGCCCGGTAGCGCACCTGCAGCAGCGCGCGCCCGGAGGGGGTCCGATCCTCCCCGACGTTCAGGAAATATGTCTTGGCATGTCCGAGCCAGCTGAGCACGCGAGGGCTATGGCCCAGAATCCATAAAGGCCGCGTTAAGTCAGCTGACCCCTACCGAGCGTGGCAGTGAGCCGTGCGGCTTGCAGAAGACCCGGGATCCTCACTTCGTCGCGAATTGCCCGGTCTCCGCGCCGTAATATTCCTTGGCGTGGCTGCGCGCGGCGGTGGCGGTCTTGAAGCTTTCCTCGACCGGGGTCGCGGTCACCAAAGGGTAGCCCTGGCTGTTGAAGCGGGTGGTGCGCACGGTGAGGCGGAAGGCGCCCTCCTCGTCCTTTTCGATCAGATAGGGTTTGACGATCTCTCTCGACATGTTGGGCCTCCGTTCGGGTCCATGAAAATGCCCTCCCCCGCGGGCGGGGAAGGGCCGGTTGTTCAGCCCAGCAGCTCGGCGACGATGCGCTTGAGCTCGGGGCCGGAAAGCTGGGTGGGGCGAGGCCCCTGGTGGCCGGTCGCTAGCAGCGCCTTCGGCCAGTGAAGTTTGGGCCGTGGCGGCCCGATGGTCTGTATGTTCATATTCCTTTGTCGGCGGGATGTCCCGCCGCTTTCGTTGGTAATGGGGAGCCCGCCGGGGCGCGGCCGAACGTGGCCGTACGCGTCCCCGGCGGATCCCCCTGAGACTTAAGCTTCCTGCAGGTTGACTGCGGAGGCCTTGCCGTCGCGGCCGGTCTCGAGCTCGTAGCTCAGCTTCTGGCCTTCGCGAATGCTCGCGAGGCCGGAGCGCTCGACCGCGCTGATGTGGACGAAGGCGTCCTTGCCGCCGGCTTCGTTGGTGATGAAGCCGTAGCCGCGGTCCTGATTGAAGAATTTAACGGTGCCGATAGCCATGATCGGGTCCTTTCATGCAAAATACCCGCACGCGAATGGCGCGGCGGGGCCGGTGAAGCTCGAAAGGGAAGAAGAAGCCGCCAGGGCGTCAGGTTCGCTCGCAGGCGTCGTCAGCAACCTTCATATAGGAGCAAGGCCCCCTTAATGCAAACCCGCCGCCCGCATGTCCTTCGTGAGCAAGCTCCGGTCCGCGCCGATTCTTGAATACAAACGGGATTTGGCCTGCCAGCTTGCGGCGATGCAGATTCGAGTCGCCTCGCTCGCCTTCCTGCTCCTCGCCGGGCAGGGCGGCGCGCCGCTCTCCGTCCCGGAGCGGTTCTTCATCGGCCGCACCGAGGGGCAGGGCACCGTTCACGTCATCCTTTCCGGCCGGCATGCCGCGCGACACCAGGGGCGGGGGCGGATGGCGCCGGACGGAGCGCTGCTGCTCGAGCAGGTCGTACACGAGGAGGGCAAGCCGGTGCGGCGGCGGAGCTGGCGGCTGGTCCGCGCGGGGCCCAATCGCTTCACCGGCACGATCAGCGACGCGCGCGGGCCGGTAACGGGGACGGTGACGGGCAACGTCCTTCATTTGCGCTATCGCAGCGTCGAGGGGCCCTCGGTCGAGCAGTGGATCACGGTCCACCCGAACGGCCGCACAGCCTCGAACCGCATGACCTTCCGCCGCTTCGGCGTCCGCGTCGCCACCGTCGAAGAGACGATCCGCCGACTGGACTAGATCACCGGCTGACGGCAAAGGCGGCGCCCCTCAGGGACGCCGCCTCTTACGCCGGTACAGGGCCCTGCGGCCGTCGTTGGCCGCACCTCAGCGGGGCGGCTGGACCTGGGTGGTCGTGACCACATCGCCGGAGATGCTGAGCGTGCCCGGCCGGACCGGGATGGTGCGCTGGCCCTCGGCGCTGGCGACCAGCACCGAGCGGACGGTGCCGTCGCTCGACCGGTTGACCCGGCGGATCGTGCCGAGCTCGACGCCGGCCGAATTGCGCACGGTCAGGCCGGCGCGCAGCCCCGAAAGGTCGGCCCGTGGCGGGCGCGCCGTGCCGGACAACACGCTGTTCTCGTTGGCGCGCTCGATCGCTCGGTCGGAAGCGCGCTCGGGGGCGCGGCTGCGCACCCGCGCTTCGGTGCGGGTCTCGACGCCGCGCTCGCGGCCGCGATCGACGCCGACGTCGATCCGGCCCTGGCCGCGCAGCTCGATGCCGCCTCGCTGGCCCATGCCATGGCCGCCGCCCTGGCCCATGCCCATGCCGCCGCCGTGGCCACCACCGTGACCGCCGCCGCGGCCTTGGGCGATCGCCTGGCCGCCCGCGATCAGGCTCGCGCCGGCAAGCGCCAGCAGAAGGGTTCTGCTCTTCATCTCTCTCTCCATTGGTTGCGCTCCCGCGGCCAATCGGAGGCCCGCGCGGGAGTCGGCCGCATGAACCGGTCGCGCGGCGCGGCGTTCCCGGCCCGACAGCCGAGGTTCAGCTTGCCGCGCCGGGCCGTGAGCGCCGTGCGCCCGACAGAGGCATTAACCATTGGCGAGGGCGCGGATTGGCCTCCGCGCAGGCGCGTTTCGCAAGGATCGTCTCGGCCCAGACGCACGAATGCCCGGCTCTTTCGAACCGGGCACCCGTGAGACCTGCCTTGCGGCGGGTCTTACCCCCTTGTGACGCTTGACCCGCGCGCTCATCCCACCTCGCAAGGGCTGAGCGGGGCCGAAGCCTCCCCGAACCAGGCGCATGTCCTTGGATTCGTGGGCTGGACGCTAGGCCGGGGCGCGCCGCTTGTCACCGCGCCACGGCGACGTGCGGCGACTTTGCGGCAGCCCTGTTGCGCATCGGCCACAGAAGCTGCGAACCATGTGCAACAGGCTCGTCCGCCCGCAATTGCGTTGGCGCATCCGCCCCCGTAGAGCGGCGCCATGCGCCTCTCCCGTTACTTCCTCCCGGTCGCCAAGGAGACCCCGGCCGACGCCCAGATCGTCAGCCACAAGCTGATGCTGCGCGCCGGCCTGATCCGTCAGACCGCCGCCGGCATCTACGCCTGGCTGCCTTTGGGCCACCGCGTGCTTCGCAAGATCGAGCAGATCGTCCGCGAGGAGCAGGACCGGGCCGGCGCGGTCGAAATGCTGATGCCGACCATCCAGTCGGCCGAGCTGTGGCGCCAGTCGGGCCGCTACGACGCCTACGGCCCGGAGATGCTGCGCTTCACCGACCGGCACGAGCGCGAGATGCTCTACGGGCCGACCAACGAGGAGATGATCACCCAGATCTTCCTGGGCAGCGTCAAATCCTACCGCGATCTGCCGCGCACGCTCTACCACATCCAGTGGAAGTTTCGCGACGAGGTCCGTCCGCGCTTCGGCGTGATGCGCGGCCGCGAGTTCCTGATGAAGGACGCCTACAGCTTCGATCTCGACGAGGCGGGGCTGAAGGCGAGCTACGAGGCGATGTTCGTCGCTTACCTCCGCACCTTCGCCCGGCTCGGCCTCTCTGCGGTGCCGGTCAAGGCGCCGACCGGCCCGATCGGCGGCGACCTCAGCCACGAATTCCACATCCTCGCCGACACCGGCGAAAGCGCGTTGTTCTACGACGCCGCGGTCGAGGACATCTCGCGTGAAGAGCTGCTCACCGCCGACGCCGCGACGATCGCCAGGCTCACCTCGCTCTACGCGATGGAGGAAGAGGAGCACGCCAAGGTCGCCGACTGTCCGGTCCCGGCGGAGCGCCTGCGCAGCCGTCGCGGCATCGAGGTCGGGCACATCTTCGCCTTCGGCACCAAATATAGCGAGAGCATGGGCCTCAGCGTCCAGACCGCCGAGGGCGCCACGGTCGCGCCGCACATGGGCAGCTACGGCGTCGGCGTCTCGCGGCTGATGGGCGCGATCATCGAGGCGAGCCATGACGAGAACGGCATCGTCTGGCCGGAGAGTGTTGCGCCCTTCCGGGTCGGCCTCATCAACATGCGCGCCGACGACGGCAATGTCACCAGCGCCGCCGACGAGCTTTACGGCCGTCTGGCCGATGCCGGGGTCGAGACGCTCTACGACGACCGCGACGAGCGCGGCGGCGCCAAGTTCGCGGCCATGGACCTGATCGGCCTGCCCTGGCAGCTGATCGTCGGCCCCAAGGGGCTTGAGAAGGGCGTCGTCGAGTTGAAGCGCCGTGCGACTGGTGAGCGCGAGGAATTGTCGGTCGACAGCGCGCTGGCGAGGCTGGCTTCGTGAGCGCGGCCGTCATCCCGGCGAAGGCCGGGATCTCAGTGAAATCAGGTCACGGCCTGTCTCCACGAGACCCCGGCCTTCGCCGGGGCGACGGCCTGTGGGGGCCGTCATGATCCTCTCCCGCTACGAGCGGATGATCGCGCGGCGCTATTTGCTGCCGGCCAAGGGCGAGGGCTTCATCTTTCTCGTCGCCGGGATCAGCCTGACCGCGGTGATGCTCGGCGTCGCCGCTCTGATCATCGTGATGAGCGTGATGAACGGCTTTCGCGCCGAGCTGTTCGACAAGGTGGTGGGCCTGAACGGCCATGCCGTCGTCCAGGGCTATGGCGGTCGGCTCGAGGAATGGCGCCCGGTGCTCGAGCAGGTCCGCCGCACGCCCGGCGTCACCTCGGCCTCGGCCCTGATCGAGCAGCCCTTGATGGCCACCCACGACGGCCGGGTCGAGGCGATCCTGCTGCGCGGCATGCCGGTCGAGGAGATCGCCTCGAACCAGACCTTGGGCCGCAACGTCCTCGCCGGCTCGCTCGCCGAGCTTCGCCCCGGGGCAGAAAGCGTCGCGATCGGCTCGCGCCTCGCCGAACTGCTGGGCTTGAGCGTCGGCAACACGATCACGATCATCAGCCCCCAGGGGCGCACCACCCCGTTCGGCACGGTACCGCGCATCGTCGACTATCGCGTCGCCGCGATCTTCGAGGTCGGGCTTTACGATTTCGACCGCGCCTTCGTCGTCATGCCGATGGAGGAGGCGCAGAACTTCCTCTTGATGGGCGACGCGGTCGGCATGATCGAGGTCGACACGGTCGACGCCGACCGGGTGCAGGAGATCCTCGCGCCGGTCGCCGCCAGTCTCGCCGGCCGCGCCGTCGTCAACGACTGGCGCTCGATGAACTCGGCCTTGTTCGAGGCGCTTCAGGTCGAGCGGGTGGCGATGTTCGTCGTGCTTTCGATCATCGTCCTCGTCGCCGTGTTCAACATCCTTTCCTCACTGATCATGCTGGTCCGCGCCAAGACCCGCGACATCGCCATATTGCGCACGATGGGCGCGCCACGCGCCAGCCTGATGCGGGTGTTCATGACCGTGGGGGTCACGATCGGCGTGCTCGGCATCATCGCCGGCATGATCCTCGGCGCGGTCTTTCTTTATTACCGGCAGGGCGTCGCGCGCTTCGTGCAATGGGTGACGGGGCAGAATCTGTGGGACCCGTCGGTCCGCTTCCTCACCGAGCTGCCGGCGAAGACCGACCCCTTCGAAGTCACCGCGATCGTGGTGATGGCGCTCGTGCTGAGCTTCCTCGCGACGCTCTACCCGGCCTGGAAGGCGGCGAGCACCGATCCGGTCCAGGTGCTGCGCTATGAATGAGGTGCTCGGCGTTCGCGGGCTGAAGCGGAGCTTCGAGCAGGCGGGGGTGAAGATCGACGTGCTGCGCGGCGTCGATCTCGATGTGCGTCAGGGCGAGATCGTCGCCTTGCTCGGCCCGTCAGGCTCGGGCAAGTCGACCCTGCTCCAGGCGGTCGGCTTGCTCGAAGGCGGCTTCGAAGGCTCGATCCGGATCGCCGGCGAGGAGGTCGCCGAACTGAGCGACGCGAACCGCACTCGCGTCCGCCGCGACACGCTTGGTTTCGTCTATCAATTCCACCACCTCCTTCCCGATTTCAGCGCGCTGGAGAATGTCGTGCTGCCGCAGCTCGTGCGCGGCGCGGGACGCGACGAGGCCGACGAGCGCGCCCGCTCGCTGCACGGCGCGCTCGGACTCGCGGCGCGGCTCACCCATCGCCCGGCCATGCTCTCCGGCGGCGAGCCGCAGCGCGTCGCCCTGGCCCGCGCGCTCGCCAACCGGCC
>NZ_JBQTJC010000266.1:0-20392 GCF_052387495.1 Sphingosinicella sp. | reverse complement strand
GCGCGCGCGCGTCGCCCCCGCGGCGAAGGCGGCGGCGAGGAAGAGGATCGGAAATTCGTCGATCATCCTGGGCACAATCTCCGCCGGCACGTCGATGCCGCGCAGTGCGCTGTGGCGCACGACGAGGTCAGCCGCCGGCTCGCCCGAGACGTCGCGGGGATTCTCGAAGGCGAGGTCCGCGCCCATCTCCCGAAGCAGCTCGAAAAGCCCCGTCCGGCGCGGATTGACACCGACTCCCTCGATACGGAGTTCGGAGCCCGGCACGACGAGCGCGGCGACGGCGAGGAAGGCCGCTGCCGAGGCATCGCCCGGAATAACGAGATGGCGCGATTTCAGCTCCGCCTCGCCGCGCAGGCGGATTTCCGCTCCGTCCACCGCGATCTCCGCGCCGAACAGCGGCAGCATCAGCTCGAGATGGTCGCGGGTGTCGGCGCTCTCGATCACGGTCGTGACGCCCGGTATGTTGAGCGCGGCGAGGAGCAGCGCCGATTTGACCTGCGCCGAGGGCAAGTCCAGCCGATGGATGCGGGGCAAAGCGGGATAAACGCCGGCCACGTCGAGCGGCAGCCGGTCGCCGTCGATCCGCGCGCCGATCGCCCGGAGCGGCGCGGCGACCCGCGCCATCGGCCGGGCGCTCAGCGAGGCGTCGCCGGTGAAGCGGCCGCGGATCGGATGGCTGGCGACGAGGCCCATCAGCAGACGCGCCGACGTGCCCGAATTGCCGAGTTCGAAGGGGCGGGACGGCTGGAGCAGGCCACCGACGCCCACGCCCGCAACGCGCCAGACGCCGTCCGCGCCCCGTTCGATCCCCACACCCAGCTGCCGGAGCGCGACGATCGTGGCGGCGATGTCGTCGCCGTCGCACAGATTTTCGATGCGGCTCGTCCCGACCGCCAGCGCGGCGAGGATTAGAGCTCGGTGGGAAATGCTCTTGTCGCCGGGGGTGCGGGCCTTTCCCTTGAGCATGGCGGCGCCTTTGACAGCGCCTCGCCCCTGTGGCAAGGCGCCCGCCGACCGGCCTCGGGCCGAGCTCGAATTTTCAGTTCAAGTTGGAGACTTTCACCCATGGTGAAGCCTGAATGGGGCACCAAGCGGACCTGCCCGAAATGCGGGACCCGTTTTTACGATCTCGGCAAGGACGATCCGGTCCATTGCGTCAGTTGCGGCGTCGCCTGGCAGCCAGAGCCGGTGCTGAAATCGAAGCAGCCGCTGCCCTTCGAGGCGGAGAAGCCCGAGAAGGAGCCCGAGAAGAAGGACACGGACCTCGCCGATGACGATCTGGAGATCGACGTCGACGAGGATGCCGAGGAAAATCCGGACGACGAGGTCGATCTCGGCGGCGACGACGATATCGGCGTGGCCAAAGCGGGCGACGACGACGAGGAAAGCTGAGAGACTTGCCTAGCGGCGCCGCTGACCCTAAATGCGGCGCCTCGGCTGCCCCCCAGAGGCGGCGCGAAGGGTTCGGGGCCGTAGCTCAGCTGGGAGAGCGCTGCAATGGCATTGCAGAGGTCAGGGGTTCGATCCCCCTCGGCTCCACCATTTCCTTCCTGAACTGAATTCCTGCCGTTCGCGTCATCGCGTCCCGTAAGTCCTGTCCCCTGCGTCGCCGAGGCCGGGGATGATGTAGCCGTGGTCGTTCAGTTGCTCGTCCATGCCGGCGACCCAGATCGGCACGTCCGGATGGGCCGCGCGCAGGGCTTCTGCGCCGGGGCGGGCGGCGAGCAGGCAGACGAAGCGCATGTCGCACACCCCCGCCTCCTTCAGCCGGTCGACCGCGGCGATCGCGGTGTGGCCGGTGGCGAGCATCGGATCGACGATGATCACCAGCCGTTCGGCGCAATCCTCCGGAGTCTTGAAATAATATTCGACCGCCTGGAGCGAGAGCGGATCCCGATAGAGGCCGATATGGGCGAGGCGCGCGGAGGGGAGGAGATCGAGCATCCCTTCCGCCATCTGCAGCCCGGCGCGCAGGATCGGCGCGATGACGAGCTTCTTGCCCGAGAGCGCGGGCGCGCGGGTGCGGGCGATCGGCGTCTCGACCTCGATCAGCTCGGTCGGAAGCTCGCGCGTCACTTCGTAGCAGAGCAGGGTCGCGATCTCGCGCACGACCGCTCGGAAAAGCTGGATCGAGCTGTTCTTGTCGCGGAGCAAGGTGAGCTTGTGCCGGACCAAAGGGTGGTCGACGATCGTGAGGCCGTCCATCAGAAGAGTGTCCCGTCGCTGATGATGTTGAGGGGCGGGCCGCCGCCCGGGCGGCGCTCGGCGGCGATGCGGCGGCCGGCGGCCCAGCTGCCGCCTTCGAGCATCCGGGCGAGCGGAAAGTCAGCCTCGCCGACGCCGAGCCGTTCGCGGACCAGGGGTGCCATGCGATCGAGCAGGGCCACCGTCATCGCGCGCCAGGCGACGACGAGGGGGTCGGAGACGTAAAGCTCTCGCGCGGCGTCTGCCGGATCGGTCAGCACGAGTACGCCTGTGTCAACAAACAGGCCGCCGTTGCGATACTCGGCCAGCCCGGTGAGGCCGTCGATATCGATCACTTCGATCCCGGCGTCCTCCAGCGGCTCGATCAGTGAGTAGGCGAGCCATTGTGAGAGCTTGTGCAGGGGTACGAGAGGAGCGAACGGGTCGTCATCTTTCTTCAGCGCGGAATGTGCCCAGCAATCCCCCATTGGTACGCCGTTGATCATTATCCGATCAGCCCAGATCGGGCCGAGCGCTTCGAGTAGCAGTTCGAGGATGGCGGGGGCTGGGAGGCGCGCGCCCGCGGCGCCCGCCACGGAGATAAAGGAGAGGCCGCCCGGCCGGCCCCCCCCGACCAGATAAGGCCGCGCCCGGACCTGCTCGCCCAAGCGGCGGAGCAGGGCGGCCCGCCCGTCGAGGCCGAGCAGGGGATTGGCGTCTGTCACCTGGAAGCCGCGGGCCAGCGTCTCGCTCGAAAGGCCGTAGAGATCGTCCAGCGTGCCGGCCTCGAACATGCGCTGGCTGGCCACGGCCAGGCCTTCGGAGCGGGTGAAGGTCCGCCCCGTCTTCGGGTCGGCGAAGCGCCAGTCCGGCCCGGCGCCGGCGTCGAGCAGAACCGACAGGATGACGAGATCGAACGCGGCGCGGGCGCGCTCGCCCGGATCGCCGCTGGGCAGCGCCGGCGCGCCGGCGACGAAGTGCCGCCAGCGCGAATGGAACGGCACCGCGAGGTCGGGATAGGCCTCGCGCGTCGCGGTCGCCGTCCGGTCCGCCGCCTCGGCGAGATTCGACAGATCGACGCGCCAGCCTTCGACCTCGCCCGCCAATGCCAGCTCCAGCATCTCGTGCGCCCGCTCGCGCACGGCGCTGGCGCTCAGCAGGGCGCGAACCGGATCGGCGGGGCCGTGCATGCTAACGGCCGTCATTGCGAGGAGCGAAGCGACGCGGCAATCCAGCCCGGCTCGGAGACCATGCTGGATTGTTTCGCTTTGCTCGCAATGACGAAGACGGCAGCGATGTCACGTCTCAAAACTTCCCCAGGTCGCGCCCGACCACCGAGCGGAGCGCATCGGCGCTCGGCGCGCCCTCGGGGGTAAAATAGCCGGCGGCCTTCTTGGCCTCCATCTCCACGCTGGCGTCGGGCGGGATCAGCCCAGCCGGGATCGGCACCCGCTCGCATATCTCGATCCCACCGGCGGCGAGCGCGTCATATTTCATGTTGGACATCGAGACGAAGCGGTCGATCCGGCGGATGCCGAGCCAGTGGATCACGTCCGGCATCAATTGCTGGAAGCGCGCGTCCTGCACGCCGGCGACGCATTCGGTCCGCTCGAAATAGGTCGCCGCCTGGTCGCCGCCCGGCTGGCGCTTGCGGGCGTTGTAGACGAGGAACTTGGTGACCTCGCCGAGCGCGCGGCCCTCCTTGCGGTTGTAGACGATGAGGCCGACGCCGCCCGCCTGGGCGGTCCGCGTCGCCTCCTCGATGCCGTGGGTGAGATAGGGGCGGCAGGTGCAGATGTCGGAGCCGAACACGTCCGAGCCGTTGCACTCGTCATGGACTCGGCAGGTGAGCGTCTTGCGCTTGTTGCCGAGCAAGGCCGGATCGCCGAAGATGTAGAGCGTCATGCCTCCGATCGGCGGCAGGAAGACGGACAAATCGGGCCGGGTAACGAGATCGGTGTACATGCCGCCGGTCTGCTCGAACAGGCAGCGGCGCAGCTCGCCTTCGGCGACCCCGAAGCGCTCGGCCACCCCGGGCAGCCACCAGACCGGATCGACCGCGATCTTGGTCACCGAGACGTCGCCCGCCGGATGGACGATGCGGTCGTCCACCTTGAGCCTCCCCGCCGCGATCGCTTCCTTTATCTCGTGGAGCGTCAGCCGCGCTCTGGTGATCGCGATGGTCGGGCGAAGATCCACGCCGGCGGCGAGCGGCTCGGCGAAGTCCAGCGCGACACGGTGCCCCCAGGGGTCGAGCGAGACGATCTTGCCGGCCTGGCCCCATTGCTTGTGGGGGCCGATCTCGCAGACCGGCGAGGTGTCGTTGAGGTCCGGCCGCGCCTGCGGGTCCATCGCGCCCGAGGAGATGGCGAGCGCGCGGTAGATCGAATAGGAGCCGCCATGGGCGCCGATCGCGTTGCGGTCGCCGCCCGCATTGACGGTGGCGATCACCGGGCCGCGCGCCGCCGCATCGGCCGCGCCCCAGCGCAGCGGAAAGCGCGCCGGGCCGCGCGAGCCGGGGTGCGAGGTCAGCCTGATATGGCTGCGCTTCGCCTCGGGCACTTGGTTCATCAGGTTCATCCCGCTCTCGAAATAGGGGCCGGTTCGCCCTGCTCTCCCGCGCGACGCTACGCCAGCACGGGCGCAGGGGCTAGCGGATGATTTGCGCCGGCCCTTCGAGGCCCAGCCAGCCGGCCATCGCCGCCAGCTCCACGGCGAGGCGTTCGTACGTGTCCGGCGGCGCGCCGGGCTCGAGATGGATGTTCTGGACGAGCAGCCGCCCGGCCTGCCTGTCGGCCTTGAGGTCGACGCGGGCGACCAGCGCCTCATCCATCAGGAAGGGCAGGACGTAATAGCCATGGGTGCGTTTCTCGGCGGGAGTGTAGATTTCGATCCGGTAGCGGAAGCCGAACAACCGCTCGGTCCGCGCCCGTTCCCAGATCAAGGGATCGAACGGCGCGAGCAGCGCCTGGCCCTCGATCCGGCGCGGCCGCCGCGCCTCCGCGTGGAGTAGAGCAGGCTGACGCCAGCCCTCGACCGTGAGTGGGACAAGCGTCCCGGCCTCGACCAGCGCCTCGATCGCCGGACCGGCCTCGTGCGGCTTGAGCCGGAAATAGTCGCGCAGGTCCAGTGCGGTGGCAACGCCGAGCGCGCGTGCAGCAATCTCTACCAGGCGCTGCCGCGCCTCCGCGGGCTCGGGCGTCGGCCGATTCAGCGTGTCCGCCGGGATCACCCGCTCGGTGAGATCATAGACCCGCTCGAAGTTGCCGCGCCGGGTCGCCGTGCCGATATGGCCGGCCCAGAACAGGAATTCGAGCGCCTGCTTGGTCTCGCCCCATTCCCACCAGCCGGAGCGGCTCTTGCCATGCTCGAAATCGGACGCTGCCATCGGCCCTTCGGCGCGGATGCGGGCGAGGATCGCCTCGGCCTCGGGGCGGCGCTCATGCGCGAAGGCCTTGAGCCGGGTCCAGCCGCGCTCGCCGCGGTCGGCCTCGGCCATCCGCCAGCGCAACAGCGGGTGAAGGGTGAGCGGCAGCAGCGACGCCTCGTGCGCCCAATATTCGAACAGCCGCCGCTTTCCCTTCGGCCCCCAGGCGGCGCGGTCGAGCAAAGGGCGGTCATAAGCGCCGAGCCGCGAGAAGGCGGGGAGATAATGGGCGCGGGCGAGGACGTTGACGCTGTCGATCTGGTGCAGGCCGATCCGCTCCAGATTGCGGGCGAGATGCCCCCAATTCAGCGGCGCCGGCTTCGCCCCGCCGAATCCTTGCGCCGCGAGCGCGATCCGCCGCGCGGCGGCGAGCGAGAGCGTGTCGAGGCGGGGCATCGGCTCGGCTATGCCGCGTGGCGCGCGCATGATACAAGTGGACCATGTTCACCGACATGAAGCAGGGCACTGCCGACGAGTGGGCCCATATCGCCGCCGAGCATGGCAAGCACCAGGCCTCGACCGCGCCGAAGCAGATCATGGAGAGCTTGCGCCGCCTCGAGGCGATCGAGGTCGGCTTCGCCGCGAACCAGCTCACCCATTGCCTGATGGCGGGCACGCTCGCCCGCCGCGCCGGCGCGAGCGACGAGGAGGTGGTCGCCGCGCTCTGCCACGATCTCGGCAAGCTCTTCTCGATCCCCAATCACGGCCCGATCGCCGCCGAGATGCTGAAGCCCTATGTGCGCGACGACATTTATCACGCCGTTTACTGGCACCAGGAATTCCAGGGCCGCTATTATTTCGAGCACCTCGGCAAGGATCCGGAAGGGCGCGAGCGCTTCCGGAACGAGAGCTGGTTCGCCTTCGCCGAGAAACTGGTCGACGAATGGGACGCGCCGGCCTTCGATCCCGACTTCGAGATCGACAGCCTCGAGAGCTTCGAGCCCGAAGTGACCCGCATCTTCACCCGCCCCAAAGCGATGGTCTGACTCGCGCGTCCCATCGTGGGACGCGCTTCGCGAAATTAACCCTCCGCGCGGTCTTGCGCGAGCATGGTGAATCGATTCTTAATCGGCGCCATGAGCCGCTTCGCGCCCCTCATCGTCCGTCGCGTCGGCCCGATGGCCGCGGCGCTCCCGCTCGAAGAGCCTGACTTCCCTCCTTCGGGACCGCCCGAATGGCTCGACGATTTGAGGTTTTTCGCCACCGGCTGGGTTGCCGGCCTGGTCGTCTTCGGCACCTTCCTGGGCTAATTTCTTCCATCCTTCGGCGAGGGCGCTAGACGCCTTCCGATGGGGCAATCCGACTCGCCAGGCATCCAGGGCCGTTTGCGCCGGGCCGGCGCGTATGTTCCTGGCGTGCTGCTGGCTGCCGCGCTGGCGCTCGCGGCGCTCGAGGTCGCCCGGTACACGGTGCTGCCGGCGGTGCTGGTCGGGCTGCTGCTCGGCATGGCGGTCGCCCCGCTTGCCGGCCGGCCGTCCGTCGCGCCGGGTCTCGCATTGTCCGCGCGGGAGATATTGCGGCTCGGGGTCGCCCTGCTCGGCGCGCGGGTGACGATCGGCGAGATGGCGGCACTCGGGTTTGGGGCGGTGGCGATCGCCGTCGGCGGGCTCATCGTCTGCCTGGGTCTCGGCTTCGCCTTGGCCCGCGCGAGCCGGCTTTCGCGTGAGCTGTCTTTCCTGACCGCCGCCGCCGTCGCGATCTGCGGCGCCTCCGCCGCGCTCGCCGTCGCCGCCGTCCTGCCGCGCACGGCGACGCGCTCCGGAAACGCCGCCGCCACCGTCGCCGCGATCACCGTGATCGGGACGGCGGCGATGATCGCTTACCCCTTCCTCGCCGCCGCGCTCGGCATGGACGAGACCGCGGCCGGAATCTTCTACGGCAGCACCTTGCATGAGGTCGTCCAGGCGGTCGGCGCCGGCTTCACCCACTCCCCTTTGGCCGGCGAGGTCGCGACGACGGTCAAGCTCGTCCGCGTCGCCTGCCTGGCGCCGGTCGTGATGCTGATCGGCTGGTGGGCAAGCCGTGGCGGGGAAAAGCGTGAACGGCCGCCGCTCGTGCCCTGGTTTCTGGTCGGCTTCCTCGCCTTCGCCGCGCTCGCCTCGCTCGGGATCATCGCGGGCGAGGTCCAGCGCCTGCTGGCGGAAGCGTCGCGCTTCTGCCTGCTGGTCGCGATCGTCGGCCTCGGCACCAAGATCGCGCCGCGCCAGCTCGCCGCCTTCGGCCTTCGCCCCATCCTCGTGATCGCCGGGCAGAGCGCGATCCTGGCCGCCTTCGCGCTGGCGGCAATCCTGATGATCTGAGCCGTCAGACCGTGTCCGGCAGCACTTCCTTGTCGGTGCATTCGACCGCGTCGCACGCTTTGTGCAGCTTCCAGGCGAGCCAGGCGGAGAGGAGGCACATGGCGGCGGCGAGCAGCAGCTGGTCCTCGACCGCGACGCCCGCCATCGACAGGCCGATCGCAATCAGCGAGCCGACCACCATCGCGCCGGAATTGACGATATTGTTCGCTGCGACGGTGCGCGCCGCCTGCGATTTGGGCACGGTGGTGGTGAGGAAGGCGTAAAGCGGCACCACGAACATGCCGCCGAAGATCGCGATGCCGAGCAGCGAGCCGAGCAAAGGCCAATTGCCGTCGTGGCGCATGAAATCCCCGACGTCGTAGAGCTGGCCGGCGGGCAGCCCCTGCCAGCCCGCGGCGGTGAGGTGGAAGCCGACCACGCACAGCCCCATCGCGATCACCGAGGGCGCCGAATAGCGCGCCGAAACCTCGCCCTTGAGCAGCCGGTTGACCGCGACCGAGCCGATCGCGACGCCGATCGAGAAGATGGCGAGGAACAGGCTGGCGACGGCGCGATCGGCGGTGAGCACGTTCTTCACCAGCGGCGGGAACTGGATGAAGAGTACCGCCCCGATCGTCCAGAAGAAGCTGATCGAGACGATGGCGAGGAACAGGCGCGGGATGTGCAGCGTCGCGCTGATCAGCCGCCACGAAGAGCGGAAGACGTTGAAATCGATGACAGGGCCGCCCTCGAGGGGTGGCGCCGGCGGCACCCTGCGGCCCGAAGCGTAGCCGATCAAGGCGATCGCGATAACGGCGGCGGCCGAGGCCTGGACCGAGATCACCCCCGCGAGGATGGTGCCGCCGAGAATCGCGAGATAGGTGCCCGCCTCGACCAGGCCGGTGCCGCCGAGCACCTCGTCCTTCTCCAGATGCTGCGGCAGGATCGCATATTTGATCGGGCCGAAGAAGGTCGAGTGAACCCCCATCGCAAAGAGCGCGAGCAGCAGGATGGGGATGGCCAGCTGGTGCACCAGGATCCCTTGCCACGCCAGGAGCAGGCCGCCCGCGCCGACCAGCATGATGCCGATCTCGCAGGCCTTGACGATGCGGATGATCCGCGCCTTGTCGCGCGCGTCGGCGAGCTGGCCGGAGAGCGCGGAGAGCAGGAAGAAGGGGAGGATGAAGACGGCGGTGGTGACGGCGCTGAACCAGGTTTCCGAGGCCTCGTCGTTATAGACTTGGTAGACGACGAACAGAACCATCGCGTTCTTGAACAGATTGTCGTTGAACGCGCCGAGCAACTGGGTGACGAACAGCGGCAGGAAACGCCGGACGCCGAGGAGATGGGTCGCGCCGTACATCAGTCCGAAGCGGCTCCAGGACAGGCGCGCGCGGCCGGGCGAGACGATGGGGAGGTCGGCATCCTGATTACGTCTTCTCGTCCTCGCCCTCGGGCCGGATGCGAGGTCATAGGCCGAGCCCTTCGCGCCACACAAGCCCCCGCCTCTCCCATTCTCGTCCCGATCCGGCTACAGGGGCGGCGCGCATGCTGACGGTGCCGAACCTCCTGACCCTGTCGCGCATCCTCGCGGTGCCGCTGCTGGTCTTCCTGCTCTGGTCGCCGACGCCGTGGCAATATGGCGTCACCTTCGTGCTCTACTGCCTGGTCGGGATCACCGATTATTTCGACGGCTATCTCGCCCGCGCGCAGGGGACGGTGTCGCGGCTGGGCCAGTTCCTCGATCCGATCGCGGACAAGATCATGGTCGCTTCGGTGATCGTGATGCTGATCGCGCGCGAGCCCGTGCGTGGCTTCGAAGGACCGATCGTCACCGACTGGCACCTGATCCCGGCGCTGATCATCCTGCTGCGTGAGATCATTGTCTCGGGCCTGCGCGAGTTCCTCGCCTCCTTGCGCATCTCCGTCCCCGTGAGCCAGCTCGCCAAATGGAAGACGACCTTCCAGCTCGTCTCGCTCGGCGCCCTGATCCTCGCCGGCGCGCTGCCCGGCCAAGCCTGGGTTCACCCCCTCGGCTTGGGCTGCCTTTGGGCCGCTGCGGCGCTGACCCTGGTCACCGGCTGGGACTATCTGCGCGTCGGCCTCAAGCACATGGACTAGGCGGCAGCCTTCAGCGCATCGGCCAGCAGCCGGAACTCTTTCTCCCGCGGGCTCCCTTTGCGCCAGACCAAAGCGATGCGGCGGGTCGGGTGCTCGGCGTCGAGGCGGCGGGCGACGACGTTGGTGCCTTCGAGGATGCCGGCGTCCACCGCCATTTCGGGGATGAGGGTGAGGCCGAGGCCGTTGTCGACCATCTGCACGAGCGTGTGCAGCGAGGTGCCGAGGATCGACGCCTCGGCGCGCAGCTCCGGCCGGTTGCAGGCGGAAAGCGCGTGATCCTTGAGGCAATGGCCGTCTTCGAGCAGCAAGAGCTTGGTCTCGTCGATCGCCGAGGCGGGTACGGTCTCCGGGAGCTTGTCCGCGCCACCGGGCGGAAAGGCGACCATCAGCCGGTCGTCGAACAGGCCGGCCGTATCCACGTCGCCGCAGGCGAAGGGCAAGGCAAGCAGCACGCAATCGAGCTTGCCGCGGTGGAGCGCGTCGCAGGCCGCCTGGCTGGGTTCCTCGCGCAGATAGAGCCTGAGGTCCGGCCATTGCTCGCGCAGCCGCGGCAGCAGGGTAGGGAGCAGGAACGGCGCGATGGTGGGGATCACGCCCATCCTCAGCTCGCCGGCGAGCGGCTTGCCCGCGGCGCGGACCATGTCGGCGAGATCCTCGGTCTCGCGCAGGATGCGCCGCGCCTTCTCGGCGACCCGTTCGCCCAGCGGCGTGAAGCGCACCACGCGCCGCGTCCTCTCGACCAGAGTGACGCCGATCAGGGTCTCCAGCTCCTTGATCCCCGCCGACAAGGTCGATTGGGTCACGAAGCACGCCTCCGCCGCTCGGCCGAAATGGCCGTGCGTGCGCAGCGCGACCAGATATTGGAGCTGCTTCAGCGTAGGGAGGTGCACGTTCATCGCCTCAATCGATCAATACAGGCGATTTAATCAGGCGCGGCGATAAAAGCCAGAGCTAGGCTGTCGCTACGTAGGCATCCACGCGCGCGAGGTGGCTGGCCTTGTCCTCCTCGGTCAGGAACGAGCCGAGGAAGGAATTGCGCGCCAGCGTGGCGAGGTCGTCGCGGGTGAGGCCGCGGCCTTTCGCGGCGGCGCGGTAATTGTCGTTGATATAGCCGCCGAAATAGGCGGGGTCGTCCGAGTTGATGGTCGCGCGTAGGCCGAGCGTCAGCATTCGGTCGATCGGATGGACGTCCATTGAGGCGACGTTGCAGAGCTTGACGTTCGAGAGCGGGCAGACGGTGAGCGTCATCTCCTCGCGCGCCAGCCGCTCGGTCAGCACCGCATCCTCGAGGCTGCGATTGCCATGGTCGAGCCGGTCCACATGGAGGATGTCCAGCGCCTCGCGGACATAATCGGGCGGGCCTTCCTCGCCGGCATGGGCGACGCGCTTGAGACCCAGCTCGGCGGCGGTGGCGAAGACACGGGCGAACTTTACGGGCGGGTGGCCGAGCTCCGAAGAATCGAGCCCGACCGCCTCAATCTTGTCGAACCAGGGCTTCGCCATCTCCAACGTCGCGAAGGCCGCCTCCTCGTCGAGATGCCGCAGGAAGCAGAGGATCAGCTTCGAGCTGATGCCGTGCTTCGCCTCGGCCTCCTCCATTCCCGCGAGCAGGCCGCGCATCACCGTGTCGAACGGGATGCCACGATCGGTATGGGTCTGCGGGTCGAAGAAGATTTCGGCGTGGACGACGGCGTCCGCTGCGATCCGGTCGAAATAAGCGGCGGCGAGGTCCTTGAAGTCCGCCTCGGTGCGCAGGACGTTCGCGCCCTGATAATAGATGTCGAGGAAGTCCTGCAGGTTGGAAAAGCTGTAGGCGGCGCGGACCGCCTCGACGCTGTCGAACGGGATCGCGACCCCGTTGCGCTTGGCCAGCGCGAACATCAGCTCCGGCTC
Source organism: Sphingosinicella sp. (assembly GCF_052387495.1). Taxonomy (GTDB): domain Bacteria; phylum Pseudomonadota; class Alphaproteobacteria; order Sphingomonadales; family Sphingomonadaceae; genus Allosphingosinicella. The sequence continues at coordinate 8,488 of NZ_JBQTJC010000266.1, read as the reverse complement.
TAGGCTGCCCTCGATGTGCATGTGGAGCTCGGCCTTCGGCAGGCCCGCGATAAAGGCGTCGAGATCGCTCATGGGCCGCGAACCTAATCGACGCGGCGGCGAAGGCAAAGCCGCTTAAGCGGCTCGCTCTATCCAGCTCCTATTGGCCTCGATGCCGGCGATCGCCTTGGCGGCCATTTGCGCGACGAAGCGGTTGGGCGCCTTCGTGCCTTCGCCCAGGATCGCCAGCCCCGCATCGATCGAGGGCGCGGCCGAGGCCAGCTCGCGGAGCGCGGCGAACTGGATGCGGTCGCAGGGATGGCGGGCGGCGAAGCTCTCGACCAGGTCGCGGGCGTTGCCCCCGTCATGGTTGGCGGCGAGCGCGAGCAGCGCCTCGCTTGAGGTCCGGGTGAGGATACCCGCGATCTCGCATTTGGCCGGATCGAAGCGGTACTGGGTGAGATAGGGGAGGCGCGGGCTCGCCTCCATGATGTTGATCGAGACCGACATTTCGTCGGCTGGGAGCTGGTTGTGCACGTCCTTGTGCGCCCGGTAGAGCATCACCTTGCCGGGATCGAGCTTCGCCTTCTCGATGAACCTGAGGTCGATCTTCTCGCCCGGCACGCCGACGACCTTGTCGTAGTCATATTCGTAATATTCGCTCCAATAGCCGGGGCCCATATAGCCGACGGTCAGGAACGAGAAATTGTGGTCGTGCGGGACGTGGTAGAAGAAGGGCGAGGTCCCGCTCGCCTTGAACAGGCTGTCCTGGGGCGAGGGCCAGAAATTAGCGCGGATGAAATATTTCTCGGTCGCCCGGTGCAGCATGATCACCTGCCCCGAATAGCGGTTCTCGCGGCTCTGCGTGTCGCAGCGGTCCTTGAGCTCGGCGACGGCGAGGTCGGCGAGGAAGCGGCGGTTGCTGGCGAGGCGCCTGAGCAGCGGCCCCGCGGCGGCGAAGCTCTCCTCGTCGGCGGGGTCGAAATGCTCGTCGTTCAGCGCCTGAACGAGATCGCCCAGCTCGATCGCCTCGTCGGCGGGACAGTCGATGATCCGGGGCATCAGGCCGCGTCCTTCCGGGGAATCGCGCTCTCGACATGATCGAGGACGAGGCGCGCCGCGGCGCGCGGATCGGGGTGCGGATCGCGGGCGGCCATGCGCTTGAGGTGGGGGAGGGCGGCCGCGGCGTCGATCCCGACCAGCTCGCGCATCACGTGCCAGCGCACGAAGAAGCTCGGATGATCGAGGAAGGCGGCGATCGCCTCGAACGCTTGCTCGTGGCCGAGCTTGCGCACCAGGGTCGAGATCATCTGGATGCGCGAGGCGCCGTCGTCGGTCGCGCTGCAGCCGAGATAGGCGCCGCTCGCCGCATCATATTCCACGGCGACCGGGGCCTGGCCGGTGCGGAGATTGGCCTGGAGCACGACCAGGTTCGAGGTCGCATGCTCGATCACATAGCTCTGCCGGCGGCCGTCGACGACGAGGATCTCGCCGTCTGCGATCACTCGGCGTTTCGTTCGGCGGCAGGTACCCGCCGTCGCGGCGCTGAAGCCCTCGCCGATCTCGGGACCCTCCCAGAAAGCGATCGCCGCACCGCCCGCCTTCACGAATTTCAGAACGCTGACCTGCCCGGTGAAATTGACCGACGCGGCCTTGCCTTTGACATTCTTCTTCGCCGCAAGCTGCGCCACCCGGCTTACGCCCGCGGCGATGTTGACGTGCTGGTCCTCGAAGACGAGCAGCCCGGAATGGATGTCGCTGTTGAGGGCCCGGAAGGGCGGCTCGAAATAGGGATCGGCGCGCATCTCTTGCGCGAGATGGTCGATCAGCGCGTCGACCCAGGCGTCGTCGGCGAAGAGGGTATGGGCTGCCTCGACGATCTCGTTCACGCCGGCATCGCGCACGGGGCCCAGCACCTGGTCGAAGCGTCGATGCGCCCGGCCGTCGCTCCATGCATCGGCCGCTCGGCTGGCGGCCGCTTCGACACGGCGATGCGCCTCGCGGTTGCTTAGCCAGGCCTTCAGTTCCTCTCCGACGATCATGCGAAGCGCTCTATCCGATCATTCCTTCAGGAACCCCTAAGGTGGCGCAGAGGAGAGCGATCGTCGCGCCGCAAAGCACACTCGGGTCGTGCAGCACGATCAGAGCCCGTCGGCGAAACTCGCGCGAGCGGAATTCGGGCAAAGAGGCCATCCTTGGCAGTGCTTCGATATGAATGGCCCCGGCCCCGAAGCGCGCAAAGTCGCTTCCGGGCCGGGGCCACGGTTGATGACAAACGACCTAGAGCGAGGCGTAGACGGCGATGCCGGCCGCAACCATCAGACACGCGCCGCCGCCCACTTCCCGCTGCTTGGCCGAGCCGGAAATGGCGACCTGGGTCGCGAGCTCGGGAAGATGCTCGACCTCGAAACGGATCGGCTCATACGACTTATTCATTGGCTTTGCCTTCCCTGTTCTTTTCGTATCCCACGGGAAGGTCATTGCCAGAGAATGATTGAGACTTCGCTAAGTAGGCGATTTCGTTTGATTAACCATCATGCGTCGCCTCGCTTTCCTCACGATAGGCTTCGCGCAACGCCGCCAGCTGCTCAAGCTCGCGGCGCGACCGCCGCTGCGTGCGCATGAGATGGATGATCATCAACGCCGCGGCGGCTACGAGCACGGCAGCGACAATGCCATAGCGGCCAAGCCACGGATTCTCGGAAAAGCGGTTAAGAAGGTCGCTGCCCGATCCCGAGTTGAGAGCCACGCCGAAGCCGACGCCCATCGGGAAGCCGGGTAGGGCAATGATCAAGCTTTGGCGCGTGCGCTTGAGTGTCGCCTCGACGCGGGCGATCGACTGGTCAAGCATTTCCTCTGCGGTCCCGCTTAGGCTCTTCAACTCAAGCATGCGAAACTGCCTCTGGCGGATTGAACCGTAGAGCATCAGCGCGATTGCCGCGGCGCCCAGGATCCCGGTTTCCACCTTTGGATTGGAAAGCATCAGGATAAGCACAACGGTGGAGACGAGCGCAGCCAATCCGAAATCGGTGAGTTGGCCAAGGCGCGCCCGCCGCCGCACCTTTTCCGCGCTGCGCTGCAGCGCGGCCATTTCCGCGGCGTCCGGCTGGGCACGCCACACCTCGCCGAGGCGGTCGAGATCGAAGTCGGTCATCGCCCCCGCTCCAGAATGGTCTTCAATGCCGATTTCGCCCTCGAAAGTCTCAATGCCAGCGCATTGGGCGCAATCTCTAGCATTTTAGCGATCTCTGCATAGTCGAAACCTTCGAGGACCAGCACGATTACTTCGCGTTGCGGCGGCGGCAGCTTTCGAGTCGCGGCGATGAGCGCGCGCCGTTCGCTCGCTTCCATCGCATTTTGCTCCGGATCGGGATCGTCCGATTCCAGTATTTCGGGGATTTCCGCGGTCGGCGGCTGGCGGACCTGCTTGGCGACGAAGGAGATCGCGCGGTTCTGCGCGATCCGGGCGATGAAGGTCTTTAAGGAAGCGTCGGCGCGGTAGGAAGGCAAGGCCTGCCAGACGGCGAGGAAGATCTGCTGGGTGAGGTCCTCGCGCAGCGTCGGATCGGCCTCATAGGTCATCGCGATGCGCGAGACGAGCGGGCCGTGCTCGGCGACGATCCGCTCGAACGGCGGCATTTCGAAGCTCCCCGTCCCGGACGCCATCCCGTTTCCCGCCGCACCCTTGCCCGCTTGATCGCGGATTCGTTTTACGGGTCATAGCAGAAGCGTCCTTAAGAGGCGCGCCCGGCGGTGTCCCGGCCCGGTACAAGGGGGAGTTCGTCGGCCCGGGATGTGCCAGCCGCCGTCGCGCCGTCCCGTCTGGAAATGTTAAGCGGTCCGGCCTATCTCTGGGACGAAACGATACGGGCGTCCGCTCCATGGCTACCGGCCTTCTGGCCTATCTCGATTCGATTCTGGCGCGCGATCCGGCGCCGCGCTCGCGCTGGGAGGTCCTGCTCTATCCCGGCGTGCTCGCGCTCGGCCTGCATCGCGTCGCCCACTGGCTGTTCAAGGGCGAGCTTTACTTGCTCGCCCGGCTGGTCAATCATCTCTCGCGAATGCTGACCGCGATCGACATTCATCCGGGCGCCGAGATCGGCCGCAACTTCTTCATCGACCACGGCTTCGTGGTGATCGGCGAGACCGCCTCGATCGGCGACGACGTCACCATCTACCAGCAGGTCACCCTGGGCGGGACCAATCCGACCAACGGCGTCGGCGGCAAGCGCCACCCGACGCTGGAGGACGGCGTCATCGTCGGCTCGGGCGCACAGATCCTCGGGCCGATCACGGTGGGCCCCAAGGCGCGGATCGGCGCGAACAGCGTCGTCACCCGGGATGTTCCGGCCGGCGCGACCATGGTCGGCATCCCCGCCCGCTCGACCCTGGTCGACGCCAGGCAGAGCTCGGCGAGCTTCCTGCCCTACGGCACGGTCTGCTCGGAAGCGTTCGATCCCGCCACCCAGAAGCTCGAAATCCTCCAGTGCGAGATCGAGCAGCTCCGCAAGCGCCTCGCCGAGCTGATCGAGGAGCGCGAGCTTGCGCGGGGAGAGCGGGACCTCAAAGAACAGGGCCGCGCCTGAATGGGCACGGTCCTGCCATTTCCGGGACCGTCCAGTTCAGCAAGGCATGTCGGCTTCGACCGGTTCGAGCTCAATCGGCTCGTCGATCTCTACGGCCGCATGGTCGCCGCCGGGCACTGGAAGGATTATGCGATCGAGTTCCGCCCCGACGCGGCGAGCTTCTGGTGCTTCCGCCGCGCCGCCGAACGCCCGGAATATCGGATCGAGAAGCGCCCCGGAAACCGCGCCGGCGCCTGGGCGCTGATCGGCGAGGCCGGCCAGGTGCTGCGCCGCGGCCACCAGCTCGCCTCGATCCTCGCCCCGATCGAGCGCCGCCTTCTGAAAGTCGTCGCCAGTAGCGGCTAGACGCCCATCAAACTGGGTGCGGTCGCATGCCACCACGGCGTGTCCCACAGGCTATGGACCGCGATCGAGATCGGCAGCCAGCAGGCGAGGGCGATCCAATAGGCGCGGTGCACCCTGCGGTTGCGGATGATATCCCACAGTAACATCGGCGAAATTGCGAGCAGCGTGTAAAAGTCCGGTGCCAGCGGGCTGGCCGGCAAAGTAGTCGGTAGCCAGGGAATGCGGTCGATTCCTGCAGGCAGCGCCATTGCGGTCGCCAGGATCATCATCCTCTTGTGCAGGCCTGCATTGCTCCCCCGTGCCCGCAAGCCGATCAGGAGGAGCAGCGGGAACAGGATGCCGACCCGGAATTGCAGCAACGCGATATTGTCGACCATCCGCAGCGTGCTCTGAAGCTGGTCGCGCGCCGCTTCCGGCGCTGCCTGCGTCGCGCTCCACAAGCCTTGGTAATTTGCCGGGACGAGGATGAAGCCGACGATGACGATCGCCGGCGCGATCACCATCGCGGCGAGCCCGAGCCGCCGGTGCAGGTCGCTTCGGCCGTTCGCGACGAGGATGGTCTGCGCGAGCAGGAGCAGCAGGAAGGAGCCCATCAGCGCCGCGTGCATGTGCAGCACGAGCGGGAAGGGCGGCCTCGCCCCCGCCTGAACCGCGGCGATCTTCGCCAGCGAGCTCGGGACGAACCCCGCCAGCACGATGACGATGAAGCTCGCCGCGGTAATCACATAGATCCAGCGATCCAGCGCATGGGCGCGCGGCGTGCCGGACAGGCGGTCGGGCCGCGGCTCTTCGTGGACGATCGGTTCGGCAACAGTCGCCATGGCGTTCCCCCTCGCGCATCGACCGGTGGCGGCACGCTATCACGTCCGCGAGGCCGCGCAACGGAAAAACCCCTCCCGGTCTCCCGGGAGGGGCAGTCTCTTCCTTCGAACCTGTCTAGGCCGCGGCCGCCGCGGCCGGGGCGTTGCGATCGAGCACCGGCAGCCGCGCCTGCAGCGTCTCGGGCAAGGGCCGCACCACCGCCCGCCGGGCGTTGCTCCAGAAGGCCGAGAGCAGGAGCAGCGCCGAGCCGATGATCAAGGCGGTCAGCGCCACGTTCAGCTCGACCACGCCGTAGGTCTCGAACAGGCTGTTCAGCGCGTAGAGCACGTAGGCGAGCGCCGAGACGAGCAGCGCCCGCCGGTCGATCGCCAGCGCGACCAGCCCGAGCACGACGTAGAGCAGGATCACGGCGATGCCGCCGCCGGCCGAGACATTGCCCTCGGTCAGTCCGAGCAGCGAGAAGACCGGGTGGACGATCAGCGGCGCCGCCAGCAAATGCAGCCAGAAGGCGACGTCCGAGCGGCGCGTCTCGCGCTTCGGATCGGAGCCGTCCCACCACATCGCGAACAGGAAGACGCCGACGCCGAGCACCAGCGCGCTCGCCTCGATGACCTGCTGCATCGCCGCCACCTGCGCGTCGGTCATGTCCTCCATGACGAAGCCCGAGGCGATCAGGCCGAGCACGAGCGCGACGATCGCGCCCGCTCCGGCCGCGACCGTGATCGGCACCATGAAGCGCCGCCAGTGCAGCCAGGCCGCCGCCGCGGCGAGCGCCGCGCTCGCGGACAGGATGATCGCGCCGGCCTGCGGCGTGTTCAGATTGTCCTCGCCGATCGCGGTCACCATCGTGAAGGCCGCGGTCGCGAACACCCCGCCGACGAAGGCGAGCAACAGGATGATGCTGGGGAGCGCCATCCGGCGCTGGCGCGTGAAGAATTCGGCGAGGCCCCAGGCGACGGCCGCGACGAACAGGCCCATGAAGGGCGAGGGGCCGTCGCCGTCGATATTGGGCGGGATATAATAAGCCAGCCCCGCCACCGCGGCGAGCAGGATCGCGGCGGCGATGCCGACGAAAATGTCGTTGAAGCCGGTCAGCAGCCGGAAATGCTCCTCGTCGACCACCGGCGAATGGCGCTGCGCCGCGACGAAGCCGCGCAGCCTTTGCGCCTGGTCCGCGCTCATCGCCCCGGCGGCGACCGCGGCCTCGATATCGCTCTCGCTATACATGTGCGTCTCCCCGTTCGGACGGGGGCACGTAGCACAGGTGTATTGGTGCTGCAATACAGTAAACGGGGGAGGGGCTAGCGCCGCGTTCGCATCCGCTGGACCGAGAGGAAGCGGCTCGCCCGGACTTGACAGGGGGTGAGGCCCAGGTGACCGAACCCGTGGCCCTCGGCCTCCGGAGCGCGGCGCGCCATCATCTCGATCCGGTAGCGATAAGGGCCGCGGCCGCGCCATTCCGGCGCCCGGGCACTCAGCTGAGCGGCCGCCTCCCGCGTCATCTCAAACCAGCACCCTTCGAACAGTGAAAGCTCGAAGCCGAGCATGAGCTCGCCCGCCATCCGCTCCGCCGGCAGATAGTCGACCCCGGGATAGCCCGGAACGAAATCGCGCTCCGCCGGCGCCGTCGTCCCGCAGCCAGCAATGGCGAGCGCCGCCGCCGCGATCGCGCCGGGGAGTTTCATGCCGCGGCCCTTCCTCAGCCGCCCTGCAGCCGTTGTATGATCGTCATCGCCTGCTCGGTGCCGGACTGGGGCACGATCTCGCCGGTTCGGTCGACGATCGCGGCGAACTGGGCGGCGACCGCCTCCGGAGTGGGCTCGTCGAGCGCGACGCCGCGGGTCAGCGTGATGTGGGCTGCCTGCACCACGCCCGCGCCGGCGCCGAGGATCGTGTTGGTCGGCGCTTCGTCCGAAACCAGGAACAAGGCCGCGGGGACGACCAGTTCGGGCCTGAACCGCTCCAGCAGCTCCGCCGGGAACAGGTCTTCGGTCATCCGCGTCGCCGCGGTCGGCGCGATCGTGTTGACCCGGACATTGTATTTCGCGCCTTCGAGCGCGAGCGTCTTGGCGAGGCCGGCGAGGCCCAGCTTCGCGGCGCCGTAATTGGCCTGGCCGAAATTGCCGTAGAGCCCGGTCGAGCTCGCCGTCATCAGGATCCGGCCATAGCCCTGCTCGCGCATCGTCTCCCAAACGGCCTTGGTGCAGTTCGCCGAGCCGATCAGGTGGACGCGGACGACCAGCTCGAAATCCTCCGGGCTCATCTTGGCGAAGCTCTTGTCGCGCAGGATGCCGGCATTGTTGATCAGGATATGGACACCGCCCCACGCCGCTTTCGCCCGCGCGACCATCGCCTCCATCTGGGCATATTCGGTGACGCTGCCGCCGTCGGCGATCGCGGTGCCGCCCGCCGCCTCGATTTCGGCAACCACTGCCTGGGCCGCGTCGCTGCTCCCCGTGCCGTCGCGCGCGACGCCGAGATCGTTGACGACGACCTTCGCGCCGCGCCGGGCCAGCTCGAGCGCATAGGCCCGCCCCAATCCGCCGCCCGCGCCGGTGACGATCGCCACCCGGCCTTCGAAGCTGATCGTCATAAGCGAAAAACCCCCACTCCGCGCTCAGTCGTGGGCGCGGAGTAGGGGATTTGAGGCGAGCCGGAAAGCCGGCTTATGCGGGGTCGCGGCCCCGCTCATAGGCCTGCAGGCAATTGTCGGTGATCTCGGCCGTGCAGTTCGGATAGGAATCGTCCGCCGCGAC